>JAUQPW010000001.1:123657-126975 GCA_030550175.1 bacterium
CCATACCTCCATACTTCTCTACTTCTCTACTTCCCCACTTCCATACTCCCACACCCCCATACTCCCACACCCCCACTCCCCCCTTTTGTCGCCTTTTACTATCCAGCTTGTTCAACCCAGTAAAAGTATGTTTTCCCGAAATCCTGGGTATCTATCTTCCCAATAGGTTCCAGATAAACCAGTTTTCCCCTGACCAGAATACCCACCAGATCAGATACCTCGAGTCCTTGAGAGATACTATGGGTAGTCATGATAACAGTCCTTTCCCGGGTGTGAACGGTCTGCAAGAGATCGCGGAGCATCTCGGCGGCATGGAGATCCAATCCCGTGTAAGGCTCATCCAGAAACATCACGGCAGGATCATGGAGAATGGCCCTGGCAATAGATAATCGCTGCTGCATTCCTCGAGAGTAGGTTCTCACCAGATCGTGCATACGGTCCTTTAAGCCTACCTCTTCCAGAACCCGCTCAATGGTTGCCGGTAGATTTTGAAGGTCATACATCTTTCCATAGAACTTTAAGTTTTCATAGGCCGTTAGATTTGGATAAAGGTAGGTACTATGGGAAATCACCCCGATTTGTTTTCGAACGGACTCCCCATCTTCTCGAAGATCTAAACCTGCGATTTTTATCACTCCAGAGGTAGGTTTCATGAGTGTGGAGAGGATTTTGATAAGGGTAGTTTTGCCGGCTCCGTTGGGTCCGAAAATGGTAAGAAATTGGCCTTTCTCCAGCTTTAAGTTTATTCCTCTTAAAGCCTTAAAATTTCCAAAGGATTTGGTCAGGTTCTGGATATAAACCAACGTGACCTACTTCTCCATCTCTAATAAGGTACGGGTCAATTCAATGAGCTTTTTCTTCTTGCGGGCCCGCTCCTTATGATAATTCTCCTCGGTTATATCTCCGGCCTCAAACCGATCATCCAGTTCTGCAATAACCCTGATCAATTCTTCCCGCTCTTGTTTTAAAGAAAGCTTAAGATTCCTGGGAGGTCCTGATTTTCTCTTATTTTTGCTCAATCGGGTTTTAATATATACCGATAAAATTCCACCTACTATCAGAATACTTACAAGGACCGAAACGATCAAGCTCTGACGTTGATTATCCTGTTGTTCTTCGGGAGGTAATGGAACTATCCTGCTGGCATTTGAATCGGGAAGTCCGGAACCCGGTTGCCCTTTTTCACTTCCCGGAATTAACTTAACCGGAATGACTACTCCTTTACCAAAATTTTCTCCGGCATACCGACGAAATAGCTGGTCTCCCATCTGTACAGGAGGTTGAGCAACTAACGGGGGACTCTCTATCTGGATATCCGAATCTGCTATAAAAACATCCAGAAGTTTGGTGGGATAACTGGTTCTGATCGAGAGGGTATAAGGAAAAGACGAAATCTTCACATGGTAAGATACGGCCAACTTTAGTTCACCCGGAGCTACCGGTTTATTATAATTAAATCCCCGATCGGTGACCGATACTGCGTCGGCCATCTCTTCGAGAAATTGAGGTGCAAAGAAGCCTTCTGGAAGGTTAAAACTTAATACTTTATTTCCTCCAGTACTCACCAGAGTGGCTTCACTTCCATTCTCCAGGATAAGAACTTCGGTGACCCGAATCATATCTCCCAGAATATGCAGGACTACATGCTGTCCGGATACCGTGATGGTTTCGTCGCCGGTTGTGGTTTTCGATTCTGCGGCCTGAACACCTGTAAGGGAAAAAAGAGCCGACCAGAGGTAAAGTCCAAGATATCCAGAATAAATGAATTTTTTCAATTCTCTAAGAACTCCTCCCTTTTATAAACTTGAAACTAACTTGTTTCCGCAATTGGGACAAAACTTATAAGTGGTCATATAAGTTTGCCCACAATTCTGGCAATTAAATTGAACACGGGTTCCACATTCTGAACAGAATTTATCTTGAGCGGCCAGTAATCTATGGCAATTAGGGCATTTTACTTCCAAGGTTACCTCTGAAGCAGGGATTTGACTTCGAGCCTTTTTCTTTTTGCGAAAAGCCAGGATTTCCTTCTCGATTTGATCTTCCAGGCTTTCGCCGTATTGGTTTTTCTCCAACTCATCGATTTGTTGGAGGATAAGGGTCGCATCGGCCTTCAACTGCTGCCTGAGTTGTTGATAATCCCCTTCTGATAATTTACCCATTTTATAATCAAAGTCGAGTTCTTTGATGGCTAAATAGATATTTTCTTTTTTACGTTGGAGCTCTCGAAGAGAATAACTAACCGTGGAAGATGAATTGGTCCAGGAGGGTTTTTCTTCCCGCTTAAAAATCAAGGGATAGAGTACATAACCCATAACCCCAACCGAGAGAAGAATTACAATAAAAGCACTTAACATGTTATTTTAGATCCTGTTAAAGGTTTAAATTCAGTTCAGTTTAAAAAATTTCGGCAGGTCTAAAACCTGCCGCCACATGGCATTCATTCTACAGGAGTGGGTATTTATAGCACGGGCATTAAGCTCTACTTAATACTTTCTTTCCGGCCGTCCATTCTGGCTGCCTGGCCCGTTCACGTTCTTTAAGCTCTTCCAGGGTTGGAAGGGTAATAACAAATGTTCCCAGCGTCATAAAGAGAAATCCACCCACCCAGATCCAGAGAACCATAGGATTAATTACAAATTTAAACACGGCAGTATTGTCTTCCTCAATGGCTCCGAGAACCGTATAGAGGTCTTCCTTCAGGGTTGAATAGATAGCCACCTCGGTGGTAACCATTTGATCGCCCCGCAGATAACGATGTTTTTCGGGAACCAGGCCGGAAATTTTCTCTCCTTGGCGATAAACGAGGAGATCGGCAGAGGCAACGGTCTTATTGGGATCACTTTTAAAGGAAATTCCTTGATATTTAATTCGGTAATCCCCGACAATTGCCGATTCTCCTGGTTTCATGACCACTTCCTTTTCTATCTGGAAAGCAGAAGAACCTGCAATACCCACAAAGATCAAGACAATACCGAAATGGACGATATAGCCCCCATAGCGCCTGCGATTTTTAGAAATCAAGGTAAAAAAGGCGGTCAAATAGTCTTCTCCGGTCATCTCTCGCCTGGCCAGAGTTCCCCGGATATACTCGAGGAGGATCGTCCCGGCTACAAACATGGCAATAACAAAAGCGAGTAGGGCTTTCAAGTGGCGTACTCCTAATAGAAACAAAAGGATACCTCCCATCAAGGCTCCGAGGGTAGGATACGTAAAGCTCCGCTTTAAATGTTGCCAGGAGGCCTTACGCCAGGGAATCAAGGGGCCTATTCCGGTTAGAAGAAGCATCAAAAGTCCGATTGGGACGTTAACTTGATT
>JAUQPW010000001.1:126985-139961 GCA_030550175.1 bacterium
AACCGTTATTCGGGTTCCCTGGATGGCTTCAGATAGAGTTGGAAACATAGTTCCCCACAATACGGTGAAGGCGATTCCTACGAAGATCAGATTATTGAGCAGGAAAATACTCTCCCGAGAGATAAAAGAGTCTAATTCATTTCGACTCTTTAATAATTCCCACCGCTTAACAATCCAGAAAACGGAAAAGACCAGGATAAGGGCTAAAAAAACCAAAAAGTAATATCCAAGGGAAGATTGGGCGAAGGCGTGTACAGAGGAAACCACCCCACTTCGAGTTAAAAAAGTTCCGAAGATGGAAAGCATGAAGGTCAAAATAATCAGTGAAACGTTCCAGACCTTCAGCATATCTTTCTTTTCCTGGATCATGACCGAATGGAGGAAGGCCGTTCCCGTCAACCAGGGCATAAGTGAAGCATTCTCTACCGGATCCCAGGCCCAATAACCGCCCCATCCCAGTTCAAGATAGGCCCAATGAGCCCCCAGCAGAATACCTATACCCAGAAAGTACCAGGGGAAGATAGTCCACCGACGTGTACTCTTGATCCACGTACTATCCAATCGTCCCGTGATAAGGGCTGCAATGGCAAAAGCAAAGGGTACTGTAAATCCGACATACCCCAAATACAGGTTAGGGGGATGAATGATCATGTACGGATTTTGAAGGAGTGGATTCAACCCGGCTCCATCTGCAGGAACCCTGGAGGGAGGTAATACTGCAAAGGGATTTGCAGCAAAAAGGATCAGAACTAAAAAGAACAGGGCCGTTGACATCAGAACCGAGTACACATACGGCATAAGTTCCCGATTCTTATGATGATTTTGGGCCACTACGATGACCGAAAATACCGACAGGATCCAAACCCAGAATAAGAGAGAACCCTCCTGTCCACCCCACCAGGCAGTTATTTTATAAAAGAGTGGCATGACGCGATTGGAGTGTTCTGCGACATACCGGAGTTGAAAATTGTCTGTGATCAGAGAATAAATTAAACAAAGCGACGCCAGGGTTAAAATTCCAAAAACGGCCTGAATACCCTTTTCAGCGCTTAATATAAAATGATTTCTCCGGGTTCGAGCCCCCAGGACCGAAATCACCGGGACATATATACAAAGCCCGAAGGCAATCCATAAGGTAATATATCCTATATCGGCCATGAATAATAGGAGTTAAAAGTTAGAATTCAGAACTTTCCTTCTGACTTCTGACTTCTCCTAATAAGACTTTAATTGTTCCTTGGATATGTACTGCTGCTTATCCTCAGGTACATATTTAGAAGGACAAGCCGTCATGAGGGTTTTTGCGTGAAAAGTGCCATCGGGATCATAGCGGCCTTCTATAATGACATCTGCGTCATCTTTGAACATATCCGGTACTATTCCCTTATAATAAACAGGAAGTATACCGGTCCCTTCCTTGTCTTTCACATTAAATTTTACTTCTGTGGGTTGCGGGCCCTTGACGATGGATGCTGGAACTACTTTACCGGCCACTCGAACACCTTCCCCATGGAAAGACTTACCTTTAGCCATCAACTCATCCACCGTCATATAGTAAACCATGTTATTACGGGCACCTGCAAAGACCATATACGTGATAGCCAGGGCAATCACAACGCCTCCGATTACAAATCTTAATTTTTTCTTTTTCATGAGCGATCCAGCCACCAAGACATGAAGTTTAAAAAAGCGCTTACCCCAAATTTTAGTAAGCCTCTGGATTTCAGTGTCTTTGGGGCCAATACTTCTAGCCCAGTTTTAACAACCAGGGAAACCATTCTGCCAGTTTACTGGCCAATAAAGTGAATTGATTGGTGAAGATGAGATATCCTACGAGGATTAAAAAACTCCCACTAAACACCTCTACCAACGTAAAATATCGCTTAATCTTATTAAAAAAATCCATGAAAGCACTGGTTCCTATAGCCGTTAAAATAAAGGGGAGTCCAAGTCCCAGGGAATAAACAGAAAGAAGAACGATCCCCTTTAGAACCGTTTCTTGCCCTCCGGCTAAAAACAAAATAGTCCCTAAGACGGGACCAATGCAAGGTGTCCAACCAAAAGCAAAGGCCAATCCCAATAAAAAGGAACGTACAAGCCGGGGTCTTTTTCTACCCGTTGGATGAAATCTTTTCTCATAATTTAAGAATTTTAATTTAAATAAGCCTATCAGATGCAATCCAAAAATAATCACGATAAGACCGGCTATTTTGCTCAAAATGTTCATTTGGGAAAAAACAAGCTGCCCGAGGGCCGTGGCGGTAGCACCTAATAAAATGAATACAAAGGAAAAACCAAAAACAAAAGTCAGGGAACTAATAACCGTTTTTTTTAAGACCTTTTTACGATCCCTGGAGTTTCGCATTTCATCTATGGAAACTCCTGAGGCAAACGCTATATAGGCCGGAACTAATGGGAGAACGCAGGGAGATATAAAAGAAATCAGTCCGCCTATAAAAGCGGCTAGTACGGAAATCTCTCCACCCATACTCAGACTCCCCTTTGCAGAATTCGATTCAATTTTTTACGTAAAAGCTTTTCACTAACCTTGTATCTAAAAGCTTTTTCGTTTTCAATGAAAACTACGGGAATTTCATATTGAAATCTTTGATACAAATCTGTATCGGAGGTTACATCTACTTCATAAATTTCCATTATGGGGTAATCAGCTTGAACTTTTTTGATAACTTCCTTGGCCGTCTCACAGAGACAGCAATCCTTCTTTGTATAAATGGTTACTTTTACCATAGATCATTTACAACCTCTTTAAATTCCACTTTAAAGTCTATCCAATTTCCATAAAGCGTCAAGGAATTTTTCTTTAGCCTTGCCATTTTATAGAAACCCCGACATTTTTGCTCCCCTCCCATACTCTGTTTCCAGGCTCTACTTTAATACTATGGTTGTAGAGTTCTTTTCATCTGCTCTACCCCTGAAGCCATCTACAAATTCTATTTGTGGGGTGTATCGGCCAAGGTTTCCTCTCCCCGAGCCAGCCTTCGCACCCGATCGCTCGTTAACGTTTTTAAAAACGCCTCTAGATCGCTTATTTCTTGATCGCTGAGATCGAGTCTAACAATATCCTTATCATCCAGGTTGGAATTGGGTTCGCCTCCTTTATTGTAGAAATCAATAACTTCCCGTAAGGTCTTAAGACTTCCATTGTGCATGTAAGGGGCTGTTAACTCGATATCCCGTAGGGACGGGGTCTTGAAAGCTCCCAGATCCTGAGGCTGATGGGTAACCAAAAATCGACCCGGTTCAGAAAATCCTTCCATGAGAGATAACCGGTCCAGTTTTTCTTCGGTTAATTGTCCACTTTCGGCTAATACCCGAACTTGCTGGACCAGGTACTCGAAGTTTGGGGCGGCTTTCCTGCCGACACCGATGTTATGATACTTGAAGTCGGTGAAGAAAGGGGAAGAATCCTTGAACTCGTGGCAGATATGACAACGGGCTTTTTTCTGGAACAGCTCCCAACCCCGCCGGGCTGCTTCACTAATAGCCGTTTTATCTCCATCGATAAATCGATCAAAGGGTGAATCCCCCGAAAGCTGGGTACGCTCAAAGGCTGCAATAGCTTTTGCGATAAGATCAATTGTGACCGTGTGACCGGGCTTTTGAAGACTAGTTGAAATTGCTCCCGATAAGAAGGGATTTGTTGGATCACATCGACTACAGCCTCATGGGATGGCATAGCCATTTCAACGGGATTGATGAGAGGTTGTTTAACCTGATCTTCTAGAGACTTCGCCCTTCCATCCCAGAATTGCTCAGGGTTAAACAGGGCATTTAAAATAGTCGGTGCATTGCGTGCTCCCTTTTTTCCACCAACCCCCTCAGACACAGGTTTTCCATCTGTAAAAGCGGCTTTAGGATCGTGACAGGTCGCGCAACTAACAGTTCGATCCACAGATAATCGCTTATCAAAATAAAGAGCTTTTCCCAAGGCAACTTTGGCTTCGGTCAAGGGATTATCTTCTGGAATAAACAACTCCCAGAGGTCTTCTGGAATACCCAGGGGAAATTTCATCTGAAACTTTCTCACCGGCTCAAGGGTGGCTGCATAGGCAGAAAATAACGGGAAGTCCCCCAGGTAAGTTACAAAAAATCCTAAACCCATCACCATAGCCACGATAACCACCGGTATAGTCCATTGGAGCGGAGGTTTTCTCATTATATGATATTTCTTCATGGATCCGTATCCATTTAGTAGGTGGAAAAAGAACACCCCCCTGCCCCCCCCCGTATACGGGGGGGGACTGACGCGGGGTTGCTGCTGCTGAAGTCCCCCCCCCCCCCTCTAATCCCTCCGTATACGGGGGGAGGGAGGGGGGCAGGGGGGTGTTCAGACAGAAAAAGGGACACCTACTAAATTGTTGCAGTTACCTTCTTCATACTTAGGCTTGCAGGACCGGCACTGTTAGATTATATTAGTTTTACCATCTACTTTTGTAATTTTACTTTATTTCTGTAATTCTTACTTTTAAGTTATCACCATCCTGTCGGTTTTTTTATTCCTTAATAAAAAAATTTTTTTGTCTTGGGGAATAACTTACCCTGCTGGATTGTGATTCCTTATAAGAAGGCTTATAAGAAGGAATAGTTAATAAATTTTTTATTTGCGGACTGGCCTTGAGGCTTGTTTCATTAAATGAATGATTAAATATTAAGTTTAACAGGACTTATTTTAAGACGGATATCTATCAAATCTGGTTAATGCGAGTTTCCGTATTTAACCGGGAATGATAAAGGGAGTAAAAATTGTACTCGTTGCTATGCTTTATCAAGCACCTGTATCGGAATAGGTTCTCAAAGCACCGCGAAAAGGACAATAATGATCGGGCAGGGTGAGGACAAGGAGGGGCAGAAAAGCATCGAGCAAGCCATTCTTGAGTATTTAGAGGCACTGTATGGTTATGCTATGTCCTTAGCACGAAACCCAGTGGAGGCCGAAGATTTAGTACAGGAGACTTATTTACGAGCCATCAAGGGGGCACGTCGTTCGATGCCTACCGGGGATCTAAAAGCCTGGTTGTTCAGGATCTTACGAAATATTTGGATTAACCAACGGCGGCGTGCTCAGGGGTCAGAATTGCTTCTTGGAATAGATATAGAGGGTTTGGAATCGGAGAGCGAATGGACTGTCAAAAATCAACAGCGCCCGGATACAATATTTGAGCAAGGATTACTACGGGAAAATATTCGAATTGCTTTGGAAAGTTTACCTGAGGCCTTTCGTGAGGTCATTGTATTGCGTTGTATGGAGGGGTTCAGTTATAGCCAGATAGCTGAGATTTTAGGTTGTCCGGTTGGAACAGTCATGTCACGTATTAATCGTGCCAGAGCTGAATTACGCCGTCGGTTGAACAAATGGGCCGATGGATTTTGTGGGAAGTAGGAGAGCTGTGAACGAACACGTTATTTATCAAATTCCACTTTACGTGGATAACGAATTACAGGGAGACGAACAACGTCTGTTTGAAGCGCACATCAATGCCTGTGCCAGTTGCTGGGCAGCTTTAGAGTATGAACGCCGACTGATTTTGGCAATTCATCAAGCACGTCCTTTATATGCTACACCAGAAGGATTAAGGGAGAAGGTTGAGCAGATCCTGCAAAATCATCAACCCATCTCGAAAAGGTTCTCCTCTCGTACCCGGAGGATCTTTGTGGCTACCACGGTCGTTCTGGGCCTGATGTTGGCCTGGTTTATTGCCCGCCCGACCCATATCCCGTTGGTACGGCCTTCTGAATTTGCTCTCGTTGCAGTGGATACTCACCAACGATATACCCGTAATCAACTTCCATTGGAAGTGATCAGTAGCTCTCCAGAAGAAATTTCCACATGGTTTGCCGGTAAATTACCCTTTAACCTGAAATTACCTAATTATCCTGAAGATTTGAACCAGTCGAAGCCTTATGAAATCGTCGGTGCACGACTGATTGGTTTCAAGCACGACTATGCAGCCCATGTTGTCTATCGTCTGCACAATCGTCCTATTTCCTTAGTTGTTACTTCGGAAACTATTGCACAACCCTCCGGAGGGGAGAAGATTCCCTGGCAAGGGCTTTTGTTCCATTTCGATGTGATTAACGGTTGGAAGGTCCTTACCTGGTCCGATAAAGGATTAACCTATGCCCTTGTGTCAGATTTTGAAGAGCACGGTCAGGCCTCTTGCGTAGTTTGCCATTCTGGGGGACAGGACCAGCATAAGTTTGAAGGTTTAAAATTCAGATGACCTCTGAAGGCAGCCAGACTCTAAAAATTTAATCCTGGAGTCTTGCATTAAAACCCGCGTGTTTCAATAACTCTACGGCTTGTATGGCGTCCGACCTTAATCGGAAAGCGAGTCGTATGGTTCCCCCTTCCCCTTCTCGAATCTTGAGGATTTCCATATCACTGATATTGATTCCCGCTTCTGCAATAACCCGGGTTAAGGTGGCCAGGACGCCGGGTTCATCCTTGGCCACCAAACGTACCTCATGGAGAGGTTCCAAAAGTCCTTTATTACTGTAAGGAATGGTACTGCGAACCTGTCGCGCTCTTTCAAGTTTGGAAAGAACATTTTCTTCCGAAATAAGGCTTTTGAGGGTTTGAAGATGTTGGATAAGAAGATCTATAAGCGGCAGGATCTGGGACTTATTGGATTGACAAATATCCACCCACATTTTAGTAGAACCCGAAGCAACCCGGGTCAGATCTCGGAATCCCCCTGCAGCCAGTTGGAGTAAATTCGGGTGCTTTGCCTGTAAATCGGCAATTAAATTGACCAGGGACACCGATAAAAGATAAGGAAGATGACTCACCGCGGCGACAATTTCATCATGGCTTACAGGATCCAGTACCAAAACACGTCCCCCGATTTTTTGAATGATCT
Organism: bacterium; assembly: GCA_030550175.1. GTDB lineage: Bacteria > Moduliflexota > Moduliflexia > Moduliflexales > JAUQPW01 > JAUQPW01. The sequence goes on from JAUQPW010000001.1 coordinate 133,867, forward strand.
TGCAGAGCCTCGTAAACCACGGCCAGGAAGATTCTTGCAGGTCTTCAGGGATAGGTATTTTCTGAAGATGGGCTTGCAGGGGGGTCAGTACATAAACTGCATTTTCAAAAAGGAAGGAATCTGCCGAAGTAACCCCACTCCGCTCAGAACCGGTCATGGGATGACCGCCTATAAAGCAGACGGTTTCCGGAAGATATTTTTGAGCCGCTTTGATAATCTCAACCTTGGTACTTCCCACATCGGTCACCAGGGCCCCCGGTTTAAAATGAGAGGCAAGGTGAGGAATAAGAGTGAGAATAGAAGAGATGGGGGTCGCCAGAACGACCATATCGGCTCCTCGAACCCCCTCTTCAGGGTTTTGATGGGTCTTATCTATAATTCCCATCTCTAAAGCCTTTGTTAAGACGTCCGGGGTATCTACTCCGGTGATTTCACTGGCACAACCCGTGCGCTTCAAGGAAGCAGCCAGAGAGCCTCCTAACAAGCCAACTCCAATAATGGTGACTTTTTCAACTAACATGGTCTGTATCTCGGCTAACGAACACCCGACGAGAGTAAAAAATCTATCACTATTTTATTAAACTCCTCGGCATTCTCTTCCTGGGGTGCATGCCCTGTCTTTTCCAGAATAACCAGTTGAGAGGTTTTAATCTCCCGATGAAATCGATAAGCATGCTGTATCGGAACAATCCGATCTTCCCGACCCCAAATGAGAAGAGTGGGAATCTGAATCTGGTTATACAAACTTTCCAGGGGAGAAGGCCGATGGAATCCGAACCTCCGAGCCATCAAGAGTTGTGGCCTGAGGTTTCGATCCCTTGTATAGGGCAGATAATACCCTTCTACCACTTCTGGAGTAATTTGGGTTGAGTCGTAATAACACTTTCGAAGGCCACGTTCCAGGTCCTTTTTTCCGGCAAATTTAATCAAAATCTCTCCCAGAACAGGAGTTTCTAAGAGCTTCCTGAGAAGTTTGGAGGGGAGAGGATATCCGGTACTTGCCACCAAAACCAGATGGGTAACCCGAGAAGGATACTTAAGAGCTGCCGTCAGACTGATCATGCCACCCATAGAACTTCCGATAAGAGCTGCCTTCGGGATTCCCAAAGCATCCATAAATCGGATAACAAAAGTGGCCATCCCTTCTGGAGAATAATCACTTTTTAAGGGCTTATCGGAGAAACCAAGTCCTTTTAAATCCAGAGCATATACGTGAAAGAACTTGGCTAAAGGATCTAAGTTTTTCCGCCAGGAAAAAGAGTGGGCAGATAAGCCATGGATAAGAATAACGGGTTTACCCGATCCCCGGGTCAGGTAGTAGGTATTAAGACCTTCGACAGTAACCCACATGCCATTTAAATGATGCAAGGTTCCCATTACGGTAACAAATCCTCAAGGGGTATAATTTTCTCAATTCTACGGCCCTTCCGTTTTCTTGGGAGGGCTTTGAGAGTCTCCCGGTCGGATTTCGTCGGTTTTTGCTTCTCCCCTACCAGAAGAAAGTCTATTTGACGTTTGGGCACATTCACAGAGACAACCTGAACTTTAACTTCATCTCCCAACCGATAAACTTTATGGGTCCGTTCCCCGATCAGAGCGTAACTATCTTCTTGAAAATGGTAATAATCATCATACATAGAACTGACATGGACAAGCCCTTCTACGTAAAAATCTTTGAGTTCCACGAAAAGTCCATAGGCCGTTACACCGGAAATAACGCCTTCGTAGATTTCTCCCAGTTTATCCTGCATGAACTTAACCTTTTTAATGGCTATAATATCCCGTTCGGCATCCATGGCTACCCGTTCTCGCATGGAAGAGTGTTGGGCTATTTCTTCCAATAAGGCTTCCAGCTCTTCCAGCCGCTCCCGTGAATAATTTTCTCCTTCCCAGGTTTTTTTCAACATACGATGAACCACAAGGTCCGGGTATCTTCGGATGGGAGAGGTAAAATGGGTATAACATTCCGATGCCAGTCCAAAATGGCCTTCATTGGTGGCTGAATAGTGGGCCTGCTTCATAGATCTTAAAAGCAGCGTATTTATCAGCTTTTCAAGGGGCTTACCTTTCACCTGTTCCAAAAATCTTTGCAGGGTCCGTGGATGGATGTTGGAAGTACCTTTCAGATTGTATCCCAGGCTTCGAACAAACTCTTCAAAATCGGCGAGTTTTCCCGGGTCGGGTTTTTCGTGGATCCGGTAGATGGAAGGAAAGTTTAACCAGGCCATGTGAGAGGCCACCGTCTCGTTGGCTGCAATCATGAATTCTTCAATAATCCGATGGGCTATATTCCGTTCGGCCCTGATAATATTCTCAATATCCCCCTGGAGGTCCAGAATAATTTCGGGTTCCGGTAAATCAAAATCAAGACTCCCTCGCCGGATACGCTTTTCATAAAGGATTTGGGCAAGATCCTGCATCCTCTGGAGAGAAGGAATCAGGTTTCGATATTTTTTTAGCAGTTTAGGATCCTCCTCCTGAAGGATCTGTCGGACAAGGGTATAAGTCAATCGATAGCGACTTCGGATGACACTTTCGAAAATATCATAATGAACCTTCTCCCCCTGGGGAGTAAATTCCATGAAAACACTCACCGTCAGCCGGGATTTTCTGGGGACCAGACTGCACATATCATCGGAGAGTTTAGAAGGCAGCATGGGAATTACGCGGTCTGGAAAGTAGACACTCGTTCCGCGTTGATATGCTTCCTGGTCGATGGCGCTTTGTTCCCGGACGTAGTAACTGACGTCGGCAATATGAACCCCCAGGCGATAGTGACCGTTATCCAGCATCTCTATGGAAACTGCATCATCAAAATCCTTGGCTTTTTCCCCGTCAATGGTCATCGTTAATAAGTCCCTTAAATCTCTACGAAGGGTAATTTCTTTCCTGGGAATTCTACCTGGAATTGCGGCGGCTTCCTGTAAGGCCTGCGGGTTAAATACCACCGCTAATTCATACTCCCGAATCACAATTTCCTCATCAATTCTAGGCGTATCCCGGTCTTCAAGGATTTCGATAACCTTCCCGATAGGATTCCGACGCTGTTCAGGATACTCGGTTATCTCCACCACAACTATCTGACCATCCCGGGCACCCAGACTGTCTTCTTTTTCTACATGGACATCGTAGGGAATTTTTGGATCTTCAGGGATGACGAATCCATACCCTTTGTGGGCCTCGTAGGTTCCCACCAATACCCTATGTCCGCGTTTGAGTATTCGAATAACTCTTCCCTCGACCCGACCTCCCCGCTCTCGCCGCTCAATCCGGGCCACTACTAAATCCCCATGGAAGGCCCCGGCCAGGTTACGAGCTCGAATATAAAGATCCGGAACTCCTTTCTCTTTAGGAATGACAAATCCATATCCGTTGGGATGTCCTTGAAGATATCCCACCACCAGGTTCATTCGACCCGGAGGGCCATAGCGGCCTTCACGGGTTTCTACAATTTCTCCCTCTTGAACCAGTTCCTGGATAAGTTTTTTAAAAGCAGATCTCTCCTCAGAATCGATCCCTAAGGTCTCTATGAGCTCTTTTAAAGAAAGGGGTCGGTATGAGGCATGTTGCATGAATTCTAGAAGTTGCGTTTTTGTAATCATAAATATTGGAAAGTAGTGGATTATTCAGAGATTTTTCTTATATTAGATTGCCGGGTTATCATATAATATATCTCTTAATTGCAGAGGTTTAAAGTATTTTGATATAATTAAATAAAGGAGGAAAGTTCTATGAAATTTTCTTTTAATCTAGAGGGCAAAGTCGCTGTGGTTACAGGGGCCGGCTCCGGGATTGGCGAGGACATAGCTCTCAAACTAGCCGAAGAAGGTAGTAAGGTGGTGTTAAACGGACGAAATGTAGAGAAACTCAATAGAGTTGCAAAGAAAATCCAGGAAATGGGTAAAGAAGGGTTAGTAGTAGCCGCCGATGTTTCCAAAGAGGACGAAGTAAAATCCTTATTTAATCAGGTCCTAAAAACCTATGGGCGGGTCGATTTTTTGGTCAATAATGCCGGCGTAAACATCCCCCAACTCCTGATTGAAATGGAAGAGAAGGTGTGGGACCAGATTATGAACATTAACGTAAAAGGAGCTTTCCTCTGCTCAAGGGCTGCAGCGCGACAAATGGTTAAGCAAAAATTCGGACGTATTGTAAATATTTCTTCCGTGGCCGCACAGAAAACCCATCCCGGTCGCGCTCACTATGGGGCCTCTAAAGCTGCCTTAGATTCCCTCACCCGAACCATGGCCCTGGAGTTGGCCCCTTATAACATTCGGGTCAATGCCGTTGCACCCGGTCTGATCCTTACTCCTTTAAGTGAAGGACTCCTGGATCAGACTACTCGAGAACGATTCGCCAGCTTAAAACCCATGGGTAGACTCGGTCGTGTGGAAGAGATTTCCTATCCGGTCTTATTTCTCTTATCCGAGGGGAGCAGTTTTATAACCGGGCAGGTCATCATCATTGACGGGGGGTTGAGTATTAAGTTGTGGTAAGCAGGACGAAAGGTCTTTTCGCTCTAAGTAAACTAAATAAAAACTGAACCACGCTTTCTCAAACCGGAGGGGGATAGATTGTGCTTGATTTGTCAACATCTTTAGTTAAGAAAGTCAAAACCAATCCTGCCACCTTGACATTTTAAGTCCCATATCGTAAGTTATTCCATACTATTTTATTTACTATATTTGATCCAAAAAGGAGGTTCAGGAGTGATAAATAAGGATACCCTGATCGCCGTCGCCATGAGTGGCGGTGTAGATAGCTCGGTGGCCGCAGCCTTGCTTAAGGAGCAGGGGTACAACATCCTGGGACTTTCTATGAAAACGACCCCCTGTGAGATGGAAGAGGAGCGGACGGAGCGCTACAACAGTTGTTGTTCCTTGCGACATTTGCAGGATGCCCGATATGTAGCGCACATGCTGGGAATTCCTTATCAGCTCTTGGACTTCCATAAGGAATTTCAGGCCCTGGTAATTGATGATTTCGTTAATCAGTATAACCAGGGAAGGACCCCGAGCCCTTGCGTGGTTTGTAACGAGAAGGTCAAGTTTGATCTTTTCTTCCGACGGGCTCGAGAGTTTGGGGCCGAGTATGTAGCGACGGGTCATTACGCAAAGGTCGAGTATAACCCGGAGTCCGGGCGGTATATCTTACGAAGGCCAAAGGATCTGGACAGGGACCAGACTTACTTCCTGTATGGCCTGACTCAGGAACAACTCAGTCGGGCGATTTTTCCCCTGGCAGATTATACAAAGCCTCAGGTTCGAGAGATAGCGCGAAAACTCGGGCTAAGAGTAGCAGATAAGCCGGATAGCCAGGAGCTTTGTTTTGTGACCGATAAGGATTATCGAGACTTCCTGGCTAAGAAAGCTTCCAATCATATCAAGCCAGGTCCCATCGTAGATAAGGCGGGGAACGTTCTGGGCGAACATCGAGGTATTCAGTTCTATACCATCGGTCAGCGAAAGGGGCTTGGGATTGCCTTAGGTAAGCCGAAGTATGTTGTGGCTCTCGATGCCGAGACGAATTCAGTAATAGTTGGAGATAACGAGGATCTTTTCTCGAAGAGTCTACGGGTACAGCATGCTAACTTTATATCTATTCCAACACTGATAGAGCCTATGCCCGTTTTGGTGAAGATCCGACATGTTCATGCGGGAAGTAAAGCAACCATTGTGCCGGGAAGTCAGGACCGTGAGGTCGAGGTAATCTTTGATGAACCTCAGAGGGCTATTACCCCAGGACAGTCTGCAGTCTTTTACGATGGAGATATTGTCGTAGGAGGCGGTGTTATTATTTAAAGGGAAAAGACAGAAGGCTGTTCCTCCCATCTGCTCAGAAAAGGCTTTAAGTTTCATCGAAGGATCGAAAGGCAAAAGGCAAAAATAAAGGAGCCTTTTGCCTTTTTTTAATTTATACCGATTATACAGACGGAACCTCCTCCTTTAAAAAAGGACTAACTACTTAAAGTAGCTACCGTCGTCCTGAAATTTCTCATTTTGGAGCCCTGTAGGTTTTAGGAATATTTTTCTTGTAAAGAAGCAAGATAAACCCTGTAAGGATATTCTTTGCGTCTTTGCGAGAGAATCTTCTAA
>JAUQPW010000055.1 GCA_030550175.1 bacterium
CCTTTCCTAACCTGGCTCTACCCAGGTTAGCTCATCGGGTATTAGCCAGACTTTCGTCCGGTTATCCCCGTCCCAAAGTCAGGTCACTCACGTGTTACTCACCCGTCTGCCGCTTTACTGGGGAGTCACCTCCCGTTCTCGCTCGACTTGCATGTGTTAGGCACGCCGCAAGCGTTCGTTCTGAGCCAGGATCAAACTCTCCGTAAATACTTCTTAAAGCTTTGAAACTCTTTTCTTGACTTCGTTTCCTTCTTCTCCATCAACCCGCTCAAATGTCAAAGAACAAAAACAACCCCCCATCCGGGACTTCTTCTCCGTTCAGATGGGGCACTTCCTAATATACAATAGCTCCTTCTAGGTTGTCAACAGTTCTCAAAAATTTTAAGTAAAAATTTAAGCGAAAACCGATTAATATCCTACCTTAAGAGACCGTTTCTTTGATAAACCGCAGAGATACTTATTATCCAGAAATGATTCCTACCTTTTACAAGGGGTCTTCCTGCAGATTTTCCAACCATATACTCTCTGTTATCTTCTACGATTTTGTAAAATAGTCCCTTCTCTGAGTCGCTGGACTGAAGTGCCGCTTTCGGTTGTATTTATAGTTTGATTATTCCTTCTAATATCTGTAATTACCTGACGAAGTTCATTCTGAAACCTTTGCTGAAATAGAATGTATTGGGCTCGTTGCTGGGGGGTCAACAAATCGTAAATTTCCTTTTTAGTACGTTCTTTTTCACTGACATAGTTCGTTTCGATTTCTCTGAGCTCCCGAAGTTTTGCTTTTAGCTCTAACTGTTCCGGATTTGAAGAGTTCACCAGCTTTTCCAGCTGAGATACAACACCCCGGCGTTGTTGGCTAAAGTTACTCTGTAACTGATCCATTCTTCTGAGCTTTTCAAGAACCATACTGGCCTTATCTTCGGGGAGACTGAGTTCTTTAACCAGCTTAAGATTTCTGACCAACCCCAAAGTTCTACGTATCTCCTCGTCTTTAGCTCCGGGAGATCCTTCCTGTGGAATACTCCCCTGGGAAATGTTCCCCTGACGTATACTTCCCTGCAAGTTATTTCCGGACAAAGTATTTCTTCGCAGTCGACCCTCGTCCCCTTCCAGTGCAAATACCTTCATGGGAATTGACATCAAGCTCATCAGCACAATCATTTTGGATAAGCACAAAAATCTCTCCCTCGACACCATTCTCACCTCCTTTATTTATACTTTTTATTTTGCGTCAAATCATATTATGAAGTTTTGCTAAAAGGGCTTCTTTTTCCTTTTCACTCAAACTTTTTAACACCGCCTCGATATAAACTTCTATTCCATCGGTCTCGGATGGATCAAAAATAGAACTCACTTCCAGTAGGACACGCTCATAGTCGGCTATATCTTCCACTTTATCTAAAGCTACCCGTCCCAGGAGGCTATTCAGCATATTTTCATCACTTTGAGGATCTTCTTGAAGCATTTTGACCAGAGTTTTTATATCCATATCCGGGGTTAGCTCTTCCTTCTTCAAGACCATTTCCTTTAAAGGTAAAGGCGTTTGATCCTTCTTGTAGTTCACATAACCAAAATAACCTAAAAACCCCAAAGCAAAAAGGAGCAGAGCGGCCCAGGCGGTAATGGCAAAATTAAACTGGATACGAGGAAACTTGAACGACCAGGGTAAGGGTGCTTTCTCCTTTTCCTTTCGAATTCTATTGAGTACATCGGTTGTGAACTGCGACCAGAATACATCGGGGAGTTCCGGGACAAAACAAGATCGAAGTACCAGTTCAAGGGTATAAATAAACTGATCTAACTCTATTAAACAGCTTTTACATCTTCTCAGGTGACCTTCCAAGAAATTCTGCTCTTGATGATTCAGTTCCCCTTCATAATAATCTATGAGTCTTATCCTGACATCTTCACAGTTCATCTCGTAATTTCCTCCTTCATTGAAATATAACCTTTCATAAAATCTCGAAGATTACGAATAGCATGGAAATAGTTGGCCTTTACAGTCCCGACAGAACATTGTAGAACTTGAGAAATTTCTTTGTGAGAGAAACCGTGACAAACCCGCAAGATTACTGTAACTTTCTGTTTTTCCGGCAGACGATCTATCGCTTTGTTCACTACCTCCTGAAGTTCTTTATACTCTAAAGCTTCCAACGTACTTGTCTGCATGACCGTGTGTAAATCTTCTAACTCGACTTGGGCTTTATCTCTACTTCGTCTCAGATGGTTAATTCCTAAATTAACTGTAATACGATAAAGCCAGGTATGAAAGCTTGAGTTTTTACGAAATTTTTTCAGGGATTGATAAGCTCTAAAGAATGCTTCCTGGGATAAATCTACGGCATCCTCGTGATCTTTAACAATTCTAAAAGCAAGATAATACACCGCCTTTTTATATCGATTAACCAACTCTTCAAAGGCCAGTTCACTTCCTGCTAAAGCCAGATCGATAAGTTCGAAATCTGTTTTTTTTAAAAATTTACTTTCCTGCACAAAATAGACACAATAATCTTAAAAGGGTTTAAAAAATTTGGTTTTCTTAATAATAAACTCTGGCTAAAAATAATCCTTGAGCGGGCGCTGTGATCCCGGCGGCTCTCCGGTCTCGTGCAGCAAGAATTTTCGACATTTCTTCTATTTCCCTCTTTTTCTGGCCTATCTCAACCAAGGTTCCGACAATATTTCGTACCATCTTATAAAGAAAAGCATTTGCCTTGATAAAAATCCATATAAAGTCTCTGCGTTGTGTGATACGAATGTTATAAACGGTTCGAACCGTAGATCCCGAATCCGGAGAACTAGCCTGAAAAGACTTAAAATCATGTTGACCCTTCAGGTATTTCGCAGCTTCTCGCATAGCCCCTATATCTAAACGATCTCGAAGAAACCAACAAAACCTGCGATGGTAGATGGAGGGGGTTCTTGCATTAAGGATTTGATACACATAGATCTTACTCTTTGCATCAAATCGGATGTTAAAGTCCTCCGGAACTACCTCGGCTTCTAAGATGAGAATATCAGCAGGGGTTAAACTGTTTAATCCTTTAAGAAAAGCTGAGGCCGGTAGCGAGCGGGTGGTATGGAAATTGGCAATCTGTCCAAGTGCATGGACTCCTTTATCTGTCCTACTCGCTCCTACCAGATCTACCTCTTCTCCGGTCATTTTCTTTATAGCGGCTATTAACTCTCCTTGTACGGTCCTTACATTTTTTTGAGCTTGCCAGCCGTGGTAGCAGGTCCCGTCGTATTGGAGTTTAAGCCTGATGTTGGGCATCAGAATAAAAGGCTACCGGTTAAAGGACTCCCCAGGATATCATCTTCTGTTTGAGCTTTACCATCGGACCCGACACTGAACAGTACCATACCCGCTTCGGTTTTTGTCCACAGGTATTTTTGACCCCAGGGATCATAAAGATCGTGTTCCTGAATAAAACCCTTTATAACTAATTCATCTAAAGAAGCAGGGTATTGTCTATACCGTACATAGTAAGCCGTTAAGATTTCCTGCATTTTAGTTAATTCAGACTTAGCCGATTCTTCCTTGAGGAACTGGAGACCAGTGGAAGATTGCCCGGGATAAAGAAAAACCAAATTTTTTAATCCAAACTGGAATCCTATCCACAGGATAAGCCCCAGAATGAGGATACCCCCCAGCACATAAAGTTTTTCTGTAAGACCCGGGTAACTGATCGAAGAAATCTCTTTGGGCTTCTTTTTAACCTCTTCTTCCGGAACTTTTTCTACCAAACCCTTGGTCATGAGGGCATAGACGGTCTGGCAGGTATCGAATTCTCCCAGATGACTCATATCGATGAGATCCTGGATGGTTCTTTCTGATTCTAATAAATCAAAGATTTTCTTCTGATTTTCAGAAATCTTAACCTTCTCGGAGTCCATGGATTCTACTTCATCGGGATTGGGCAGGCTGGCTCCGGGAACCCGACGAACGGCCACCTGAAAAGAGGGAATTCTTTTTTCAATCTCAGGCCATTCGTCTGTGATTCGGAATCCTTCCATGACGAGAAATTCGGTATTGATGGGTTTGATAAGATTTTTATCGTACTCAACAGATTTTTTTGGCGTGAATTTATATTCCCCATCGGTCCATCTTAGCAGATGGTAGATGGTTTCCTGGATCTGTTGGGAGAGTGCCTGTCTTAAGCTTTCTATATCCACATCTCCCAGTTCAGCCAGAATGGTTCCAAGGGGTTGGAAAGTTTTTTTCTGCTTATCGAGAGCCCGCTTTAATTGAAACTTGGTAATTTTTCCGCTCCGAACCAAAACCTGGCCTAATCGGCTTTCTACCTGTCGGAAAGAGGCATCGGCACCGATAACGACTCCCCTTTCAAAAATAATCGTTACAGAGCCTTCAGATCCTTTGACGAATAGCTCCCCGGTTTTTTGCTGTAAAGAGATAATTTGAAAAATATCTGCCAGACTAAACTCTTTAATATTTCCAGCTAAAGCCATAGTCGTCCTCGTGATCAATTTCTAGGTGCCAAAGAAAAAATGTCCCATAGGGTGAATATATACAGGCCTAAGATGATGACCCATTCTATCAGAAAGACTGCAAAGGTATTACTCGTTGAAATACCTTCATAGGCATGAAGGAATGTGTTTTGAAGGGATAAATGAAAGAAAAGGATGGCAATCAATCCGCCGATAACAAAACCCTTTCCCATATATCCCAGATAAATATGACCTGAGCCCGGGAGCAGCAGGGAAGTAATTCGAGCCGTCCATCTTCGAGCTTGTTCATAATGTTTGACCTGGCGAATTTTTTCTTCACGTTTCCCCGGTTTCACCACCCCCCGTTTCGCAAAAATATAGCTGCAGGAGGTGCATAATTTCCGGGCTCCTCCGCCTTGCTGGCAGTACTTGCACATGGGATCTCCACACATTTCACAGTAGTATGCATATCCCATTTTTCTTTGAAATCGATCCCGAGCTTTGATTAAAATCCACCAACTGAAGGGAGCAACCCCCAACAGGTAGAGCGGATTATCAAGTCTGGAGAATAAGCTCCAGACCTTTTTAGAAGCTTCATACCCCGGTTGCCAGAGCTTAAAGCTACCTAGAAAGGGAGCATATCGGGGAAGCAATTCATCTACCAAAACCAGATTATAATGTGAACTGGTTCCTGCAATTTCCCGGATCTTATTAAACCGATCGTAATCCAGGCGTTGGGCTTGATCCAGTTCCTCAACGGCTTTTTCCGAAGAACTCGGATCTTGCCATAAAGCCTGGGCTAGATTATAGTGAGCAGAGAATAATTTAGGATTTTCCTCTAAAGCACTCTCGTAAGCTTTGATGGCCTCATGGAATTTTTTCTCAGCATAGTAAACATTTCCCAAATTATTATAAACTTTGTCCAGTTGATAAGAGTGCTCGATGAGTTCTCGATACCCTTTTTCAGCCGCTTCTAAGAAACCTTTTTTCTTGTTGATAAGGGCCAGAGAAAAGCCGGCTTCTGGATTGAAGGGATCGGATTGTAAGGCTTCTTTAAAAATTTTTTCGGTTTCTCCGCTATAAATTCCGTAACTGATATCACGGAGGGCTTTAATATAAGGAGTATGATAGGCGTTAAAGGTTATTCCCATGAGGAGAAGGATCAACGGAAGAAGAAAGACAAAAACCAAAAAGGCCTTAATGAACCTTTTACCCAGGGGGTCCACGTAACCCCATGTCAGGACGGAAAGTAAAAGAATGAACCAGAAGATTCCTCCTACCCATAGGACGATGGCCAGGAAGCCCCATCCGATAATTGAAATGGGAAGAAGGGATAAAGATCCTGGAAGCCGCTCCTTGACGTCGTGGAATAGGGCCCTATGAGCCTGAACAAAGGAAAATAAAATGACCAGAGAGAAAGCCGTAAATAAAGAGAGGGCCAGGATCTCCAATATTTTATTAAGGGAAGCATAAAGGGTATAGATATCCAGGATTTTATCCCTGAGACCTCGGAGGGATTCTACCACGAATCCATAAAGATTTCCTTTACTTATATGAAGTTGGGCTAAAGCAAATCGGGCCCTCCAATTGTAAGGAGCCAATTTGCTGGCCATTTCTAAAAAATCGATTTGAGCGGCAAAATCCCCCTTTATCAGCTTGCTCTCCTTAATTACCACATCAGACGCCGGGATGAGATTCTCCAGGCCGACTTCTTGCTTCTTGCTGTTAACTTCTCTCAATTTCTGCTTCGCCTCTTCATAGTTTCTCTTCTGCAAGAGATCGACGGCCTCAAACCATAAGCCTGTAAGGGATTCTAAGGAGGAAGGAAAGATCTTCTGCTCGATGGCTACCTTAGATTCCTGCCCCACGGGTACTCTAGACTCTCCTCCCTGCACAGCTTTTATCCCAAATCCCTGGATACAGGCTATCAAAACAAAGATAATCGGGATACCCGGATGTGTTCTACAACCGATATCAAGTCTTCCCATAATCTAGAACTACTTCTTAAGCTCCTCGACATAGGTCATACGGAGATGGAACAAAATATCTTCTAAAGTTTTTTCCTCTTCGGTGGTCAGGTTACCCTTTGTTTTCTCTTGGAGAATCCCTAACAGATCAATAAGATATTTGGCTCTCACCAAATCTTTCTCGACTTTTTTAGTCAGAGGGTTAGGAACCAGACCTAATTCAATCTGGGCGTCGGCATAAAAGGTAAAGATAAGAGACAAAAAACTTGCCTCGAGTAAGGGAGCCTGTTGAGGTCTTTTACCGGCTCTCTCCTCTGTTGTGCCGGCTTTCTTCTCCTCTTGAGTCGAAGCAGGAGATTTATCCTGAGGTTTGGAGGTCTTGTCGGCTTCTTGACTCGAAGCTCTTCGATCTATAATTTTGAAACCTTTTTCCTCATTTTCTGACATATCTGACTCCTTTCTCTAAGCCGTAAGAATTTATTACCAGCTTATTGAAACAGCTAGGTTAACAAAAAATATATAAGAAAGTCAAGGAAAAATTTTTAGAGGTTATTCCCCGGTATCTTTCTTACATTTTACTTATAATCCCATAAATCCATCCAGGTGTTTTAACCGGAACAAAGGCAAAATACCTGCGCTGATCCTGGATATTAAGCTTAACCACCCCCTCTCTTCCTTCGCTTAATTTCTGAATGATTCCCTGGATAGATTCATCGGGTAATAAAGCCAGATGGGTATAGTTAAAGCTTTCTTCCTTTTTATCTCCTTTAGTCTGGGAAATTTGAGCCAGAATGTTTCCCTTTTTATCGATCAAAAGGGCTACGTTGCTTTTTCCGGCTTTTACCTTAAGAACTTTTTCTTTCAGCTCCTCCAGGGTTATATCCAGGGCTTGAACTCCTAAAAAAGTCCCTCTCTCATACAGAGGGGTGGAACAGGTTACCATCCATTTTTCCTGATGGTCCTTGTAAGGTTCTGTCCAGACGGTCTGACGCTGAGGATTTTTTTCAGGCCCTGCTAACACATAAGCCATGAATTCCCGAGGATCCGAGTCCCCGGGATATTTCGCTTTGGTCTCCCGGGGATAAACCCGAATCACACCCTCTGCCGTTATCAGATAAATCCATTTTATATAATCATAGCGCTTTTTAAGTTCCTTATACCGTTTCTCCATGGATTCAGTGGCCCGAATCTGCTTCATAACTTCTTCTGGAAGTGAACCCGACTTTCCTTTAAACCAAACACTTGTTTGACTCCGCTTCTGATGATCTCCATAAACCCCTTTTTCGTCGAAAGTATAAATATTGGGGTTATAGACCGACTTCTTCGGGGGATTTGAGAAAAGCAACAAAACATACTTGGCCATAATTTCATTATCCTCTTTGATCTGTTGAAGAAGGGCATCGGTCTCTTTAGCCTTTTGTCGGGTCAATTCTAGCAAGGCGTCAGGATTTTTAACTTCTCCCCACGAACGGGAAGGAATCAAAAGGAGCAAAATCCAACAAAACAATATGTACTTACAGAGTTTCATAACTTATCCTCAGGATGTGAGAGTCAAGAGCCAGAAGGAATCCGAATACACAAGGCAACTACATTAACAGAGTCCAGAATTTACATACATCTGACCTTGTTAAGGGGAGAGGAACGGCTTACCCGATTTTACTGTGACTTCCGGCTTCTGACTCCTCTCTGAACCGACCTAAGGTTCTATTCGTATCAAGCTAAGGGTGAGAAGTCCTTTCTCCCGTTTCACAAGGTAGAAACACCCAACGTCTGACTTCCGACCCTGAGCCTGAGTTTTTTCAATGAGAGCTCACCAGGGGGTTTAGCTGATTAAACCAGGCCTCTGCCATGGCCTTGTAGCCTTCCTGCGTCGGATGAACCCCGGTTAAAAACTCAGGATGCTCTTGAAAAAGTTGATAAATATCCAATAAGGCCAATCCCCGAGATTTTGCAATTTTTATAATGGCCGGATTGATTTCCTCGACGATTCGACGTTGAGAAGCCTGGTTGAAAACCCGGCGATGATTCTCATCGATTATAAGAGGCGGTATAGTAGCTAGCAAGATTTTGGGCCGTCGGCCATCGGGGCCTGTATAATTCTGAATAAGATCGATAATTCTATTCAGATTATGGATAAATTGATCGGTCGGGGTCTGATCCCCATCGATTCTTACATCATTGGTACCTAATTGGAGCAGGACAATATGGGGATTCACTTCTTGAAGTACCGGATGAGAGGTAAGATATTTTAAATATTCTCCCGACGTATTTCCTTTAACCCCTTTATTGACAACTTTTATCCGGATTCCTGCTTGATTTAATTTTTCCTGCAAATAGTTGGGATAAGCTTCAGCCGTAATACTATCCCCGGCACACATAACCACCTGAAAAGACCTCCGAAAATAGAATCGGAATCCCCAAAGTCCCAGGAGAATGATCCAGAAGAACAGGACTATAGAAAGAAGATATTTTTTTCGCATAGATAGAAGGATTCTTATCACAGTTAAACAAATTAAACAAGACTTTTTTGTTACAAGTTTTAATTTTAATTTGACATTTAGGAAACAGAATACTATTTATTAATTTAGGCGATGGAGTTCGCCAGAACCGCCGTTGGAGGTTAGAACGGCTGATAACTCCTACATTCAATCCGAGAAAGTTTTTCTTTGGAAGACAAAGTTTACCGGGTTGAAGGTAGGAGTTATATTTTTTAATCCCCTACCTGGAAAAACCCGGGTAGGGGTTTTTTTGCAGATTAAATAACCGGAACGGGGAAAGTAGTCCCACTTCGAGGATGGATATGCCCACTCTACTTAGCAATTATGCAACGCTTAAAGGATCCATCCTGACCGACCTGGAAGTTCTCCGTGGGCTCCTGGCTGGGGGAGGGTATCCAAAGATTGAAACGGATCTTCAGGCCTTAATCTTGAAACTCCGGGAGGATCAATTTAACCTGGTCATCCTGGGGCATTTCAATCGGGGCAAATCCACGTTTATTAACAGCCTTCTAGGGGTGAATCTGTTACCTACCTCCATTATTCCCCTTACTTCCATCATTACGTTAATCAGATACGGGAGGACATTGAAAATAACCGTACGTTTTAAGGATGGAACCAAGAAAGAGATTACCCCTGAGGAAATTGCCGGATATGTTACAGAGTCCGGGAATCCCCATAACGAAAAGAACGTGGAACGGATCGAGGTTTTTTATCCTTCTCCCTATCTTCAGGAGGGAGTCATCCTGGTGGATACCCCTGGAATCAGTTCTATTTATCTGGATAACACGGTTATTACCCAGAACTACCTTCCCCAGGCAGATGCGGCTATTTTTTTAATCGGGGCCGATCCACCCCTGACGCAGGTAGAATTAGATTTCTTAAAGCAAGTCAAAGAGTTTATCGGAAAAATTTTCTTTCTCCAGAATAAGATCGATCAGGTGGAGGAGTCGGAAAGGGATCAGTCCCTGGAATTCTCAAAGAAAGCCATCCAGACCCATCTGGGTCTCCCCGATGTGAAGATCTACCCTATTTCGGCTAAATTGGCCTTGGAGGGGAAATTAAGAGGTTCCCTGGGAAAGATGGAGGCCAGCCTTCTTCCTCGCTTTGAGGCAGCCTTATCCCAATTTCTCCTCCAGGGTAAAGGAAAAACCTTCTTAGAATCGTCCATAAACCAGGGTTTAAGAGTGGTCGGGGAAGCGGAAATGGTCTTTAAACTGGAGAAAAAGGCCGTTGAAACCCCGTTGTTGGATCTGGAGCATAAGATCAACCAATTCAACTACCAATCTCGGGTCATTCAGCAAGAACAGGAGGATATGGAAATACTTATTCGGGGAGAAGTTGAAAAGCTCTTAGAAGACTTAAATCTAGACCTGGAGCGGTTCAAACTGGAACAAGCACCCCTCATTAAAGAAGCTATTCAAAGGTGTTATGAAGCCCATTTAAAAGACGATAAAAAGGCTCTGGTTCAAGCTTTAGATCATTGTCTTCGTCGATCCATTGAAGAGGCCTTTCAGGCCTGGCTTCCCTCGGAAGATGAGAAGATGCGGCAGGGTTTTGAGAAGATGGCCTCCCGATTTTCGGCCCGAACAAACCACCTCGTTCAACAGATCCAGCAGATCTCGGCGAACCTGTTTGACCTGTCCATGGAAAACCTGGAAGTGGTGGAGACCTTAATTTCCCAAAGCCGGCTATACTATAAAACCGAAGAATTGCTGGGATGGGGTCTGGATAATGTTCCCCTGTTAATGCCAAAACCCTACTTTCGGAAATTCGTGTTAGGGGAAATGTTAAATAAGGTGGAGGGCGAGCTGGACCGGAACGCGGGGCGGGTACGGTATGACTTTCTGGAACGGATGGAGGTTAGTGTGCGAGAACTTAAAGATAAATTAGATTGGCGGATTCGGATGACCCGGGAGAATATTCAAAATGCCTTGAAGAGGGCTATGGAAATGAAGGTCCAAAGCCAAGGAGAAGTGGAACGGCGGGCGAGGGAGTTGGAGGAAAAACTAACCTTGATTCAAACCATTAAGAAGAAGCTACTGAACTTAAAAAAGACCCTGGAAGGCCGGGAGGAAGAAACTCTATGAAGAGATTTTTTTGCCCCTCTTGTTGGGAAGAATTTACAGAAGATCTCTCCCTATGTCCTCATTGTAAAGCTGATCTTTCCGCTTTGGACCGACAGAGCCAGGTCCAGAAGCTCATTCGAGCTCTTCATCATCCAGACCCGACGATTCAGAGGCGTGCGGTTTATTTTCTTGGAGAAAAGAGGGTCCGAGAAGCCATCGAACTGCTGGTAAATCTTCTGGATGAGACGAAGGATTATTTTTTAATTGAGGAGATAGCGGATACTTTGGGGAAAATAGGGGATAAAGAAACCATTCCGGTTTTAACGAAACTGCTGGATAATCCTTCTTTTTTAGTTCGCGGGAGTGCCGTCAGGGCCTTAGCAATCATGGGTAGTCCAGAGATCGGGGAGTATCTGGAAAGGATGCTCAAGGATCCCAGTGCTTATGTGAGAGGGTTAGCCTACGAAGCATTGCTCACTTTCAAGGAGCCCGGGAGGGAATATGACAGAAAAGAAAAACTGGTTCAATAGAAATGTGTTGGGGATGGGATTAGCAAGTCTGCTCAGCGATGCCGGTCATGAAATGGCCACGGCAATCCTGCCCATGTTCCTGACAACCATTGGGGCTTCCGCTGCAGCCCTGGGTACCATTGAGGGCTTGGCCGACGCAGCCTCGAGCTTTGTCAAGCTCTGGTCGGGGTGGTACAGCGATCGGATCGGAAAACGGAAGGCTTTGGCCGTGGCCGGATATGTAATCACCGGAGTATCTAAAGCAACCTTTGCCCTGGCGACCCTATGGCAGCATGTCCTCATCGGACGCGTGGTCGGCTGGATGGGTCGAGGGTTGAGAGGACCGGTCCGGGACGCCATGCTGGCCGATTCGGTACCCCCAGAAGCTTATGGCCGTGCCTTTGGATTTCATCGGGCTATGGATACTGCCGGCGCGGTGCTGGGTCCGTTTCTGGCGTTTATTTTTATTAAATATCTGAGTTTAAGGACTATTTTTGTGATCACCTTGATCCCCGGACTGCTTTCTGCGGCCGCCATTGCTTTTTTAGTTAAGGATAGATATCGGGCTCCCAACCACACCATGAAATTCTTCAAGAACGTGACGGATACGCCCCGGAGCTTTAAGCTGTTTTTAATAGGCGTTTTCATCTTCGGAATGGGAGATTTCGCCCATACTTTATTGATCCTACGGGCCACCCAGGTTCTAACCCCGATTTATGGAATTGCTAAAGCCGAAAGTCTGGCCATTTCCCTGTATGTAGTCCACAATATTCTTTATGCTCTGTCAGCCTATCCCGTCGGAGCCCTCAGCGATAAACTGGGCCGGCGGGAACTCCTGGCTCTGGGATATCTCCTTTCCGGGGTTATGTGTATCGGGTTTATCCTGGCCCCTCCGGGCTTCAGCTATTTGCTGATCCTTTTTGTTTTAGGAGGAATTTACATCGCCGTGGAAGATGCCCTGGAGGGATCTACGGCTGCTGAGCTTCTTCCCGAAGAGGTGCGGGGAACCGGATATGGCATGCTGGCTACCGTCAATGGAATTGGGGACTTTGTTTCGAGTCTGGTAGTCGGATTTTTATGGAGCACGGTCTCTCCGGCAGTGGGTTTTGGATATGCGGCGGTGTTAAGTATCCTGGGAGCCCTGGTTATTTATAAGATTTGATTTCTTGTACAACCTGAATCAGGGCAGGATTTATCCTGCTTTACAAGACCCTTTAGCCGTAAGGAAAGCGAAAAGATAACTTTTCCTAAGATGGCTCAAAGGGCAAAAGGAGGTAAATTAAGATGAATCTATTTTATAATTCCCCTCAAACGGAGGCCCATTTACTTCTGGGAATTTCCTATGCCACCGTGGACCAGCAGAAAAGGGTTGTCAGGCCAACACAACCCCAAAAGGAAAAGGAAGAAAGATCCGGTGGAAATGTAACAGAAAAGGGAGAGGAGATCAAGAAAAATCTGGATGATCTCATCGATCAAATCGATGAGGTTTTGGAGCAAAATGCAGAGGAGTTTGTAAAAAACTTTACCCAGCGGGGAGGTGAATAAACAGAAAGTCAAGACCCCCTTCACATCAACCGGAAACGGTTAACCTACTGACCTTCTCTCGCCCCCATAGGGGAAGGAACGTTGCAGTCAAAGTTCCTTGTGAGACGAGGGAGGTGAGACGAGGGAGGGTTAGGATTAAGGTAGGGTTAACTTAAGAACGTGTAAAATGGTATCCCCCTATCGACAAGATACAAAGCTCGTCCTGGAAAATCTTAAAACCGATGAAAAAACCGGCCTGGATCCTGAGGAAGTTCAACGGCGGTTAGAACAATATGGGTTCAATGAACTAAAAGAAGCTCCCAAAGCCGGTTGGTTGGAAAAGTTTCTGGATCAGTTTCGGGACACCCTGGTTCTTATCCTCCTGGTGGCCACGGTGGTTTCCTTTTTATTGTGGTTTTATAACCCTGAGGAAGCGGCTTATCCCTATGATAGTATCATCATTCTGCTCATCGTTTTGGCCAACGCCGTCCTTGGGTTTATCCAGGAAAGTCGGGCTGAGAAATCCCTGGAAGCCCTCAAAAAGATGGCAGCACCCTATGCCTGGGTTTTAAGGAATGGGAAACGGGCACACATTCCGGCCAGGGAGGTCGTTCCGGGGGATATTCTCTTTCTGGAAGCCGGGGATAAGGTGGCGGCCGATGCCCGACTCTTACAGGTCAGTACCCTGAAGGTCAACGAAAGTGCCTTTACAGGGGAGAGTATTCCTGTGGAGAAAGCAACCCAAGCAATTCAGGAAGAGACGGTCACCGTTGGAGATCAGAAGAACATGGTCTTCATGGGCACGGCGGTGACCTATGGACGGGGTAAAGCGGTGGTTACAGCCACCGGCATGAATACCGAAATCGGGAAGATCACCCACCTTCTGCAGCAAACTCCTCCTGAAGAAACCCCCCTCCAGAAGAACCTGGATGAAGTGGGCAAGAGGTTAGGGGGCCTGATCTTGATCATTTGTGGCATTGTTTTCCTCACCGGCCTGGTGACCGAGGGAGCTCACACCTTGCAGGGAGTTTTGGGAATATTTATGTTCGGCCTGGCATTGGCGGTGGCGGCTATTCCCGAAGGGCTTCCGGCCGTGATAACCATAGCCCTGGCCCTCGGGGTGCAGAAGATGGCCGAGAAGAACGCCATTGTCCGAAGACTCTCGGCCGTTGAGACCTTGGGTTCCACGACGGTGATCTGTAGCGACAAGACAGGAACCCTGACCCGAAATGAAATGACAGTCCGGAAGATTTGGGTGGACGGAAAAATTCTGGAGGTCACCGGGGAGGGGTACAAGCCTCGGGGGGAATTCCGATGGAATCAAAAGAGTTTTTCCCCTCAGGATCCCCATCTTAAACGGCTCCTACTCATTGCCGGGCTTTGTAACAACGCCCGTCTGGTCCAACGAGAAGAGGGTTGGGATATTGAAGGAGATCCCACAGAAGGAGCCCTGGTCGTGGCTGCTGAAAAAGGGGGATGGATCTTAGCTGATTTAGAACTCAGGTATCCACGGCTGGAAGAAATTCCCTTCAGTTCTGAACGCATGCGAATGATCACCGTCCATCGGGAAGAAGGAAGGGAAGTGGCTTATCTCAAGGGAGCACCGGAAGTTGTTTTAAACTTATGTAACCGGATCTTTATGAATGGACAGGTTTGTGAGCTCACTCCTCAACAAAGACAAAATATCCTCAAAATTAATGAGGAAATGGCCGGGAGCGCTTTGCGCACCCTGGCCATGGCCTATCGACCCCTTCCCGGGGATCTTCGGGATGACCGGGGAAATTTTAGTCTGAATAAGGTAGAACAGGATTTTATCTTTGTGGGATTGATGGGAATGATCGATCCACCCCGGAGGGAGGCCATAGAGGCGGTGGCTAGATGTAAACAGGCGGGGATGAAGCCGGTGATGATCACCGGGGATCATAAACTTACCGCCATTGCCATCGCCAAGGAACTGAATATCATCCAGGATGACAAAGCTCAGGTTATTACCGGCAAAGAGCTGGAAGCTTTGAGCCAGCAAGAGCTTAACGAGCTGGCCCGGGAAGTTAAGGTCTACGCCCGGGTCAGTCCACAACATAAGGTCCGGATTGTAGAGGCTTTGAAGAGCCAGGGTCATATTGTGGCCATGACCGGGGATGGGGTTAACGATGCTCCGGCTCTCAAGAAGGCGGACATTGGTGTAGCCATGGGAAAGGTAGGAACCGAAGTGGCCAAGGAAGCCGGCGATATGATCCTCACCGATGATAACTTTGCCACCATTGTAACAGCGGTTGAAGAGGGGCGGGCCATTTTTGAAAACATCCGGAAGTTTATCAGTTATCTTTTATCCAGCAATGTGGGGGAGGTAGTTAGCATGTTTGTAGGGGTCATGCTTTCCCATTTCCTGGGATTTATCCACGAAGGAGAGACCTTCCTTCCCCTGACGGCCACCCAACTCCTCTGGGTCAACCTGGTTACCGATGGCTTTCCAGCCCTGGCCTTGGGGGTTGATCCCAAGAGTCCTGATATTATGAGCCGGCCACCCCGGAATCTCCAGGAACAGGTCATCTCTCCATGGATGTGGTATAGGATCTTTTTTATCGGAACCTTTATCGGGTTGGCTATCCTGATCGTATTGGATGCTTATTACCCGGGAGGACTTTGGGATTTCAAACCTGTAGCCGATCCGGATTACGGTCGGACCATGGCCTTCACCACCCTGGTAATGTTTGAGATGTTCAATGCCTTTAACTTCCGGAGCTTCCATCAAAGTGTCTTCAAGGTAGGGGTCTTCAAAAACCTCTGGCTGATAGGGGCTGTAGCCCTCTCCGTTGGTCTACAGCTTCTGGTCATCTATATGCCAGTCCTTCAAAGGGCGTTTCATACGGTACCCCTTGGGGCTATAGATTGGGTGGTAGTGATCCTGGTTTCCAGCACGGTCCTGATTTTTATGGAAATTACAAAGCTTCTGGCCGGAACATGACCCCGGATTTATGAGTGGTAAACCACTTGAAAAAGTATCTCCCGAAATTAAAAGAAATTCCCTTTACGCCCAACTGAAGGCTCGGGAGTGTAGGGACATCCCTCCACGTGCCATGTTAGGTAGTTCACCGTCCCGGCGGGAGGATCTCCAACCCTCCCAGGGGGAGGTTCACTTTCTCTATATCGCCGAACATATGGATCGATATGCCCGCTTGTTCCGTTGGGAATACCGGGACCCCGACACGGTTGAAGATCGAGCGGCCTTGATTGGTGCTATAGGTTGGTGTAGTGGCTGGCAGCCCTGGCTGTCCCTGATCGGCTGAAGGGGTTTAATCTCAGTTTTATCTGAGCTTGCAATTTTTGCTTGACCAAGGAGCCCTCCCTTAAGTAGGATTGCCCCCTAATATTTCTAGCTAACGATATCCACTGTAAGATCTTATGGGGTAGGACCTATGTTTGCTTTATTTCCCCCCTGGAAAGATTTAGAGTAGACTAAAAATTAGCCAGCTAAATGCCGTCTAAGGGTAAAGTTTTTTGGATTAGTCAGCATGAGGCGGTGCCTGCAGAAACTCAAAGTACTCCGAACAAGGCCAACAAGTCATAGGCCAGCTATTGCCCAAACAGGGCAATACACCTGATGGCGCTTCACATCCCAGATAATTACCGTGCCATCAGGTTCACGCCCGGAGGAAGGGAGGTGAGGCATGATACCAATATCGCTGTAGTACCCATCTGGACAGCTTAGAACTTTGGCCAATGCGACAAACAAATTTTTTCAGGAGGTTATATGCCTACTAACATTAAAAGTTTCAGGAACGAATCTGACCGTTCGGTCATAGCATTCAACTCAGAGAACGTTGGAAATAGCTTCTGGATTAAACCAAAGCACACTGAAAATATTAAACCAGGACTTTGGATTTCTTGGCATCAAAATCTTCCCCTTATCCTCTGTACACAATTTTAAGTTTTCTTTAGTAAAGCCCAATTTTTATAGGTTTGCGACCTGTTTCATCGATAACACTTTAGGAATCAATCGTCGTAAAAGCCATGTATACTTGGTGTTAGACCGAACTTGGACTTTTAAAGGATTCTCCACCTTTAACCCCCTTTGAAAAACTGAACGTGGAAGAGTAGTCCTCATCATCGAGTGAAGTGACTTGGGTAAAAGTTCAAAGTGAAAGATCTTCACCAACGTCATGGCCAGAATCTTACAGATGATAAACAACTCGTTCCCTTTGAGATGGCTCACCGGCAATCGCTCGATATAATAATGATACTTGAGTTCTTTGAAAGCACTCTCTATAGTCTGTCTTTTGTGGTAGAAGGCACAGAGTTTGTTCACAGAAAGGGATAAATTAGTCGCGATGGCGTAAAACCGCGTGGTGACTCTCCATCTTCCAGTTCTTTTACTTTTCCTTCGGTAAATCTTACGAAGGAGGACGAGCCTGGTGAACAAACCTTTTTGGAGTTCCACGTGTCCTAAATCCATCGCACTGACCCCTTTGCCTATCCCTATAATAGAATAATGGTTGGCTCTAGCTCGCTGCTTGAACAATAAGATGCCTTCCTTGACCACGGTAAAACGGGCCGGTGCTCCCAGGACATAGCCTAGAAAACGCTTTAATAAAAATCGCATGTTCTCAGAGGATAAGTAAGCGACATCAGCCCGAACGATTTGAACCCGATAACCTAAGGCTATAGCCCATTTGACTGCTTTTTGAAAGAACTCTTTAGGATTGATAGGACTGGCAAACAGTTTGCCATCGATGAACACTTTGCCCATCAGACAACCCGAGAGTTGAAAACAAGGGTGTCTCTTGTATTTGCGGTTAAACCCCACAGAAGCTCCTTCTTTTTTATTGGCAAAGGATACCAACATCGTTGCATCTATATCCAATACCTTTTGTCCGTGACTGTCTAATAGCTCTGGGCGACGATGCCTAAGCAGGTGGGATTGAAACAGGATCAACTTCCAGGCGGCCATAGAATTCGTCACTTGGTTTAGGACTTCAAGAATTTTATCGGCTCCGTACAAGAGGAAGTATTGGCCGTAGAAGTCTTTAATGGGTCCATAGTATTGCCGATAATGGCTTTGAAATTCAATGCCTAAAATCGGCTAGATCATGATGGACCTAAAGAGTCTCATGGGATTATCGACTCCCCAAACTGGAAAAAGGGGAAAAAGGTAAGATCCTAAAGAGGAACTATGCTGAGAAAGGACTTGAAAAGTATACATGACTAACGGTAAACTAACTTCCATAGATGCCTCCTTTTAAAGTTGAAATCTTTTGGTATTGCCTTGTTTTCAAGGCTTGGAGGCATCTTAATTCTATTTTTTTCAATTTGTCATTACCTTAGGTCTCCCTTTTTTCATGGGCTTTATAGCGATTACCTTAATACTGTGTTAAAAAGCTCTATCCAGTTAGTGGTAAGCTCGGGTAAGGGGCAGAACACAAGTTAAACTTTGTAAAGCGCCTGGATAGACCGGGCTCGAAAGGGATGTCCAATCAAAGCGCAGAAGGTCCGGCTGATGGTCTAAGCATGCCTTGGCGTTTGGGACGCAGGATTTCATTTTAATTTTCGCGTGCAGATCGAGACCGGCCCTATGTGACCTGAGTTGGGCGTCTTTTCTTACCCCTTCCAGCCCGGGCTTAAGCTTTGTTTAAAAAGAGGAGAGTATCATAGGTTTTAAGGAGAGCTAGATCGACTTCGATGCTCTTTTGAACACTTGGATCCTCAAAGCGTTGCTCGATGCCGGTGCGATTGGATTTGTAGCTAAGCTTCTTTTCAAACTCTGGGAGATTATACTGGCTGTTGGTGTTTTGAATATGGGTTAAAAGCTCAGAGCGTTTGTGCATTAAGTACCTGCGTCGGCGTAAGAGATCTCACGTGGAGCGCATCTTGGCCGGATAGACGTAAGCCATGGGCAACATGCCCCCTCGTAGGAGGGCTGCAATTTTTGGGGAGTCAATTTTATCACTTTTGGTTTTAGCCCCGTAGATGGCTCTCATGTAAAGGGCGTGGTCCAATACAAAGGGGAGATTTTGTTGAGCCCAAAAATCGGCAATCCAGTACCAGGTAAAGATACCTTCTACAGCGATGACTATATCTTTTAGGTAGGGTTGGAGGACTTTGTGCAATCGTTCGGGAGTAGCTAGCATATTCCGGTGTACTAAGCTCTGACTTGCTTGATCCATAATACAGACGTACATTTTTCATGCATGCAAATCAATACCCCAGTAATACTGATGTTGTCAGGTATAGAATTTCATAGTTATACCTCCTTCAGTGCAAGTTTAGAGGGAGGCCATAATAAATATCAACAACTTTAACCCGACCGGCTTCTCCGTTAGCACTTCGAGTCCGACTGGTTAAGCTGAGCATTGGGTAGTATCGGCCTGAGATGGAGCAGCAGAATCTTCTCGATTCGTCTAAAAAGGAGGGTAGCAGTAGGACCGCTATCGATGAGGTACTAAAGGCAAACCACAGGTATGCAGAAGGATTCACCCAGGAGGGACTGCCAGGGTGGCCACCCAGTCTCAAGCTGGCAGTCGTGGCCTGCATGGACTGTCGGCTCCACGTAGCGAAGCTACTGGGCCTAGAATTGGGTGCGGCGCACATCATTCGCAATGCCGGCGGCATCGTGACCGAAGATGTGTTGCGGTCGCTGATCATCTCGCGCTACATGGGGGGGACCCAGGAGTTCATGATCATCAACCACACAAAATGCGGTATGCTTACCTTCAAGGACGAGGAGCTCGCGGCGCGACTGCAGCAGGAAACGGGGAAGGCGCCCGTCGCCCCCGCTCGCTTCTACACCTTCACCGATTTGGAGGAGAACGTACGCCAACAGATCCGCAAGGTAAAGTCACACCCATGGATACCAGAAGGCATCCCAGTGCGGGGCTTCATCTACGACGTAGACACGGGCCGGCTGTCAGAGGTTTCAGCCTAACCGGCCATCTATCCAGAAGATGCCGCCCCATTGATGTTCGGCGGTACCTATCATGCCCGTACTATTAACATAAGCTTCCATCTTAACCTGTTGTACATCCTGGCCGTCTGTGATATTATTTGCTCTATCATCGTAGAATATTGCAGATGACCAAGCGGGAAGAGATGAAGATTGCAACATGGCGTTTCGGAAAAAGTGGCAAGTATTGCTGCCTACTATCCCGATCTTCTGGTCGTTCCCAAATGCGAGTGTCCTGAGTGATTTGAGTTCGGTACCTTACCACACCAATTACGCATAGTTACTTGGATAGGCGACAACCCGCACAAAGGGTTGGGCGTCTTTGCTGCACCTGACATTGAACTCCATATGCATGCGGCGTACGATTCCACAATCAAATATGCCACACCACTCATTGTAAACGGAAAGTATACTTTTAACCTGCTAGCTATTTGGGCGATGGACGACCAAGTACAGCCACATAATAGCTATATTGCACGCGTTTGGCGAGCAATCAATTGTTACGCAACATGGTCAGAACAACCGACATGTATGGGGGGGGGTATTTCAACTGGAACAAAATCTGAGACCGTAATACACGCTATCTTTATGGTAATCTCATGAGAGTTATCAACTTTCTGCAACGACGAGGCATTGGCAGCTTCTATCATTCGTTCTTCGCCGAGTCGCTTGGTAATGAAACAAAACCAACGTTCCATATGCAGCGGAGATAGAATAAACCGTATCATATCGATTACATATTTGTTTTGAACATCTTTCTTCCGTATCTTCGTAATGTAGAAGTTGGAGATTACCAAAAATGGATTGCTCTGAGCGATCCTATGCCGGTTATAGCTACTTTCACAGAACTATGAACCACAGCACCGCCGAACAACGCGTTGCAGCCGATCTGCTAGATCGGGCGATTTTGGCAGCTGGAAGCAGTAAGTACACTTTCCCAATCATCAAAGGAGTCCAGCTTGTACAATTGAATTGACGAGTTGAAAGCCATTTTGGAGCGCAACAAGAAAGGCGCCTAACCGGCACATGCCTCATAAAGGGTAGGAGTCTGCCGCTCATTCCCTTATTCTCCTAAGTCTGCGTGCTCAACATCAGGTATCCGCCGGCTGCAACAAAAAGAATGTGCGAGACCCAGGCGGCTAAAAGGGGTGGGAAAATCTGGGCATGACCTAAGGATAATCCCAAATTTAAGGTAATCCAATAGCTAAACCCGATGAAAATACTCAACCCGATTCCTACGGTGGTCCCACTTCGCGGAGATTTTAAAGCAAAAGGGATCCCGATAATGACCATCACCAGACTGACAAAGGGGAAGGAGATCTTTCCTCGTAAATCCACAAGGTAACGAGAGGCATCATAGCCGGTACTTTGAAGTTCGCCAATGTAATTCTTTAATTCTCGATAAGTCATTTCTTCCGGGTCTTTCCGAATTCTTTGGAATTCTTCAAAGGAAGGCTGGATGGGAAATCCTCTCCTCTCGGCAAATATCGTTTGATTTCCACCTAAGACGTTTCCCTGGAAAGTCCTTTGAGAACCATTGTATAAAATCCACTCTTTGCCCAGATATTTAGCTACTCTTACATCGATCCGCTCTTTAATATTAAAATTGTTATCCAGGGTATAAATCGTCACACCATGTAGTTCATTCCTCTTGGGATCCAAAAGTCTAATGTTGTAAATTCTGTTTTCCTTTGGACTTCGGAACCAGATCCCACTCTTGGTCATTTGAGCCTCCTGGGGCCGATTTTTAATGATCCGCCTGCAGGCATCTGCAATCTGGTTACTCCAGGGAATAAACGTTTCATTTGCAATGAACAGAAAAATGCTGGCAAGGAATCCTAAGATGAGCAAGGGCAGAGAAATTCGATAAATACTGATTCCATTAGCCAGCATGGCAATAATCTCACTGTGCCTGGAAAAGCTACCTAAGGTCAACAGGGTGGATAAAAGAATCGATATGGGCATAATAAAGAAAATAAGCCATGGGATCTTGGTTAAAAAGTAGACCACAAGTACATTCAAAGGAACCTGATTTTTAATGATATCATCAATCAGGTCAAATAAATCCACAATGGTAAAAACACAAATTAGAGCAATCAAACCTAAGAAAAAAATCTTCAGGAATTCACGGAGAAGATAACGATCTATAACTTTCATAAGACAGGAATCAAAAGTTACCTTGATTTTTAGATCCTATTGTTTTGCCATTCTAACCAGTAGTAAAGTCCCAATTCCACCCAGCAGTACATTGGGAGTCCAGGCGGCCAAAAAAGCCGGGATTTTTCCCTGATCCCCTAAATTTTCACCTCCGGTTATCAGAATATAATAGACCAAAATCAATCCGATACTTACCGCAAAGCCCCCCGACTTTCCCGCTCGCTTTGAGGTAATACCCAGAGGGGTTCCGATTAAGCTAAAGATAAAGCAGGCAATAGGAATGGAAAACCTTTTATGGAGTTCAATAAGATAAGAATAATACCTCCGCCCGGCTTGCTTTTCCGTCACATACATCTCGTATAAACGACTCATGGGCATATCTCGATCCGACTGGGGAATTTCTATGATTCCACTACTATCTTTTTGTAAAGTTAAAACAAAATCGGAAACCGGAAAGTTTATAATTTTATATCGCGTCATATTGGTAATATATCGAGGGTGGGCATTGGCATCGTACAAGCGCAAGATTACTTTAAAGGATTCTGGATCTGAAAGCAGTTCACCTCGCTTGGCAAAGACAATTTGAGGATCGTGAGGGTCCCTGGAATCTGCAATCATGACCCCTTTAAACGAGTTGTCCCGCTCGATCTCATCCACATAAATATCCAGACCTTCAAACATAGAATTAAAAACACGCTCCTTAATTCCGATGGCCGCTTTAGTTCTGGCCAGATTAAAGAGGGTCAGCCGGAAGGAATAGTTTCCCCAGGGGAGAAGCTTAACGTAGATGATAAAGGTAATTACCGTGGCTATCAGGGAAAATATCATAACTGGAACAAACAAACTGTACAGACTTATCCCCGATGCCCTCAAAGCAATGATTTCACTGTCGGTAGAAAGTCTACCAAAGGCCATAAGGGTGGCAACCAGAACCGCCATGGGAATGGTTAGAACCAAAAAAGAGGGGAGGAGATAACTGATAAGTTTTCCGACTACGGCCACGCTTACCCCTTTATTAACTACCAGTTCGGTTAGACTGAGTGTTTTGTCCATTAAAAGGACAAAAGTAAAGATCGCAAGCCCTATCAAAAAGGGATTTATCATCTCCAAAAGGATATATCTGCGGATAATTTTCATAGGCTCCAGAAAGAGAATAGCACCTGAGTTTTTTTTCGTCAAGAAGACAATGCTTTCTGTATCGGAGGTCTCGATACAAGACCGGTTTCAATAAGGGCAATCTGTTCAGGGAATTCCCCTTTCTATCAACGGACCACTCTGAAAGATCCACAAAATGATACTTCCCATTCAAAGTAAAAAATTTCCTTGTCTTCGGAAAGGGTTTCACCTTATAAACAAGAAGGATCACAATACTATCTATTCCTGTTTCGGGAGAATTTAAACATGTCACAACATCCGGATAAATGGAGAATCCGCTTTGGACAGATATTTCAAGCCTTTTTGAGAGAGTCCGGGAAGAAGTTGGAAGAGTATCTCTACTTTATCCCATCGGGTTCCACGCTGGATCCCCATTCAGAAGAAACTTTTAACTTGATAGATTTACATGTTAATACGGACCTGTATGCGACTTACTTTTCGAGTAATATTCCGCCCATTCCTGTTTTGAACAGAGAACTAGCTGCCAGACTCAATGCGACCTTGGTTATTTTACCGGGATTTGGCCATCATCTCATTAAAACAAAGGCTTTCGGAGATCAAATCCCGATACTTGAGGACCTGGGTTTCCCTGTACAATATGTGTCCTATCGAGATTCCTTTGCTAGTAATGAGAGGTGTGCTGAAAGTGTCTATCACCTTCTCAAACAAGAACTGAACCCTGAGGAGAAACTGATTTTCTTTACCTATAGCAAAGGAAGCCCCGTCGCCGTACAAATGCTGGCCGATCCCCGTTATGCCGATATCGCCGATAGAACCCGTGCAGTGGTCAGCTTTGCAGGGGCCCTTCGAGGTTCAGTCTTACCGTCCACCCCTGTGAGTCAGGCTGCCCTCGCCCTGTTAAAGGCATATCGGAAACTGAGACAATCTACAGGAGCCCTAAGACATCGAGTAAAAGAAACGATCCAGGAGGTACTAAAAGCCTCATCGGGTAATCTTAAAGAGTTGAAGGAATTAATCGAAAAAGCTGAAGAATTTGCCAACGATCTGGCAGACCTTCCCGAGGGAATCCTGGACCTGGCCAGGATTCCCTGCCAAAACAACTATGCGCGGATAAGACTCCGGGATTCCATCAAGCTTTTCTCTATCTCCGCCGTTTATCCCCAGAGTGCTTTTAAAAAGGGTTTTAAATTTATTACCAACCCGGATGATTTGTTTTTATATATTTCCGGTCGCGAACTATATAAATACAACGTTCTCAATGATACCCAACTGCTCCTTCCGGATTCGAAATTTTTTGAAAGTACAGGAGACGCTATCTGTCTTGGGGTTGTAAAAGCAGACCATTGGGGTATTGCATTGTCCCATGTCTTTTCGCCCCGTTATATGGATCCATTTCCTCGAACGGAGATGATAAAGGCGGTCCTCCTTGTGTTGGACGAATATTTCGAGGAGTCAAGCAGAGATCGCTCTTCTTTCTGAAAAAAAGTGTGGGGGTGTGGGAGTATGGAGGATAAAGGTAATCCATCATCAAAGGAACGATCCATGTGTCGGTTTGTAAGCATATGGAATTATAGAGGTAAGCTGCTTGTCGGGAGCAGTTTGATTATTCTGGTCTGGCTATGGATAACTGCCATGCCGGCTGAAGCCGCCACCCTGAAGTGGCGACAGGTTCAGCACGTCACCCGGTTAGAGTCGATAGAAGTCCAGGATGTACCCGGTCACATTTTGGGAATAGGACAAGGTACCGGCCTGGCCTTCTTCCCGATAGGTGGAATCGCCACGTTCTTCTATAGCTTTACAAGCGATTATATTAACGGGAGTGGTTCACATACTTTATATTTTGTATACACCTTTACAGATGGATCCACCCTTGCAACCAAGAACGAAGGGATTACAACCGTCGAGCAGGAAGGAAAGGTTTTTTCGCTTAAGGGAGAGAGTACCATCATTCGGGGAAGTGGTAAGTTTGCCCCCATCCAGGGGAGGGGGACCTATATGGGTAAGGGTTTTTTACTTCCTGCCGGTGACAAAATTGAATGGTACCTGGATTTTGATCTGACCTATACCTTAGACCCCGAATAGATTTGAGAAAAATTTCCGGAGTTTGTTGGTATAAATCCCTATGACCTCTGGAGACGGGATAAGATCCCTGCTGAAATAAAAATATCTGCAGTACTAAGAACCGTATAAGGCTTTTTCCACGGCTTTGAGTACACGCTCCTGGACTTCTTCCATGGACCCTTCTAAGGTACATCCGGCAGCACGCTCATGGCCTCCACCTCCAGGATTAAGGGTTTTCGCAATAGCTCCCATATCAATCTTGCCCCGAGATCGAAGGGATACTTTAATTTTATTTTTACCCAGTTCTTTGAACAAAATAGCCGCCTCACAACCTTCTACAAAATTATACTGATTGATAATCCCCTCTTCATCTTGAGGGGTTGCTCCGGTCTCTTCCAGCATTTTTTGGGTAATAACACTCCATAGGATGCTTCCTCTAGGATCTCGACGAACTTCTGATAAAACGGCGGTGAGTAATTTAAGCGCAGCGTAAGATTTGGATAAAAGAACCTCTTCGCTAATTTTCCAGGCACTGATTCCGGCCTCCAATAATCGAGCTGCAATACGATGAGTCCGGGGAGAGGTTGAGGAAAACTGAAAAGAACCTGTATCGTAAATCATTCCGGCATAAATACAGGTTGCGATATCCGGGGTAAGGGGAATTTTCCAATCCGGGTGATCTATAAATTCAAAGACTAACTCGCAGGTAGAGGAAACATGGGGCTCTATCCAGGAAATGGTATCAGTACTTGCCAGGCGACTTTTGTGATGGTCTATATTGACGGTATAATCGCACTTTTCTAAGAGTGGAAGGACTTTGCCTGTACGATCTCTCCCCCCATCTACAATAAATCCGACCTCATATCTCCGGCCTCGAACTTCCTCCAGGGACTTAACAGCCTGAAAATTAGGAAGAAAGCGGTATCGATGGGGGGGAAGCTCTTCGTTGACAACGTCAATAACGACTTCAGGGTCTAAGGTGCCGCTTTGATCCCTCTTGGCAACCGATAAAATCTTATACAAGGCCAGCTCTGCCCCGATAGAATCTCCGTCGGGATTATATTGTCCGGTGATGAGAAAGCTTTTAGATTTATCGACGATCTGTTTAATTTCTTTCAGGATCTGATAAGAATTCATCATGGTTCAGGATCTAAAAATTCAATAAAAACTTCGTTAGCTACATACAAACCCTCTCGGGTTAGCCGTAAATAACCGTCTACCCTTTCTATTAACTTCAAATGAAAGAGTTTCTGGAGGGCCTGCGGATAAGCTTCCTCCACTGAAACTCCAAACCGATCTTGGAAATAGGCCAGGGGAATACCTTCCGTAAGTCGTAAATGCATCATCAAGGTCTCGGCCATTTGCTTATTCCGGCTGATGATTTCTTCTTCGACCACCGGAGAATCTCCTTTAAAAAGCCTTTGGATATACTCTTCAATCCCTCGAACATTAGAGAAACGTCGACCCGATAAATAGGAGAAAGCTCCGGGTCCAAGGCCCAGATATTCTTCGTTTCGCCAGTAGATTTGATTGTGTTTTGATCGAAATCCGGGGAGAGCAAAATTGGAGATTTCATAGTGTTGATAACCGGCTTTGGACAGGCGCTCAATACCGAGTTGATACAGGGTTAACTGAAGATCCTCATCGGGCATTTTAAGGGTTCCCCGGGCATACCAGTCCCAGAATCTGGTACCTTCTTCAAGGGTCAAATTGTAGATGGAAATATGCTCCGGATGAAGGCCGATCAACCGGTCCAGATCTTCTTGCCACATCTCTAAGGTTTGACCCGGGATTGCAAAAATAAGATCGCAATTGATATTGCTAAATCCCGCATTACGGGCCATCTGGAAGGCCTGGAACAAATCCTCCGGACCGTGGGTTCTCCCTAACTTTTTCAAAATAGTCGGGTGGAAAGACTGAAATCCAAAACTCAGGCGATTCACCGGAGATTTCCTCAACTTTTCAAACTTTTCTGCGGTACCCGTTCCGGGATTGGCTTCTAAGGTAATCTCTGCATCTGAAACCACCTTCCATCGAGGATAGTACACGTTTAGAAATTCGATGATTTCATCGATATATAGGGAAGGGGTTCCACCTCCAAAAAAAATCGTTTGAACTCCCTGGTCGAAAACACCCTGTTTAAGATAGGACTCTACCTCCAGAGCCAGAGCCTCAAAAAAGCTACCAGCGAGATTTCCTTTTCCGGCGTAGGAATTAAAATCACAGTAGTAGCATTTGCTTGCGCAAAAGGGAATGTGGATATACAAACCGATCATTTTGTTTCTTGTTACCCAGTGGAGATGGCAGACTTTTACCTTTCCTCCCCTTAGATATTACAAAATATGCCTCATTCCGGTGCTCGTCAATACGAATCAACCGTGGAAATCATCTCCAGACAATGAATCCATTTTATATCTTGACAAGGAAGAAAGGCTGTGTAAGGTTATAGATAAGGTCCCATGAGGAAATGCCGGATTAAACTTGAGGCGTCGGGAAATTTTATGACTTACTCTCAAATATTTATTATTATTATTGGGTTTATTGTACCCACTTTAATTTTGCTTTTTGGCCCCTTTCTGTTGTTACTTGCTTTTCGAAGAAGAGAAAAGAATCGAGTCCAGAGTTATAATCCCCGTATGGAGGAAATAGAGGTAGGAGATCTATGCCCCTTGGGGCTAAAAGATCCGGTCACAGATAGCTACTACGATATATTAACCTGTAACAATCTCTCATGTGAGCACTATGATGTAATGAGTGGCTGTCAATGGCACCATAGAAGGGATTCACGTAAGCCGGTTTTTGATGACAGGGCGCTGGATCAGATTTTTAAGGTGGAAAGAACCCGAAAACTTATCAAAAAAATGGCGCTCTATTTTTTGATTGGCTTTCTGGTTTTGTTATCCTTGTTGATTATCTTTGAATTAAGCCGTGCCCAGAAACCTGAAATTGGCACTTTAACCTGGCATCCTATGGATAAGGACACCTGCTATGACCGATCAGACGCAAAAAATTCTTGATGAGATTAAAGCAAAACGTGGTTATTTATACCCCTGGCAAGAACTTTTAGCCAAAGAAGATCCGGATTTTATTAAAAACTATGAGAAAATGTGGGATACAATAGGGGCTCGAAGTGTGGTTCTTCCCCAAAAGATCAAGCAAATCATTTTGGTTGCGGTATTAGCCTCAAAAACCGATGAAGTTGCTTTGCGTACCCAAATTAAGCGAGCTTTTTCATTGGGTGCTACAAAGCAAGAACTTATCGAGGCCATCGAGGTGGCTTTCATACCCGGCGGTGCCTTAACGTTGGTACACGGATTAAAGGCACTGCTGGATGTCATGCAGGAATTAGGGATTGAATAGAACCCGATAGGCTGGAGGTTAAAATGAGGTATGAAATAACCGAACTGTTGGGGGATGGAATCGGTCCGGAGTTATGCCAGGCCGTTCATACCCTGGTGGAAGCCCTTCCCCTGACCCTTGACTTTATTCAGATTGATTTAAGTCTGGAGAATCGACATAGGGTGGGGCCTAAAATTTATGAAAAGGCCTATGAAGCTATCCTGAAGACTCGATTTGCTCTGAAGTATCCTACGATAACAGAAGAGGAAAGCCCTAATGTAGTCCTTCGTAAACTCTGTAATTTTAGTGTGATTCATCGCCCTGTGATGACCCTCCCCGGGGTTAAAAGCAATTTCACCAAAAAATTAGACCTGGATATCGTTCGGGTTGCAACCGGAGGAACCTATGAAGATCCCGGGCGTATGATTGGAAAAGATGCAGCAGTGTCTCTTCGGGTTGTAGAGCGTGCGACCACCCAAACCGCAGCCATTTTTGCCTTTGAACTGGCTAAAAAGACTCATAAATCGGTTACCTCGGCATCCAAATATACCATCCAACGGATCACCGATGGGCTCTTTGAAGATATTGTAGCCCAGATGGAAAAGCGATATCCTGGAGTTCCTCACAAGAAGGAACTATTCGATGCCCTGTTGGCCAAAATCATCATGCATCCTGAGGACTATCAAGTTATACTAGTACTGAATGAATACGGGGATTTCTTATCGGATATGGTCTGTGGTCTTGTGGGATCTCTGGGAATTGGAGCCAGTGGAAGTTATGCCTTTGATGAACAGGGGAATATAACTTTAGCCCTGTTTGATCCCGCCGGTGGGACAGCTCCGGATATCGCCGGAAAAAACAAAGCAAACCCAACGGCCATATTCTTAGCCTTTTCTCAACTTCTCTTCCAACTCGGAGAAGCTACCCTGTCCACACTTATTCGAGATTCTACCCTCTCCGTCCTGGAAAGAGGAATCACCACCCCGGACTTAGGAGGCTCCTACGGTACCATGGAATTTACCCAGGAAGTAATCGCTGAAATAAAAAGGAGACTTATTTAGCATTGCGGTTACTCTGATTTCCGAACGAAACAGGAGAGTTTTGAATAATCAGTTACCTGGAATTTGTTTAACGCTGAGATTGCTCCAGCTCCCGAATAGCCTCTTCAACTCCCTCCAGCTCCTTTTTTAACAGGTCCCTATATTCTTTAAGCTTTTCAAGTCGCTCCGCTTTTGTGTAAAATTTCCTCCAAAAAGGACCCCCTATCGAGAAAGTCGAGAACATCTGGAAAAAACCAAGATCTTCTAAAAAAGAATACGTATGACGCATAATTTCTCTTAAAAGCTGGTTCTTTGATTAAAGTTTCCTTAATTGAACCAGATCTTGATTTATCTTTTCGGCACTTCGATAGGCTGCATAAGCCGAAATAATATGCGCAACCCATCCTAATAATCCTCCGGTCGTAATCCAGGTTCCAGGGGTAACGATAAACCAAAAAATAGCCCACAAAAATTGTCCGTTGTAAATCTGTCCCAGACCGGGGAGTATCAAGCTCAAAACCGCCGCAATCCCGGGATTTCTCATCGTTTCCTTCTCCATAGTTTGTTAAAAATAAATTTTTGAAAATATTTTTTAAACTTCTCCGACGTTTCTACATTTTTTCTACATTTAGAGTATTACGGGTATCATCGACTTGTCAATAACTTGTTCCTTTCGGTTCTATACAAGGAATTCGCCCTATTGGCTTTACCTGGGAAAATCTAGAAAGCTTGCAATGGGATTACCGATAAGGCTCTCTTAAGGAACAATATCCGTACAAGAAGGCCCGTAGCAAGGGATAGAAGCTGAAGCACCGGGGTGGAAAAGCCTCTGTTAAATCTTAAGAAATTCCAACGTTCTGGGGAAGGCTGGTATAAAAACTGCACAAAAAAATATAAACTTTTGGTTCATGGGTAACTAGAAGGGAGGAGGGAAAACGTATGCCTACGCTTTCTATAGTGATTCCAGCGTATAATGAGGAAAATTCCATAGGCGCCACGATCCAGGAAGTTCTGGCAGTTAAGAAGGAAATTCTAGAGACAAAAATTGGCATCTCCGAGGTAGAAATTATTATCGTAGATGATGGCTCCCAGGATCGAACAGGCGAAATTGTTCAGGATTATCCAGAAGTAATTCTTATCCATCACGGGAAAAATTTAGGCTATGGATCTGCTCTGAAAACGGGATTTGATAAAGCCCGAGGGGACTATATGGGATTCCTGGATGCCGACGGAACTTATCCTGCCAGGGCCTTCTTAAACCTCTGCAGGGTCTTAAGGGAAACAAACGCCGATATGGTCATAGGCTCCCGAATGATTGAAAAGAAAACCGGTATGCCTTTCATTCGACAGATCGGTAACAGGTTTTTTGCCGGACTTTTGAGCTGGATCGTCGAGCATAAAATCACAGACTCGGCCAGTGGGATGCGGGTCTTCAAACGATCTATTTTAACCCGGTTGTATCCCTTACCCGATGGCCTCGATCTAACTCCTGCCATGAGCACCCATGCCTTACATGAAGGAATGAAAGTCGTAGAAGTTCCCATTGAATACAAGGAACGGGTAGGAAAATCTAAACTTCATGTTATCAAAGATGGACTCCGATTCCTCTCAACCATCCTCCACACGGCAAACCTTTATAACCCGCTTAAGTTTTACGGGATGATGGGATTACTGATGATTTTCATGGGGGTATTGCTGGGAATTATGCCGGTGACTTACTATATCAAATTGCGGGAAGTAGAGGATTGGGAAATCTATCGGCTTTTCACCATTATGGTTCTGTTTATAACGGGTATCAATATCATTACCTTTGGAGCCTTTTCAAACTATATTTTGTCCATCATGCACCGAAAAGAGATTCATCAACGTAGCTTCTGGAGCCGGTATATTTTTAAACCGACGATCATGAAAAAAATAGGCCTAATCGGCTGGCTTTCCATTTTAAGCAGTATCGTTTTGAATAAAAATACCATTTATGAGTATGTAACTACCCAGCATATCCATGTTCACTGGTCCTATATCCTCACCGGAGCCACTCTCTTCCTGACCGGAGTTCAACTGGTCATGATGAGCTTTATTATCAAGACCCTGGATAATTTGAAGAAGCGCCAGAATTTCTTTTCTTAATTTATTCTTGGATAAGGTCGAAAGGCTTCAGCCGGAATAACTTCTTTTTGACCATGGGGTCGTATCCAGTACAGGGTGAGTTGGGAATTGGAAGGATGTAGCTCCTTTAACCGAATCCGAATGGAGTGATCCCCCTGGGCCAATTCCTTAGGGGTTTTCCCATCTACCACGATGGGCTCCCCATCTATAAAAAGATAAAAGAAAGCCTGTGGGGAAGTGGTTACCTGGAAGATATAATTTCCTGCCGAAGAGACTATCAGATATCCAGACCAGTCCACAGAAAAGGAGGGAAGATTTACGGGGAGAGGAAAATTTCCCACCTTTACCCGGAACATATCCAGATGTTGGATAAAAAAGAAATTCAAGGAGAGATCTCGCCGAATAACCCGGGGGACCCCTTCCCAGGCTTCGTTATCATAATATTTACCTATCAGACCATTTCCCGTCCAGGGTAAAGTGAAAAGTGTTTCATAACCGGTAGCATTTTGCGTCTTGGGAAGAATTTCCTTAACTGAAATCCAACCTCCCATCAGGAAAAGAAAGCATAAAACTATGGGCAAGAGTAGGAGTAGGGAAGTAGGGGAGTAGGGAAGTAGGGGAGCTCTATTTCTTATACTTCCATACCTCCATACTTCCATACCCCCATACCCCCATACCCCCATACCCCCATACCCCCATACTCTTTTTTTCGATTCGTAGTAACAAAGCGCCAGCAAAGTTAGCGTAACACCTGCCCAGAAAAGGGTCACTTTAGGATTTTTATCCGCGCCCATCATGGCAGGAAACAAGGAAGTCAGATCTAAAAAGGCGCTACTGTAAGCGTAGAGGAGGTTACTTCGAAGTTCTTGATAACGATAAGCCATCTGGTGATAAAGTAGTAAAGGCTCTCTTAAATAAAGGCCAACTAAAAGAAAACTAAAGACGAAGAAACCATTCCTGAGGGCGGTTGCCAGAGACCCCTGAAAGGATTTCAAACCAAAGAGCATAAAAATACCTAAACACCAGATAACGGCCATGACCGGGCGATTCATGACACTATAGCCACCCCATCCCGCTGTAGGTTGGGAGGTATAAAAAAAGATGTAGCCTGCAAAGATAAAAAGTAAAGCAAACATCTGGGGTCGATAGGCTTTCTTTCTCCATAGGGCTAGAATACCGGCCAGTGAAAAGAAGTAAAGGGAGCTATGGAAAAGAAGGCCGATCCTTTGATCCAGGAAAACCCCAGGAATTCCCATAAGACCTCGCTTCAACTTAAATTTCAAATCTTCCAGAATCGAATAAGACTCCGGTTTTCCTCCCGAAATCGGAGAGGCCTGCCCATACATGGCAGTTGGGGATATAGTTTTGTACATGGAATAGGTAAACCAGGCATGAAGCACCCCCGACAGGATAATGGGGAGTAAAAAAAGGAAAACAGATAAATAAGAAAAATGGGTACGATATCGTATCAAACTAAAACCGGCTAAAAGAAACAGTACCAGGGATAAAATAAGGTATTTCACACCAAACCAGGGTAGAAGCGAAATTGCCCCACCTAGACAGAGCGGGTATAGCAAAGGTCTTTTATAAAACAAGCGCCATTTTCGGAAAGCATATAATAAAATCAATCCGGCAGGGACTTCTGGATAGATCTGGTAAGAGTAAAAAAGGACCGGAGTGGTAAATCCAAAAATAAAGGTGGTTAGCAACGAAGCCGGAAGATTCCGGGTCATCTCATAAGCCAGTAAATAAAAATTCGTAACCAGGAGGGCTGTGAGTAAATTCATACAGGCTCTGGGAAAAAAAACCATGTGATCGAATAGATCTCCTAAGCGGTAAAATGGAACGAGCAGGAGGGGAAGTCCGATGCCGTGTCTGGGATAGATCCCGCCATCTCGACCGATGTTACCAAATCGGGGATATTCGCCTGGAAAAAAACGTAAATAAGCCTTTTCTCGATAATTATTGTTTAACCTTACATCTCCATCTTTGGAAAGGCTATCGGTAATCATAAGATAAGAGGGTTCATCTCCGACCAGGACATGGAGAGGAGAGAGAAGTTTCGCGGACAGGCTCAAGTAAAATCCGGTAGAGAGGATAAAAATGAGAACAGGTATAATCACCCGGCGGAAGTGTGGAGACATGGAAACCGCAGGTAAGCGAAATAAAGTTAAAGGAACCAGGGCCGTCCTTAAGAACCGGTACTTTCGGATTAGGATAAACATAAGAGTGATGGCCGGAAGAAGGTAACCGGGTTTATAAAGAACATAGCGGAAGCTAAGCCAGTTCAGAAGAAGTAAATGGCAAGGTAGATAAGTTCGGGCATCTGAATGGAGACAGATGGGGAAATCTATCCTGGCTACCAGGCCCAGAATCCGGGAATATAAGAGCCAAAAAATGGTTAACCCTGACATGCCTCCTACTAAATACCAGAGAAGTTTAAGATCCAAGACGTTGAAGTAGAAATAGGTCCGGATATTTCCTTGATCTAGAAAAACAAGCGGATTCACCCGCATCCAGACATAAAATCCTAAGGAGGCTCCGGCTGTTAGAACCCAAAAAAGAGAGGTTAAAACTTCCCTGACCTGTAAAGCATAAATTTTCGTTTTCATATACGTTGTAAGTTTTACCTTTTATGGAAGGGATTGTCAAGGGAAAGGCCAAGATTTTTGGTTTGGAAGTAAAGTTGCTAAAATGGGATTGACAATTAAAAAGGTTTATTTTACAGTTATTTTAAAGGAGGTTTATTTTGTAGACTCTTTTAGGAGGGAACGGGGGGATTCAATACCCGATAATAGAAGTCCTAAAACGGCCGGCAGTCAGGAGATCTAAAAAAGATGAACGAACCCATTAAAGAACGTATTTACGTGGGAAGATGCGGGGTTTGTAATCAACGCTTTAGAGCCAGTTTCGGTGATCCACCCTATGAAAACCCGAACAGTATTTCTCCGGAAAAGGTTTCGAGCGGGAGAACATATGAAGATGGAGGGGTGGATAAAAGATACCTATTTATCTTACCCTGTGGGCACCGACTGGATCTTCGCGTTGAGAAAGAGGGATCCGATCAAGAACAGATAAAAATTTATTTTCCCGATGACATTTCAGACGAACGCTCCAAATTACCTCGCATATAATCGTTTAAAATATTAAAATAAAATTTTGATATAAAAAATCTCGCCTGGTGGGATTTAAGAGATCTCCCGGGAGAAGATTTAAAAATCTTCAGGGAGAGGTTGAAAGGTATCCTTTTAAGTGGTATAAATATTGCCTGCAATTAAAATAGAGAATTTCTTTAAAGAGGGGAACATTCCTTTTAGAATTCAGGTTGAGGGTATTTTGCGTTTCGAGAGAGGCTAGAGCAAATGAAAGTTAAATTCTGGGGGGTCCGGGGCTCAATTCCCACCCCTGGTCCTCAGACGATGGAAGTGGGTGGAAATACTTCCTGTGTGGAAGTAAGAACCGATGATAACCAACTTCTTATTTTTGATGCTGGAACAGGCATTCGGTTGTTGGGACTCAGTTTAATGGAAGAGGGTTTTGACAAAGGCGGCAGAGTAGGTCATATCTTCTTTAGCCATACCCACTGGGACCATATCCAGGGATTTCCTTTTTTTGCTCCTGCCTTTGTGAAGGGAAAGGCCCATTTCCCTACCTTAAAATCACCTGGAGGTGAGGAAGAACCTGAACTGAGTAATACGTTTAACCTTTATGGAGCCAAAAGGGTTTTTGAGAAATTAGAAAATACCCTCAGAGGACAGATGGAATATCAATACTTTCCCGTATCCTTAGATCAGATGGGTGCTACAATCAACTTCCATGAAATCCAAGATAATCCCATAAAAATCGGAGAGAATCGTATCATTCCCGGAAGACTTAATCACCCTAATGGGGCTTTGGGTTATAGAATAGAAAATGCCAAAGGGGATAAGGTGGTTGTTTATGCAACGGATACGGAACATTATTATGGGGGAGACCTGGATCCCCACGTCTTAGCCCTCGCAAAGAATGCAGATATCTTTATTTACGACTCACAATATACTCCCGAAGAATATCTGGGCGAC
Source organism: bacterium (assembly GCA_030550175.1). GTDB lineage: Bacteria > Moduliflexota > Moduliflexia > Moduliflexales > JAUQPW01 > JAUQPW01. The sequence goes on from JAUQPW010000055.1 coordinate 35,834, forward strand.
CCGGCTAATCAAAAACGCTCAAAAATAGGATGGGGACACAGCACATGGCGAGAAGGGGTCTTACTCTCTAAAGCCGCAGGAGTTAAACAGTATATTTTGTTTCACCATGACCCTTCCCACTCTGATAAATTCCTCTTTGAGATGGAAAAACAAGTTCAACGTCATTTTTCAAATTCTCGCATAGCTTATGAAGGTCTGGAGATTATCCTATAGCTTTCTCCGATCGTGAAACTTAAAGAAAGTATCTATAAAGCTATTCAGATTATCTGGTATCGCCAGAAGTTGGCAAACGTGGGGCGTAA
>JAUQPW010000056.1 GCA_030550175.1 bacterium
TTCTAAGACGGTCCGGTTAATGGTTCTTTGAACAGATGACATAAAAAAATGGGCTTCCATAAATGATTCCTTCTTCCTTAAAGGAACTATTTAGGGAAGACAAATTACCATCTTCTGGATTTAATATAATCCCATACCATATACTAACGTTGTAAAGTTAGTTTTAATATACCTTAAAAACCCCGTTAGGGGTGATCTGTTTATAGCAAAACTCCCTAGCCTTATAAGATGAAGCTCCGTTAGGAGCGATCTGTTCGGAACAGATCTAACCCAGATCGCTCCTAACGGAGCTTAGAGGTTTAGGAGGAATAGTCTTAACTACAGACAGTCAGCTCCTGACGGAGCTTTTAAGGATTTATCCAGATTAACTTTACAAAGTATTACTCCCTGGTTTTGAAACCGATGGATCATAAATTTACCTTCTACAGGGCTTCAACCAAAAGTTCGGTTATATCCTGGATTAAAAGTCCCGTTGGTCTCAAGGTAGTAGCGATAAGATGAGCCTCGACGGCAGGACAGGCGCTTACAAGAATCTCAGCTTCTGTGGCCTTGGCTTCCTCAATACGCTTTAAAGCGAGTTCTTTGGCCATTTCAGGGAAAATAAACTCAAACCCTCCCCCTACGCCCACCGATCGCGTTTTATCCCGTGTCTTTTTCATCTCTATATATTTCAACCCGGGAATCTTACCGAGAAGATTTCTTGGAGCATTATAAACCCCCGACTGGATACTCAGGTTACAGGGGTCATGATAGGTCACTTTTTTTTCTACCTTCTTTTTAAAGGTCAGACGATCTTCCAGAACCAGGCGTTCCAGGTATTCTGTAATATGATAAACCTTGAAAGGAACGGATACCTTCAATTCCTCCGGGTAGACTTTCTTGAAAGCGCGATAGCAGCCTGCATCGGAAAAGATGACTTCGTGAACTCCTGTAACCTGTAAAGCTTCCACATTCCGGCGTGCTAACTCGGCGGCTTTCTTTCGTTCACCTATAGAGAATAGAGTAAGTCCACAGCAAGGTTCCCGATTTCCTAAGATCGTAACCGATACTCCAGCCGTTTCTAACAGGCGGAGGGCCGCCTGGGCAGGGGCCGGATATTTGTATCCGGCTGCACAACCCATGAAATATAGAATATCGACCTGCTTCTCAGATGGAAGGGAGGTCGATAACCAGGCTCCCCGGGCCTCTGGAGGTTCTCCATAAGGATTACCGGTTTCCAGTATCCGTTGAGCCAGTGCCCGGACATGCTGTGGAGCCATCCCTTGCTCCACAATTTCGGCTCGCATGGCTTCAACAATTCGAGGGGTATCGATGGGGTCACCAAAACCCGGGGCTACACATCCGTCGGTTCGACAAGCCCCGCAGGTCGTGCATTTGTAAATTTGTTCCGCAGCAGAAGGAGTATAATGGATCATTCCCTTCAATATGCCCAAAGCATAGTGGTTGAAACCTGAAGGAGCTATACCTTCTGAACGTACAATATCATAAACCGGACAGGCTCCCCGGCAATACTTAAACGAACAGATATTACAGGAAAGGATATCCGCTGTGTGAATTTCCAGGTACACGTGGTTTAATCGGTCCACCGAGGACCGCGAAGAACCCTGAAAGGTTTATTCACTTAGGGTCTTTCGGGTTCCCCCATGGACAGGATTTTTTATAGTGCCAGTTTTCCAGGGTTTAAGATGTTATTCGGGTCCAGGACCTTTTTAATAGCTCGTAAAACTTCTAATCCGGTTCCCAACTCAGAGGGGACATATCGAGACAGATAATAACCAATCTCATGATGATGTTCCAGGGTCCCTCCATGTTGAAGAACAAGGGGAATTCCTTCCTCCCAAACCCGTCGATTTAACTCCAATCCCTCGGGACTCACGGGTTGTTTAAAGATACAGTAAAGAGAGGCTCCCTTGGGGGTGAAATGAGGAATATGGATAGAAAAATGAACGCCTAATCGATCATAGAGGGAACGAACGGCCATATATAAACTCTCTATCTTATCAAAGGTAGCCGCCGTGGTAATGACATCGGTGGAGTATTCGGTGGATTTTCTTTGTTTCCAGTAGCTAAGCCGTGTATCCCAGAAACGCTGGCCCAACTCCAGGCCCCAGTCTTTACCTCCATAGCGAAGTGCGATTTCTCGAGCCAATCGATCCTGAAGCTCGACCATTTCCTTCATTCCATCAAAACCTACTACCAACGTAAAACTTGTAAGCTCAGGAGTTTGAAGGGCACGGCCTAAATAAACCTTACTATGTCCGTCATCTCCAACCCGCATTACGTAAGGATTCAAATCCCGTTTGTTAATCTCATAGGCTGCCCGATAGGCTTTATGAAAGGAATCAAAGGTATAAACCCGAGTATAGCGGGCTTCAGGTAAGGGATAAATCTTTAAGGTAGCTTCGGTAATAATCCCCAAAGTTCCTGCAGCTCCCACAAAGAGCCAATTTAAATTGGGTCCTACCGAATGCTTCATCACGGGTTTGGTTCTCAGAACCTGCCCAGTAGGGAGTACTACCTCCAAGGCCAGGAGAAGATCGCCCATGTATCCGTACTTGGGGAGCCACCAGCCAGCTGCAGCCGTGGATATAAATCCACCGATGGCAGAAACAGGATGGGAAGGAGGATCATGGGGAAACCAAAAACCTTTAGCCGCCAGTACCTCATCCATTTCGGGTCGAACAATTCCGGCCTGGACGGTTATGGTCATGGCGTCGGGATGGATATCTAAAATTTTATGCATCTTTTTGATGTCCACCACAATGGCGTTTGAACTCAAGGGAAGACTTCCTCCTCGTAAACCAACGCTTCCTCCCATAGGGACCAGAGGGATCTTTTCCTTATTGGCCAGGCGAACCAATTCTACCACCTGCCTTGTGGTTTCCGGCCAAACTATGAAAGCCGGAGGGCTTCCAGGTCCATATTCTCCTATTACCCGCCGAGGCGGCATAGAAACCCCCGCGCTCCCAGAATATACAAACCGTTCCAGATCGTTATCTGAAACATTGGTCTTCCCTAAAATTCCTATCAATTGATCATATAACCGCTCTTCAATGGGAGTACCTGCCATAGAATTTTGTTATCCTTTCTAAAGAAAATTCTGGAGTCATTTTATTTGCTTTACAAATCACTAAAAGCATACCCGGGATCTACCTCGGCGTCAATACTATTCTGCTTGACATCTCATCCTTGCTTAAACTATTTTAGAAACAAAAGCAGGCTGGGATAGTTTAGAGGTAGAGTTGATTTGGGAGAGAAGCCGGACTCTCCTGGCCCTTCTTAAAGGGGGATAGAAGGTATAGGCACCAGGATAAGCTGAAAAGCCCCATCAGAGGCCAACGGTTGGTAGCTCCCGACGAAAGTCGGGGGATTCAGAAATTCAGAATTTTTTCAAGCTCCATAGTTATTAAACAGGTCGCCCCGCGGGGCTTACCTTATCCTGATGCTATGGGAATAGGAGGGGTTCGGCTTAAAGAGGAATATTCTGATATGAATTTGAAAGATAAAGTGGCCATCATCACCGGAGCCAGCAGCGGAGTTGGAGCGGCGGTAGCCCGAAACCTTCATGAAGCAGGGGTGAAATTAGTTCTTACCGCTCGTAGAGCTGATCGGCTGGAAAAACTTTCCTCGGAACTTAAAGAAACTGTTTTTATAGCCGGAGAGATTACCGAGGCCGATTTACCTCAAAGGTTGCTGGATAAGGCTTTAAAAACTTTTGGGCGGTGTGATATTGTGTTGAATAACGCCGGAACGATTGAAGTCGGTTCCATCCCCGAAATCAATATAGATAAGGTTTGTCAAATGGTACGGGTCAATGTAGAGGCTGCTTACAGGGTCGCGTATGTGGCGGTTAAATATTTTCTTTCTCAAAACCACGGACACTTGATAAATACCTCCAGTGTACTGGGAACCAAGATACGTCCCATGGCGGGTGCTTACGCCGGAACCAAGTTTGCTTTGGAAGCTTTGTCAGAAGCGCTACGGGTGGAGTTGGCACGTACCAATGTAAAGATCAGTTGTATTCAACCGGGACTTATCCTGACCGAACTTCATCGGGATTATAAAGTTCATCCTAAAGATTCCTTGAACATACCGAAGCCCTTGCAACCTGAAGATATAGCCCGGTGTGTACGGTTTATATTGGAGCAGCCCGATCATGTGAGAATACCGCAAATTATGATTCTACCCAAGGATCAGGAAATTTAAAAAGTCCTAACCGAACGGTTCACTGGGTCCTTCTCGGGGAACAGGTTATCGTTCAGAAGCAAAAAATGAAATAACCTGTTTCCACAAGAATGGAAGGAAGGTACTTTACGATCAAAAGTCCGGTACAAAGAGGTAGAAGGAATCTTTGAATGAGAGAGCAACGCTGTAGATCAGATTTTGTTTGACAGGAGGTTATGCGGTAACTAGACTTTATCAGTAACCGACTTTAAGCTGGTTTTTATGATTTATTAAGATGATGAACTCCTATTTATCATAAAAAATCAGCCATGGATAAATACATGGGAAAATTTGCAGGAATTGAAACCGGTAATTTCTCTCTATCAACCCGAGATATTTTACTCAAGTATAAAAATATTGCCATGGTAGGACTTTCTCCAGAACCTTCTCGTCCGAGCTACCGGGCGGCTATTCATATGAAAAGCCAGGGATATAAAATATTCCCTGTAAATCCCAATTATGAGGAAATTTTAGGTCTTCGCTGTTATAAGTCCCTTAAAGACATTCCGGAACCTGTAGAGATTGTGGATATCTTTCGAAAGCCAGAGGACGTACCTCCCATTGTGGAAGAAGCCATTGCTATTGGAGCAAAAGTCATCTGGATGCAACTGGGAATTATCAACGAAGAAGCGGCTAAACGTGCTAGGGAAGCCGGCTTAGAAGTTGTGATGGACCGTTGTGTGAAAATAGAACATTGTCGGTTTTTCCAGGGCCTTAATTTGGTAGGACTTAATACGGGGGTTATTACGTCCAGAAAGATTTAAGAGTATGGAGGTATGGGAGTATGGGAGTTGGATCGATTATACTCCCACACTCCCATATCTCCATACTCTCCCGATTTCTAAGGGAGTTTACATGGCACAAGATAGAAGATTTGGATTTAATACGCTCATGATCCATGCCGGACAAAGACCGGACAGCAATACGGGAGCCAGGGCCGTTCCTATTTATCAAACGACTTCTTTTGTCTTTGAGAATACTCAGCATGCGGCCGATTTGTTTGAACTCAACCGGTTTGGGAATATTTATTCCCGCATTATGAATCCAACGGTAGCGGTATTTGAAGAGAGGATGGCTGCCCTGGAAGGGGGAGTAGGTGCTCTGGCAACTGCTTCAGGTCAGGCCGCCCAGGCTACGGCCATTTTATCTCTCCTCAAGGAAGGAGATGAAATCGTATCCTCCACCAATCTGTATGGGGGAACTCGTAATCAGTTTGCCATTGCTTTCAAGCGATTCGGTATTAAAACGACTTTTGTAAACCCGGATGATCCCGAGAATTTCAGAAAAGCTCTGACCCGTAAGACCAAGCTCCTTTACGGCGAAATCATGGGAAATCCTAAAATCGATGTATTGGATTTGGAAGCTGTAGCCAAAATTGCCCATGAAGCCGGCCTTCTTTTTATGGTGGATAACACCTTTGCCACTCCTTACCTCTGCCGACCTTTTGAGTTCGGGGCCGATATTGTAGTCCATTCGGCTACTAAGTTTATTGGGGGACATGGAACCTCCATTGGAGGTATCATTGTAGACTCCGGGAATTTCCCGTGGGATAATGGAACCTTTCCAGAGTTAGTGGAGCCTTCGCCAGGTTACCATAACATGAAGTTCTACGAGACCTTCGGAAATTTTGCGTACATTATGAAAGTCCGGGCAGAGATGATGCGAGATTTTGGTGCCTGTATGAGTCCCTTTAATGCCTTCTTGATGCTCCAGGGTCTTGAAACCCTTTCCCTTCGAATGAAACAGCATTGTCAGAATGGATTGGCTGTAGCCAAGTATTTGAGTGAACATCCCCTGGTAACCTGGGTTAATTATCCGGGTCTTCCGGATAGTCCTTATTACAAACTGGCTCAGAAATACTTACCGCGTGGAACCGGTTCTATTATGACCTTTGGAATTAAGGGTGGGGTTGAAGCTGGAATTAAATTTATCGAAAGTGTGGAGTTACTCTCCCATTTAGCCAATGTCGGAGATGCGAAAAGTCTGGTTATCCATCCTGCCAGTACTACCCATCGTCGCTTGAGCGAGGAGGAGCGCCTGGCAAGTGGCGTCACCCCGGATATGATCCGTCTGTCCATCGGTCTGGAAGATGTGGAAGATATTATCTGGGACATTGAACAGGCCTTAGAAAAATCACAGAAAAAGTAGTTTTTCGTCTGCTGTCCGTTGTCGGTTGTCCCTTGTTGAGGATTTAGTACCTTCTCGAACAAACAATGGACAACGGACAACGAACAACGGACAAAAAAATGACCGATCAAGGTTCTGTCGGAATTGTAAAAACCCAGACCTGTACCCTTGTTCAACCGCCAGAAACATTCGTTTTAGAGAACCGTGCAGAATTGAGCCCTATCACGGTAGCCTATGAAACTTATGGAACCTTAAACGCTACCCGAGATAATGCCATCCTGGTGATTCACTCCCTGACCGGAGATGCCCATGCTGCCGGAAGATATTCGGAAGAAGATAAATATGCCGGCTGGTGGGATCCCATTATCGGACCTGGAAAACCCTTCGATACCAACAAGTACTTTGTTATCTGCTGCAATAATCTGGGGGGTTGTAAAGGTACCACAGGTCCGGCTTCCATTAACCCAAGAACCGGAAAACCCTATGGAATGTCTTTCCCTCTTATTACCATGGGAGACATGGTAGAGGTTCAAAAGAAGTTGATCGATTACCTGGGAGTGAAGAGTTTAGTGGCGGTAGCCGGGGGATCTTCAGCCGGGATGAAGGTTCTGGAATGGGGACTCCGCTATTCGCATATGGTCCGTTCTATTATTCCCATTGCTACCGGCTATTGTGTCACCCCTCAGGGTATTGCCTTTCATAAAGTTGCCCAGGAAGCCATCATGGCAGATCCAAACTGGAACCACGGGGATTATTACGGGAAACAAGCGCCCAAGAAAGGATTAGCTATCGCCAGAATGATCGGTCATATCACCTATCTCAGCGACCACTCCATGTGGGAAAAATTTGGCCGACGGCATCTAAATCCTGAAAAGATGAAACACGACCTGACCAGCCCTTTCGATGTGGAAAGATATCTGGAATACCAGGGTGAAAAGTTCGTTCAAAGATTTGATGCTAACTGCTATCTCTACTTATTGCGGGCCATGGACTTATACGATGCTTCAGAAGGATACAGTAGCTTGGAGGAATCCTTTAGGCGGATTACCTGCAAGTCTTTGATCATCTCCTTCGCCGGAGACTGGCTTTTTCCACCTTACCGTTCTGAGGAACTTGTACGTGCCCTGCGCGCCAATGGCTCCTATGTGGAATACTACAATATCAACTCGCTTTACGGTCATGATGCATTCCTCCTGGAGTACCATAAATTTGGCCCTCTGATCCGGCGGTTTTTGGCCAGGGTTACCGGAGAAGAAGAACAAAATATCGAGGGATTAAGAGAGTATGAAATAGCTCCCAGTGAAGGGCTTTTAACGTAAGACAATGCTGAGTGCTAAGTAATAAGTAGTTACTCAGCATTCAGCACTCAATTCCCAGTACGTGGGACTCCTCAAAGGTCCCAGCCTGCTCGTGTCAGCATGTAACAGATAAAGCCCGTTAAAAGTCCTGTGATAAGATAAAGATAGTTAAACATAAAGAGATTTTCTGAGCTGAATTTAATCGTGTGAGAATGAAAATCGTATCCAATCTGGAAGCCTAGAAAGTTCAGTAAAAATACCAGGGTTCGAATTCCGGCCAGTATGGCTAAAATTTGGGTCAGGATACGAAACCCCTTATAAACCAGCCCGGCTAAAATGGGTAAAAGGATGGCTGCCGGGATGAGGGAGCGAAGTTCACCGCTTTTTCGTTCGGGGGTGCCGCCCAAAAAGATAGTCAAAAAAACGACCAAGATGGTTCCTATCAGGTAAACGAAAGCTGCTTGATGAAACTTTTGGGATTGGGTAGCCATGGATCTCGAAATTAATTCTTCAGGTCTTGAATCTGTAAGAGATTATTTTCATTCTTCTTAAATAGAGAAAACATACCTCCCATATTTTGCATGGCTTTCTCCCGAACTTCTTTCATCAATTCGGGCGTAATCACCGAATAGCCTTTACTTCGAGCATAACCTTCCACACCCTTTATAACCATTCCACGGGCAAAAGAGGGAATCATTTCCAGTCGTTTTTTAGCTTCATCCGTCCAGGTTAATTGAAAATCCGCTTCCAGGCCGAGGGTGAATGTCTCTTCTAATTTAATCTCCACAAAATTATACTTACCAGGTTCATAGCGACAGGAGGGATCTTCGGCAAGGTAATTACCTGTCTGTGCAAAAGCCCTAGCCCGGCATCCACTACAAACCACCTGAAATTCGCAACTACCACACCTCCCCTGGAGGAGTTTTCGATCTCGAAGCTGATTAAGAAGGGGTGAGGTACACCAGATCTCGGCAAAGGATTTCTCTTTGACATTTCCTAAGGGGATAGACATATAAGGACAGGGGGTTACCTCCCCGGTAGGGGTGATCTGGGCATAATGGGTAGCCGCCGGACAGCCACCTGAGTAACTCTTGAGATAAGGAGAGTGGGGATCAGCTTCATAAACAATCCGTTTATATTGAGGGGTACACTTGGCACTAATAAGCATTTTACCTTGATACTTCTTCTGCATCTCAAATACCTGTACCAGCATGGCTTCGTATTGGGCTTCGCTGATATCCTTTCCACTAAGTCCCTGACCTCGACCGGTACACACGAGAAAGTAAAGGTTGAAAAACCGGGCCCCCAGTTCATAAGCAAAATCCACAATCCGGGGGATTTCATCGTAATTCCAGGACATGGTAGAAGTTTGGATAATGAACTCCACATGATTCCTCTTGAGGACTTGAGCCCCTCGGACTGCTTTTTGCCAGGATCCAGGAACCTGGGTAAAATGGTCATGGGCTTCCGGTCTTACCGAATGAAGACTGATACTGACCCCTTTAACTCCCGCCGCCACCATTTTCTGCACCAGTTTATCATTGAGGATGGTCCCGTTCGTTCCGATAACAACCATAAATTTTTTCTGCGAAGCGTAGCGGGCAATCTCAAAAATATCTTTTCTTAATAAAGGTTCCCCTCCCGTCAGAATCAATAAAGCATGGGGATTTACCTCTTCAATCTGGTCAATAATCCGAAAGCATTCTTCGGTACTTAATTCCCCGATCTGTTCCCCGGTTCTGAATGCAGCATCCAAATAACAATGGGCACACTGGATATTACATCGTTTGGTAATATTCCAGGAGATGGTGTGAACTCTATACTCCATAATTCTTCGGTTTTTAAATTTAGGAATTAAATAAGGACCTCCCGTTACTTTTTAAGTTGGGCTCCCCGGCTGTAGAGATATTCAACAGGACATCTTCCCACCTCAAAAATTCCTGAGCATGAGGGCCAGGAACAGAACGACCATACCGAGCACCGTATTAGTCATCAAGAAATATTGGGACTTTCGTTGTAATTGCATAATAGAATCGGGTATTTGGTCGGTGAACTGTTTAGCAGGCGGGAGGGTCAAAAGAAAATCGCTGATCTTCGAAACCGCCGTACGGGAACTTATCACCCGAATTGTAATCATCACTCCAAGGAGAATAATTTTTAAGGTAAGTATCCACATATAAGCCGGGGAATATTGAAATTGAGAGTAATATCCACGAATCAGCACATTAAAAATACCGGTCAGCACAATAATTTCGGCGGCCCTTGCCGCAAGGAAGTGAAATCGGGTCTGGGCATTCTGAAAAAGCCGTAGTTGTTCAATAGACAAAGGCGTTTTCAGATTAGGGACAAGGGTTACCAGCGTAAAAATCATCCCCCCAATCCAGGTAATAACTGCTAAAACATGTAACCAGAGAATGAAAATAGCCAGATAGCTCATAACTTATCTCACATACCGAATCTTCCTTTAGCTTCGTCCATAACGGCTTCATTTATTTCGCTATATCCCCGTTCCCTGGCGTACATCTCAACACCTTTTTTTACCATAGGTCTTACAAAGCCTGGAATCCGTTCTAGCCGTCTCTCAGCTTCTACGGTCCAAACAGGTTCTTTACTGGACGAAGAGGTGTTATGGGCAAAGGCATCGGAGACTATTTGAGAGAAAGGGCAACCCGGTCTGGAATCCGAGGTTTGGAATTCTTGGTCCTTCTGATTTTGGGTTTCGGCTGCCGAACCTAAGATGGTTTGTTTGTCCTTACTTTCTTCGTGCTTTTGGGTTAAAGTTGTTCGAATCATGGACATAGGCTCCGCTGGGACCGTCTTTCCCCCTACTTTTACGTCCATAGATCTGAGCAATTGAGTTTCCCAGGGGTTTGTCAATAAGGCAATATCCCGTTGGCAAATAGGGCAACCAAATATAACCGTTAAGGACCCCTCTTCAGGCCCTTCAGTTCTCTTGATTTTCATGGGCTCATCACAATCGATACAAAGAAATTTCATAACTAAAAATAAGCAAGCTAAAGTGTTTAAACCGGGCTAAAGTGTTTTAAGCCTTCTAAAGGGTCTGAGGAGAATTAAAGTTAAAAGACACTTAGACGTTTTAGACATTTTAGCTTACTTTAAAAAACTCCTTCACTTTTTTTCCAATCTCCCTAAAAGCCTGTCCGGTCAGTGAATCTGGATATTCCAGCAGAAAGGGAGTACCTGAATCGGCAGAGGCCGAGATACGGGAATCAAAGGGTATTTTTCCTAAAAAGGGAATCCCTAAGGACTGAACCCATTCTTTTACATTCCCAGAGGGAAATAGCTCCCCTAAAGTACCGCAGTGGGAGCAAACATAACCCGCCATATTTTCTACCAGTCCGATAACAGGGGTCTTCAAAATGTTTTTGGCAACGGAGATGGATTTTTTAACGACCAGTTGGGAGACCTCCGAAGGGATGGTAACAATCAAGGTCCCTCCCAGGTCTGGAAGCAATTTTACGATATTGGGGAGGCGATCTGTACCCGGTGGGAGATCCAGGAGTAGAAAATCCAGATTTCCCCAGTCTGTATCCGAGAGAAACTCTCGTAGGGCGGTTACTTCCATACTTCCTCGCCAGGTGAAAGAGTCCTGTTGCGTAGGTGCATCCCATATTACAGGAGTTTCATCGGTGGGAAGAAAGAGATCCATGGACATAACCGGGATATTCAGAAAACCCAAAGCAGGTTGAACGCCTTCCTCGGTAGTTTTGAGTTTTTGTCCCCGAGCTCCCATCATTTTAGCCAGGGAAGGTCCGTTGATATCTGCATCCAAGACTCCAACGGAATGTCCTTGTAAGGAAAGCAGAATGGCCAGATTGGCGGTAATGGAACTTTTGCCGACCCCTCCCTTTCCGCTCATAATGGCCACCTTATGGCGGATTTTATCCATTCGGGCTTTTAACCGATCCATCTGTTGCCCGACTTGATCGAGGATATGAGAACCTCCATCTCCAACAATGTCTCTGTATTTTTTCATTTATTTAAACATCCTATGCCTTTGCATTTTCGTAGGATATAGACCCGGTTTATACCCGAAAGACCCTTTTTCAGACGCGGAGATAGAGAGACCCAGAGTTTTGGAACCTGGAGACATTTCCCCGGGTCCCCCAAGTCCCCATGTCTCCCAGTCCCAAAGTCTCCGTGTTCCTGCATCTGAAAAGAGGTCCTTTGTGGACGAATATTTAAAAACTGCAAAAGTATAGTTAAATGTTTAAAGTAATTTTTTAAGTGCCTGAAGTTTTACCTGAAGTTTTAAAGGTCTAAAGTTCTTTTAATCTTAGCCCACTTTAAGCCTGTTAAGAATGACCCTTGGTATAATTTCCAATGGCCTCTTCCATCATTTTTCTGGCTATCCCAATACCCTCTTCGGCTACTTCCAAAGTGATTTGCCTTACACCTTTTTCACGGGCTACCCCTTCGATTTTGTCCTTGGTAATATTTCGCATAAATCCAGCAGGAACCCGGTTCAGGCGTTCTACGGCAGCTTCGGTCCAGGTCAACTCAACCGAAGAACCGGGCGGGTCGGAAAGTGACTGTGGAGAGGAGGCAGCATCTTTTCCTTTCTTCTCCTTTTCTGGCTCGGGTTCTCGACCCAGGCGATCTTCTTCCAAGGTTTGTTCGATAACCTGAGCGGCCAAATCCCGGGTGATGGTGGTCAGTTTACGAACCCGGGCGGATTTCTCGATCCGGGCTTTAGCCCTTCGTCTCATATAGCCCGAAGGAACCGTTCTCAGAAGCTCTTTAGCCTCCTGGGTCCAGCTCAATTTAATCCCATCAAAGGTTTCTTCCTCTTCAACCCCCCCTTCCAGAGGAGCTAGGGACTCGATGGCTACTTTATCAACTTTTTCAAATTGTTCGGTATGGGCATGGCACACCGGGCAATTGAGGGGACGTACATTTTTGGCGGCGTACCCACAGTATCGGCAAATGTAGGTGGTACCCTCTATGAGTTGACCCTTTTCTATGGCGATGGTTTCTGCAGCAAGTCCCATAGCCCGGACCATCCCTTCCGGTAAAACAGCCCGCATGGTCTCATCGATGACACTGGAGCTTATAATGGAATGTCCGCGCTCCATGGCATATCTTAAAACGGCAGTTCGTGCAATTCCTCGAACCATGGCCGGAACCCGTTCCATTCTCTGATTGGCCTCTTCGGTCCAGACAATGCTGGCCTCGGCCTTAATATCAATGGGAGGGATGAACTTTCTACTGGAAATTAAAACATTGCAGGGAACCAATCGAAGAAGATTCTCGGTAGTACTTCCAATGTCCATGTCATCATCACTATGTACACCGATCCGCCCCACCACCAGTAACCAGGGTTTTTCCCTTCGGACATACTTTAAAATTTTTTCAAAGGCTTTACCGTCCAACAGAGTGATCTTTAAGTCTACCCCTTCTTCCTTCGCCACATTTCGGGCAATTTCCAGGTGGGATTGATAAATCTTGGCTAATCCCGTATCAATGACCTCCTCGTGGAGTTGTTCCTGTTCTTTAAATTTGAAGACCTTGGCTGCCTTTTCAGAGAGAACCCCCACAATGCTGTTGAACATGGCATAGTGCAAATAAGGATCATAAACAGCCACAGCTTCTACAGACCTCTGAAAAGCTTTACTGAGTTCAACGGCGGTCTTGAGGCCTGCAAAGGATTGGGGGCTTCCATCTACGGCAACAAGAATATTCCCGGTCTGTTCTTGTAAAGGAAGCGTATTTTTGATAACAAAGGTATCAACCTTAATCCGACGGACTACCCGCTCACAGACACTCCCGATCTGACTATCCTTAACGGCTCCCATCCCTAAAGCTCCAATAACGACCAGGTCATAATCGCTGTTCCGGATGTCGTCTACGATGACCTGAAAATTTTTCCCATCGTACATTTTCTTTTCGAAGGACAACCCTTCTTTCTCTGTAATTCGAGCCATGACCTCCAGATAAGAATCTGAAATGAGCTGCAGGCCCATAGTTATAAGACTATCGTGAATTTTTCTCTGCCGTTCCAGTTCCTGCTCATCCTGGTATTCCTCAGGTAGGGTATATTCCATTTGTCTAAACCGTATATCATGCATTCTGGCCGCATAAACATGGCTTCCTACTAACTGAGATCCAAAATGTTTTGCCAGAGCTACAGAAAAATCAACGCAGGCGTTGGAGTGTTCTGAATTATCCAGGGGAACATAGATTTTTTTGTACATTCTTCTTCTCTCTCCTCGATTTAATCGATTCCGGTATCTACATAAAAGGGCAATAAAACCGGATAATCTGGTTTTATTGCCCTTTTAAGGAAATTAAAGTTTACTTCGGGGCCATTTCCACATTTACCTTAGTTTCTTCTTTTTCCTTTACAACCACATCTTGGGTTACGGTACCCAGGGTTTCATGCCAGACTCCCAGTTTATAGTTACCTGGAGGAACATTTTCTAACTTAAAGTTACCATTCTCATCGGTGGCAGCGTAGTAGGGATGTCCCGTAACTACCCAATAGGCATTCATCCAGGTATGTACATCACATTTTACGTTGATAACCTCAGGGTACTCAACCTTTTCCTGCAATACCTTCTTGAACTTAGGCTGAGCCTTGTTAATCGGTGGATTGGCCTGACTAAAGGTATGGACATTATGCAAAATCCCATCACTATTGAGGATATCAACGGTAGATCCGGCCGGGAATATAAGCACATGGGGAAGGTACTCACAGCCTTTTTGATCGAATTTAGGATTCTCTGCAGGCTTTTCCTGGGGTTTTCCTTTTTGAATATCCGCCAGATAAGCTACCGCATATTGAATTCCTTTGGTTTCCTTGGAAACGATTAAATTACTAGCCGGATGGGGTTTACACACCTCCTTATCCTTTGAGGGCTCAATCATAGGTCGCTCTGGGGGTTCCCCAGCAAATTTTACTGTACCTGTGATGGTTCCACCGTTGGTTACTTCTATGGCTTCATAAGCCCATGCAGAGGTACCTAGAAAGCTTATCAGCCCGATTAGCGTGAAAAGAAAGGTAAATAATTTGGTCATGAATTTCCTCCTCTTTGCTTGTTCGTTGTCTATTGGAACTCATCGAGATTACAACAGACAACGAACCGGATCAGAAAACAGTCTACTTTTCTCACTAACATAATACGACAGACAACCAGCAACGGACAATGGACAATTCTATTTTTCTTCTGGAGATTTTACAGGTGCCAGGGATATTTTTCCTGTAGGAATCGAACCAAGGGAAAGTACATAATCCCTTAGAGCCAGAATCTGTTGCTCTTCATTTCCTTCTAAAATATCGTCAGGGCCTGAATTTTCATCCGGGAAGAACATGGGCATTTTAGTTCCTGGTTGTATTTTTTGTGGGTCCTTAATCCATTTGACAATCCAGTCCGGATTGAGGCGACCGGTAGCCATAGCCAGATCTGGAGCCCACCCTTCCGGCGGACCTTCCGGTTTCTTATCCCCTTGTTGATGACAATTAAAGCAATTCAGGTAATCAGAAGAAGCCAGACGAGCACCTGCTTGAATCATATTCGGGAGAAGAAAGGGTTCTTTAGGCAGTTCGTAAGGAAATCGCTTTTTAGCAAGAACTGAAAAATAGGACACAAGGGTGGCGACTTCCTCATCGGAAAAACCAAAGGTAGGCATTCGAACCTTTAACCACGGACGTATAGGGACAGGGTTTTTCAAGAAATTAGAGAGCCAGTCATGGCGTACTTTCTCCCCTTCATGAAGCTCTCCGGCCTCCAACAACGGCGGAGCCATATTGAGTTCCTGGGGTTTATAAAACGCCCGGATCGCTCCTCCCTTATTCTCGATGATATGACAGCCAATACAATTATACTGCCGGACCAGCTCTCGACCCTGAATGAGGGCCATTTTAATCGGATCGGGTTTATAAATATAATCCGGGATTTCGCGTTCTTCTCCGGTCAAACTCTTTAAAAACATAGCGATCGCTTTAATGTCCTCATCCAGAAGGCCAAAATTAGGCATTCGTAAAATCTCCCGCTCTGTGGCGTAAATTCTCGGATTTCTAAGCTTATTTATGGTCCAATCCCACCAGGTCTCTGGAATATGCGTGGCATTACCAAACGACATTTGGGCGATCCATTTATTACCAAAGGTAGTCAGTTCTGCTCCGATGCGCTGTTCTTTTTCCATACCCGGTATGGTATGGCATCCAAAACAGCCATAGTTCCGAATCAATTTCGCACCTTTTTCAATCAGAGCTGGATCCTTGATTTTTTCTTCCAGACCGAGAATTTTACTTTCCCCATCCCATTTTAAAGTCATCAAATAGGCCGCTATATCCTGGGCCTGTTCATCACTCAATCTAAAATTCGGCATGGGCGTTTTAGGATCATAACTTTTAGGATCTTTGAGCCACCGTACAAGCCATTGAAAGTTCGTCTTACTACCAATGCCGCTCAGATCGGGACCGAATTTACGGCCTGTCTTTCTGGGTACTGAAACCCGAATAACTCCGTTGTCGTCTACCTGGGGTACTATTTTAATGGGATTTCCCTGTTCATCTTTGACCTCCGTTCCTTCCCCAATGACATGACAACCCAGGCATCCGATGGATTGAACGAGTTCTTTACCCCTTTCAGGAGAAGGTTGATAGTTCTTTGAAAGGGCAACGGGAACGGCAGAGTAAGAAGGTAAGGAAGGAGAAAAACTTCCATTGCCTTGTCCTCCGGTTCCTTCATTTTCTGTTTTCTGACCGGGGGCTTGAGCCAAATATTTTCCCCTCGTTACATTCATCAAATAGGCTACAATAGCCTCGACGTTTTCATCTGAGAGGAGGAAATTCGGCATTCGAGTTTCCACGCGAAAGGTCCTTGGGTTTTTGATCCATTGGAACATCCAGTCTGCCGTAACCTTATCCCCTACCCGGGTCAGATCGGGACCGACTTTAGGATAATTCTCATATCCCTTAACCAGGTGACATCCATGACATCCTAATTCTTCGAAATTCCTTCTTCCTTGGGTTAAACGGGGGGCCTCTTCCAGGCCCCTATCTATCTCATGACATTTTCTGCATCCAATTTGAACATTTTCCCCTAAGAAGAGAGGACGGGACCAGAATTCGGTATTATGGTTAATCTTGATGGGTCTATCTTTGTCATGGACAGCCTTTACCTGTTGTTCTCCATTATGGGCTTGTTCCACGGTGAGGGCAGCACCCTGTCCGGCATGGCAAAGGGTACAACCAAACCTCTCAATGGGATGTCTTCCAAAGATCTCCTGCCGTTTTGGATGGGTTCTAAAGGGTTGAGGAATATCGGCATCTTCAAAACCGACTCGATCAATGGCTACGTGACAGGTCATGCAGCGCTCCGCTCGATCTACATGATTCCCAAAATTTGTAAGAAGAGATTTTTCCACGACAATTTGTTTAATTTCAATGGGTCGAGCCTTGATTCCTTCTATTTTTCGCCGGATCTGTTCGATATCGGTGGTATATTTGCGCTTTTCTGCCTGAAGATTTTCCAGATTTCCTTTGATGCCTTCAATCTCTTTTTCGATGGCAGCTACCTCTGATTGTCGTTTATCAATCTCGGGCTGCATCTCTTTCACCTTTGCTTCTAGCTTATCCAGCTCATGTTTTCGGATTAACACATCTTTATCGTTTTCATGGAGGGCCTTACTGTACCAGTAAAAAGCTTCATCGGCTTCACTTTTGAGGAACTGCTGTTCCTGAGAGACCTCGAATAACTTAATCTTTGCTTCCTTTAAACGTCTCAGAGCATCTCGATAACTCCCTTTACGGGAATTAAAATCCTTTTCGGCTTCTGCCAATTTTTTTTCTAACTCTTTATATTCTGGGGTATTTAATTTGGCCTGGGCTTGTTTAAGTTCGGCCTCCGCCCGTGCTAACTCAAATCGATTAAATTCTTTTTGATATTTTTTCCAGGGTCTTCGGGTAATCACCTCATCCCAGAAGGCCCACAACGTCATGGCTAAACCGATCAAAGTAATGATAAAGTAAATATGTCCGTAGGATTTTCTCTCGACAGCCTCAATAAAAATCTTCTCTTGATCCTTCTCCGCCATTGATCGATTCCTTCATTAACAATTAGCAATTATCTTCTTCCCTGTTAATTGCCAATTGTTAGATATTGAACCAGGGCGTTACCCAGATATATTTGATATTTAAGGTCCATCTCAAGATCATTTTAATGGGAAGGGCCATCATGGTCAGGAATAAGAAAGCCACGATACTATATCGAACAACTCCCAATTTTTGAAGGACTTCACTCCGATTTCGCATGATCAGGTAGTAGATTACTCCCAGGAGGTAATAACCGATGACCACAGCCCCTCCAAAAATAGAAGCTATAAAATCATCTCGAATACCTACTTTATAGGAGAGGTTTACATTGGTAAGAGCCGCTACTTTATGGGGATCCCATTTATCCCAGGGTGCAAAAAAATTCCATCCCGGTCCCCTCAAAAAAGTTCCCACAATGATTAAGCTGACCCATAGGACGAGGAATCCGAACAGAAAAACGGTAATGGC
The DNA here is from genome assembly GCA_030550175.1 of bacterium. GTDB lineage: Bacteria > Moduliflexota > Moduliflexia > Moduliflexales > JAUQPW01 > JAUQPW01. The sequence continues at coordinate 18,178 of JAUQPW010000056.1, forward strand.
AAATTTCCTTTCTTTGAAGGTGTAATATCCATTTCCCTTTGGGTTAATATCTACATAAGGGATAATCATAAGTCCCATGATGATCAAACCAGGGAGAACGACTCCGGCTATCCAGGGGTCAAAGTAAACGAGCATTTCCTGCAAACCCAGGAAATACCAAGGAGCTTTAGAAGGATTCGGGGTTCTGTTGGGATTAGCGGGATCCTCCAAGGGAGCATCCACTAAGATGGACCATATTGTCAGGACAATCAAAGCCCCAATGGCCACCAAAAATTCACTTCTTACCAGATGGGGCCAGGTATGGACCCGGTAGTCTAATCGTGTTTTCTTCTTGGCCACCGTTTTACCGGCAGGGGTCGGTTTTGGGGTAGCTGGCGCGGTCGGTTTAGCCGTAGTGGCCGTTGTAGAAGGCTTTGAAACCGTACCCGCAGGAGGAGTTGGTTTAGGAGTAGCCGCCTCTGCTCCCTTTTTAGGAGATTCGCCCCCCTCTTTAGAGCCTGAAGCAGGCTTTGAAGCTCCATCTGGTTGGGGTTCCTTGGGGGGCTCCCTTTGCATATCTTTTTCGTCGGCCATTCTTTTAAAAGGATAAATCTGGCAAGGGTAGATCAGGAAAAAGAATTTCCTTTACCCTTTCTCCTTTATCCTTATAAAAGGGTTATTCACTCATCCTATCAATAATCTCGTCTTTGCGTCCTTCTTGGATCAGTCGGTCGTTTTGTAGAGCCTGTCGGAGACCCACACAGGTAAAAAATATCACCAGTAGCAACATGGCTACAATGGGAATATTATCTGGTTTACTGATGATCTGGATAAAGTTTTCCATAAGGATCTATCCCGAAAAGCCTTAAGAACCCTCACTTAAGGACCCTGAGCAGTTATGGTTTCTTTCTCTTCTCAGGGGTCTTTATTGTTTTCGTTAAAGTTAAAACTTTAGAGGGGTCCTGAGATCCCCCCATCTTTTCGAACCCTCCAAAAGTGAAGCATCATCAACCCTCCGGCCAATAGCGGGAAGAAGATACAATGGAGTACGTAGAATCTTAAAAGGGCCGAAGGACCTACGATAGTTCCTCCCAGGAGCATGAAACGTACATCGGAAGAAGGAGTTATAATGGAAGGGGGTGCAAAAGGCCCCTCATGACCTAAGACGGGAGTAGCACGGGCCATATTGGTGCCTACGGTAACTGCCCAGATGGAGAGTTGATCCCAGGGGAGAAGGTATCCTGTGAAGCTCAGAAGAAGCGTTATGGTCAGCAGCATAACACCTACGGCCCAGTTAAATTCCCGGGGTGGTTTATAGGAGCCTGTCAAGAAAACTCTCAGCATATGGAGCCATACGGTTATAACCATAGCATGGGCAGCCCAACGATGCATATTCCGCATAATCATTCCGAAGGGGACATCAAACTCCAGATACTTAATGTCGTTATAAGCGTACTCGGCGGTTGGACGGTAATAGAACATTAAAAAAACTCCGGTAACCGTGGTCACCAGAAACATCAAAAAGGTTAATCCTCCCATGCACCAGGTAAAACGCAGTTTGGTTCCGTGTACAGGAAGTTTGGTAGGATGTAGATGTAGCCAGACGTTATCCAGAACTGCCAGGACCCGATTTCTGGGGGTATCTTCATAACCATGTCGAAAAATAGATCGCCAGACTTGGGACTCTACGATCTGTTGTTTCATTTCTTCAAAGTCTGAACGCTCCGGTAATCTTAATTTAGGAAGAGGTAATTTAGGCACACTCTCTAATAGGATTGAAGGTTAAGGGTGGAGGGGTTATGAAAAGATCCTTCTTCCCCTCCATCCTTAACCTTCAACTACTATATGGTAAGTAAGCCCCAGGTTTAGTCCACTCCCCTCTCTCATAGAGGAATTTAACACTTTTATCTATCAAGAGTTGCCCATCCTCGGCTAAAGTTATTTTGATTCGTTCTAAAGGCCGAGGGGCAGGACCCTCAAAGTTGATTCCTGTTCTTCGGAATCCACTTCCATGACAGGGGCATTTAAACTTATCCTCCGTTGCAAACCAATTAGGCGTACATCCCAAATGGGTACAGATAGCTAAAAGGGCGTAAAAGCCACCACTATCTCGAACAATCCATACCCGTTGAGACTGTTTAAATCGCTCATTCACTTCTCCTACGGCATATTCATTGGGGAACCCGGCCTTGAAAATCGGAGAAGGTTCGAAAAGAACCCGGGGAAACATATATCGGAGACAGGCGAAGGTGGCTGCTAAAAAATTTATGGTAAATCCCGCCCATGCAGCTCGGGTTAGAAAATCTCTACGGGAAAGTAAACTCCACTTCCCTTCAGTCGGTGCTTGTTCAACAACTGTTGCTGGCTTAACCGGCTCTTTTTTTACTTCGGTAGTTGGTGGGGTAGCTACAGTAGTTTCATTGGCCATATGGAATAATTCTCAAACCCTCCTTGGTTTATAGACTTAAATCATAACAAAACTCGAGTAGATAGGCACCTTTCTTAATTAGATTATTTAATATCGTAATGAAGATTCTTGTCAACATAATAATTTTATTTTTTAAACCTAGACCATTTCTGGATATTTTTGCTTTGACAAAGGCATCTTCTCCGGTTAGTTTTTAAGAAAGGTGATAGATAAAGGAGGGTTTTATGGATGAACAAGAAAAAATTAATTTTATTCTACTGGATGAGATTGAGACTTTAACAGATAGGGTAATCAAAAAAATTAACTCATTACCCCTTTCTGAGCGTGAGAATCGGATGAATTATGTGTTGGAAGTCATAGCCCGGGGCGTACGGACCGAAGAGCTGGTGATAGCCCCTGTTAAAAAAGAAAGTACGAATTTAGCGGGTTTTGGAGTACTGATCTTTCTGGTAAGCTTACCCTTCTGGTTTATCTTCCCGTTTATGGGGTACTTTTTAGGTGGGTTAGGGGGGTTGTTGGTCCTTATAGGCCTTATATCTACTCTGTTCAAAGCCTGATCCCCTTCTTCTGAAATTATCTTAAAAGTCCCAAACAAAGGTAAAAGCGTACGGCTGGGTCTATCTGCTGTAGGGCGAAAGGGCGTTTCGTTTCGCCCTACACTTCCCTGTCTTTATTTAAATTCTCTTAAGAGCCTCTTTGATGGCCTCTTCCAATTCCTTGGCAGTTTGAAATCGCTCCTTCTCATCCTTTTGGATGGCTTTATCAACTACCGCTGCCAGTGCTTCCGGGATCGCGGGATTTTGTTCCCGGATAGGTATAGGAGGATCTTCCAGAATAACGAGAATGGGGTCTTTCGGTTTTTTTTCTTTAAGGATCCCTTTGACCATATCCAGGGGAGTAGGAAAGTGAAATTGATATTTGGCCGTGAGAAGATAATAAAGTGTGACAGCCGCGGAATAAACATCGGCCGGAGGTTTTACGAAACGGTAATTGGTAAACTGCTCCGGGGCCATAAAAAATGGAGTCCCACTGGTCTCACCTCGCATGGTCATTCCGGAATTCCCGGCCTTTTCATAACTTTTAGAAAGTCCAAAATCCGTTAACTTGGCGATCCTTTCCCCTTTTTTATTTTTAGTCAGAAGTAAGTTGGGGGGTTTAATATCCCGGTGAATGAACCCTCTCTTGTGGGCATAATCCAGCCCTCCAAGAATCTGGCAGATTAAATTACAGGCCTCTGGAATAGGGACGGGTCCTTTATAAACTTTAACTACCAGCTCTTCTGTATCGCCATAGGGTAAATACTCGGAAACAAAGTAATGCTCTCGGCCAATTATTCCCTGATCCAGGAGACGAACAATATGTGGGTGGATAAGCTCGGTCATGACGGCCATTTCACGTTGAAAGAGCTTATTCGCCTTTTCATCCATGGCGACACCAGGTAACATCTTTTTTAAGGCAACCAGACGACCTGTAGGCCTGTGCCAGGCTTTATAAACTATCCCCATTCCACCTCTACCCAGCTCCTTCAATAACTGATAATCTTTAATGCTTGGAATATCCACCTCTCGCTGCTCCTGGGCCGCACATTCTTCGCAGAGGTATAATATTACATCGGCTAATTCCTCAGCTTTCCCGTCTGAGTTTGCCCTACGCGACACATCTTTACTGCAGCCGAAACACACGTGATGTATCCTGGGAGAGGCGAGCGGTCTTATCTTCATGGCCTCCTTTTTTTTGCAATCTTGACAAATATAGTCGGAAATAGCCAGTTCAGCAGCTCTTTTATTTTTTAGAGCCTCGGTAAGATCCGAGCCACATCGGATGCAGAAAACCTTCTCCGCTTCAACCGACTGCTCAGGAATCACCTCAACCCTCAGCACCGTCTTTCCTACTCTAATGAGATCCTTATCATGAAGTTCTGCTTCGGTAATACGTTTGAACTCCTTATCTTTCACACACTTCACATAAGTCCCATTGGTGCTTTTATTATCCCGAATATAACAGTAAGGGGGTCTTATCTCTAGGAGGAAATGATTTCTGGATACATAAGGATCGTCTTGACTGAGTTGAAAATGGGATTGAAGCGATCTTCCCACTAAAAAGCAATCCGGTTGATCAAACTCAAAGTGTTCACCCTGTCGGGGACCTTCTACAATCGATAAAACGATTTTCATCTTTAAGTTTAACCATTAACAATGAATAATTGATTTTTTACAATCCCGAGTTTGTAAATAACAACTGTTCATTGCCTAAGTTTTTAATATCGAATCTTATAAAACTTTACTCAGGACACTGTAAACCTCTATCTTTTCATCCCCCTTAGGGGTTTTCATTTTTCCCATAAATTTCGTAATGTAATCTAATTTAACGAGGTCATTAATCGGTTTACTTACAAGAATACTACCGGGTTCTGCCAGGGATGCCAGACGATGGGTCAGGGTGACCGCTTCTCCAAGTATGGTATATTCCATTCTGATGGGAGATCCCATATAACCTGCCACAACTTCCCCGGTATTGATTCCGATCTTTAGATCCAGCTTTTTTCTCGGATCCTGTTTTTCCTTGAAAGTTCTTTGCCGATCTTGCATCTCAATGGCCGCCAGGACTGCATTTTTTGTTCCATCAGGAAAAGGAATGGGGGTCCCAAAAACCCCTACCACCACGCCGCCATCATATTTGATCAGGGTTCCTTCATATTTAAAAATGACCTCGGTCATCAGGGTATAGTATTCATTTAAAACCTCGACAATTTCAAAAGGGTTGAGTTTCTCAATAAGAAGTGCAAATCCATGGATATCCGATACCAGGATTGTCACCGGAATCCTCTCGGTTTTTAAACGTATCTCTCCTGGATCCACGCTATCCCGGATCATTTTATCGATAATATGAGGAGGAATAAACCGTGCCAGATTGCTTCGAATGATTTCCTCCTTTTTTCTCTTTTCATTCCAGATGACCTTCTCTATGTTCCAGGAGATATGATTGGCGATGGTAGTTAACAGGATAAGGTCATTTTCGCCGAACCTTCCAGGTTTGGGATCTTCCACATAGATAACTCCCACCACATCCCCATATTTAAGTATAGGTGCACACATGATCGATTGGATTCCTTGAAACATAAGGGTCTTCAAGGTATCGGTAGGTTCAAACTCAAGGGAACTAATCATAGATCGCTTTTCATGCCGAACCCTTTCAACAGAAGATTTGCTATAGGAGTTATTCGGACCGCTAACCGCACGGCAATGTAATTCTCCATCATCCCCTAGAAGGAACAAGAGACATTTCTCGGTCTTTACAGATAAGCGTACCAGATCCGCGATGGATTTTAAAAACTCTTCTAGATTTGTAGCTGTCACCAACCTCTCACTCACCTGATGGAGAATAAAATAATTAAGATCCAGGGGTTTACTTCTATCTAATTCTTGAAATTTAAGGACCAGATCGGAGGGATTAACAAACTTGATACCTTCGGTCTCAAAAATGAGGGTACTAAATCCAATGGTTATTCGATCTCCATGTTTAAGTTTTGCCTTTTTTATTTCCTTACCGTTGACAAAGGTATGATTGGTACTCTTCAAATCTTCAATAAAATAGTCCTCTCCTTCTCGGATTATCCTTGCATGGCGACGTGAAGCTGTTTTATCGTCCAGATTTATGGTATTTTGAATTCCTGTTTCCGGATCATCCTTGCCTATGGTAATGACATCTTTATCCAGATTAAAAACCCTCTCAGGAGCATTCCGCCCTTTTATGATTAAACGAGGCATTGTTTATCCTCCTGTTCTTAAACCCTCGTTGTGAAATTTATTTAAGTTTCCTAAAGGCTTTTATATGGTTTTATATAACAGGATCACCGTGATATTATCTTTTCCACCTTTTTTATTTGCCAGATCTACCAGCATTTCACAGCCCTCTTGAGGTTCTCCAATGCTACATTCCAGGATGGTCGAAAGCAATTCTTGATCGTTTAACATATCTGTAAGACCATCTGAGCAGAGGAGAACATAATCACCGGCTATCCAGTTAAATATTTGGATATCGGGAGCCAGGTAAGTAGAGGTTCCCAGGGCCTGGCTCAGCATATGTTTCAATTTATGGTTTTTCGCCTCTTCCTTTGTAAGATTTCCGGTTTTTACCATTTGGGTGATAACCGAATGGTCTTCCGTAAGTTGTTGAATCTTCCCATCGTGGATCAGATAAGCCCGGCTATCTCCTATGTGAGCGATATGAAGGTCATTATCTCGACAAAAGGCCAGGACAACCGTAGTACCCATTCCCCGAAGTGAAAGATCACTTTCTCCCTTCATTCTAACCTCATCATTGGCTTTAAAAAGGGCCTTCATGATAAGCTCCGCAGTACCTTCGTCGGTGGCTTCTCGAGAAATCTTATCTTTTAGGAAATTGGGTATTACTTCCACAGCTATTTTGCTGGCTACTTCCCCCCCCTGGTGTCCTCCCATGCCATCTGCAATAATAAATAGCCCGCCTTCTTCATCCACGTAGAAACTATCTTCGTTACCGGTTCGTACCCTTCCCACATCGCTTTTGTATCCAACTTTCCATGACACCCTGGGTTTCTCTCCTAAAACCTTATAGACTTCCATATCTTTTTCTCCTTTAGGCATTTTAATCTTTTCTACGAACTGAACCTCAAAGTCCTGCTCGATCAGCTTGTAGGTTTGCTTCCCAATAAAAATCCCCCCTGCATTCGCCATAGATTCTAACCGATAGGCAAGAACTACCTCTTCCCCCAGCACGGTATATTCCATTCTTCTCGGTGAGCCTATGTAACCCGCCACCACTTCACCTGTGTTGATGCCTATTCTTACATCGAACTTTTTTTGCGGGTCAAGTCTTTCTTTAAACTTTTTCTGTTCTTTTTGTATCTCTAGGGCAGCCATGACCGCATTTTTTGCATGGTAGGGATAAGGAATAGGAGCTCCAAATATGGCCATAACTCCGTCCCCCATATACTTGTCCAGTGTCCCTTCATATTTAAAGATAATGTCGGTTACAAAACTGTAGTACTCATTTAAGAGATCTGCGATTTCAGAGGGATCCAGTCTTTCGGTAAGAAGGGTAAACCCCTTAATATCTGCAAATAAAATAGTTGCAAGGACTTTTTCAGCCTTTAAGTCTACTTTTCCAGTTTCCAGGCTGTCTCGGGTTATCTTATCGGCCACATGTGGGGAAAGAAAGCGCTCGAGATTACTTCTTATTAAGGCTTCTTTTTTTATTCGAGCATTCAGATTGACGCGTTCTATCCCTGAAGAAACATGGTTGGCAATGGCGGTTAACAGGGTCAGATCACTGGGGCTAAATTTACCAGGCCTGGGATCTTCTATATAAATGATGCCGATAACCTCGTTATATTTTAGTAAAGGAGCTGCCATAACCGATTGGATACTACGAAAGATCATCGAGGTTGTGATATCTACCTTAAGGGAGGTCATGAGAGATCGCTTTTCGCGGCGAACCTTTTCAACCATAGTTTTACTGTAAAGTTTATCCGGACCTATACCTACCCGATGATGTAACTCCCCATTGTCTCCTAAAAGCAAGAGCAGGCTCTTTTCAGCCTTAATAGCCAGATGGATCATCTCCATGACCGACTTTAAAAACTCATCCAGGTCAGCTACCGTAACCAGTTTCTCACTTATCTGATAGAGAATAATATAATTAAGGTCTACGGTTTTACTTTTATCTAATTCCTGAAACTTAACTTCCAGGTCGGCAGGATTCACAACTGTAGCGTCCTCTGCTTCAAAGATCAGGGTGTTGAGTCCAATGGTGATCAGATCTCCATGTTTGAGCTCCGCTTTTTTTATTTTTTTACCGTTGACAAAAGTATGATTTTTACTTCCCAGGTCTTCGATGAAGTAATGGTTTCCTTCTTTCAGGATTCTGGCATGATGACGGGAGACTGTCTTATCCTCAAAGCCTATATCATTTTGGACTCCTTCTTCAGGCTCATTTTTGCCGAGGGTTATAACCTCTTTATCAAGGACGAAATAGGTTTCGGTATCATGGGGCTTTTTGATGATCAAACTCGGCATTTTTTCAGTTTCCCGCAGTCAAGCCCTGGATCTCAGCTGAAGTAGTCCTGCTTAGGAAGTTAGAGACCGGGCAAGCTCTTCGAGCTTGGCCCGTATCCCTTCAGGGCGAAGTCTTCCATAACCTGCGTATTGGAGTTGACGAAGGAGATCTTGAAAATCCTGGTCATTCCAGGAAGGCCTGCCCCGTCGTGTAAGTCCCTCTGGCTTGGTGGGATCTGAGCTGGCGTAGGGAGTATGAAGGATCAGGAAAGACTTAAGATAAGGCAGAGCTCCTTCATTCCAGGTAGCCGGGTCACGGGCTTCGAGTTCCCAATCCAATTGCCAGAGTCGCAAAGTTTTATCACCCCCTCCGGAAAGGGCCCAACGTCCATCGGCACTGAGGTAAACGGATCTTACCCAACTGGTATGTCCTTCGAGGGTGCGTATGCAACGTCCTGTGCTGGTTTGCCAAAGCCGTAAGGTATTATCGCTACCTCCTGACAGGATCCAGCGTCCATCAGTGCTTAAACAGACGGAGTTTACCCCATCGGTATGACCCTGGAAAGTTTGTAAGCAACGTCCTGTAGTTATTTCCCAAAGTTTCAGGGTATTATCCCCACTCCCTGAGAGAGCCCAACATCCGTTAGGACTCAGGCAAACCGATCTCACCCAACTGGTATGTCCTTGAAAGGTTTGGATACAACGTCCTGTGGTTATATCCCAGAGTCGTACTACATTATCACCGCCTCCGGAGAGAACCCAACATCCATCGGGACTCAGGCAAACCGATAGGACCGAGTTGGTATGTCCTAAAAAGGTCCGGATACAACGTCCGGTAGCTACGTCCCAAAGTAAGATATTATTACCCCCTCCGGAGAGGGCCCAACGTCCGTCGGGGCTCAGGCAAACCGATCTTACCCAGTTGGTATGACCCTGGAAAACCCTCAAACAGCGACCCGTTTCCGTCTCCCAGAGTCGTAGGGTATTATCACTCCCCCCGGAGAGAGTCCACCGGTTATCATTGCTAAGATAAACCGAGAGTACAGAACCTGTATGCCCCTGGAAAGTTCGCAAATTACGTCCGGTAGCTACCTCCCAAAGTAAGATATTATTACCTCCTCCGGAGAGGGCCCAGCGTCCATCTGTACTGAGACAAACGGTATTGATTTCATTCTTATGTCCCTCAAAGGTTTTGGTTAACCATACGGCCCGCAGGCCCACCCGGGGGCAAATAAGGGAAAGTTTCGCCCAGGCTTCCAGGGTCTGGGGAGTCCGCTCACAGCCGGGTAATCTTCGAGCCTCTCGTACAAGGGCCAGGGCTCCACTAAAGTTGGCCTTCTTCAGCGTTTCCTCGGCCCCCTTTAATAACTCGGCTATCCGGGTCTGAACCTCCAACCACTCGGTATGGGACCTGGGACGACTGAGGCGAAAAGAGCAGATACTCTCCCGGGGTAATTCCCAAAGCCTTAAGGTTCTATCCCCACTCCCGGATAACGCCCAGCGCCCATCTCTACTCAGATAGGCAGAGGTCACCCAATCTGTATGTCCTTGAAAAGTCCGCAGGCATCGACCGGTATCTACTTCCCAGAGTCGCAAAGTGTTATCTCCACCCCCGGATAAGGCCCAACGTCCATCCGCACTGAGATGTACGGAAGTCACATAGTTTGTATGTCCTTCGAAGACCCTCAAACATCGGCCCGTATCCACTTCCCATAATGCCAGCGTCTTATCCAAACTTCCTGAGAGGGCCCAGCGTTGGTTGGCACTTAAACAAACAGACATAACCCCCTTGATATGCCCTTCGAAGATTCTCAAGCATCGACCGGTATCTACTTCCCAGAGTCGCAAAGTGTTATCTCCACCCCCGGATAAGGCCCATTTTCCATCATTGCTCAAGTAAACCGAGAGGACTTCCTTGGTATGTCCCTCGAAAACCTTCAGACATCGACCGGTGGCAACTTCCCAAAGTCGTAGAGTTTTATCCCAGCTCCCCGATAAGGCCCAACGGGCAATACCGGTATTATCGGTCTCAGCACTCAGACAGACAGAGGATATTCCCTTGGTATGTCCCTCGAAGATCCTTAAGCATCGGCCTGTTGTTACTTCCCAAAGTCGCAGGGTATTGTCTCCACTTCCCGATAAGGCCCAGCGTCCGTCAGGACTCAGGCACACAGAACTTACATAACTGGTATGTCCCTCAAAGACCCTCAGACACCGACCAGTGGCAACTTCCCAGAGCCGTAGAGTACTATCTCCACTCCCGGAGAGTGCCCAAAGTCCATCCTGGCTCAGGCATACAGAACTTACATAGCTGTTATGCCCTTCAAAGTTCCGTAAAAAGCGACGGGTAGCGAGACTACGGGATCTGGCTAACCGAAGGGGTTCCTGGAGTTCTGTTTCTTGGGGAGCCTGCCTGGCTGCTTCCTCCAGGAGTAAGAGTGCCAGATCTATCTCTCCACGCTCAAATTGCACGAGGGCCAGGAGATACATGGCCTGCCACCAATTGCCATGAGTGGCCCGAACCTCTTCTAATTGCCGTACCAGTTCTTCGTCTGTTAAGCGACCCCGACGCCAAAGGAAAATTCCATGGTTGTAAACCACTTCGGGATGTTGAGGATCAACCGCCAGAGCATTTCGCCAGGCAGCCTCTGCTTCTACTTCCTTCCCCAAATCTAAGTAGGAAAGTGCCCGGTTATTGAGGCTATCCGCCCGAAGGTCCAGATCTGTCGCCGCTTGCGTATAAGGTGCTATCCGCCCGAGTTGCATTTGATAGACCAGCTCCAGCCGTTCTCTGACCGATTTAACATCCGGTGGCCGGTCCACGGGGGTCTTGGCCAGGCATTCCCTCAAGATCATGGCCAGTGCTTCGGGAAGATCCCTCCGCCATTGATGGGGATCTGGAATGGGCTCCTGGGAATGCATCCGCTCCCACTCCCGTTCCTGGAGGGTCGGATGGGCATATCTCAAATTTTCTGAAAGCTCGAAAGGACGCCGACCACAGAAGAGTTCATAAAGTACTAACCCCAACGCATAGATGTCTGTATGAACCCCTGTCTGTTCCGCTCCGGCCCACTGCTCGGGAGCCATATATTCCGGGGTTCCCAGGATGGTTCCTACTTGGGTCGCTCCTACGGATCGAGAATCTAACCTCGAAGAGGAAGAATATCGTATCGAGTCCTGATCTTCGACCCTGGCATTTCGTTTGACCAGCCCAAAGTCCGTAAGTTTGGGAGTTCCTTCCTTTGTCAGGAGTACATTGGCTGGTTTTAAGTCTCGATGAATAACCCCTTTATCATGGGCATATTCCAGTCCCAGGCAAAGCTGGATAGCCACGGCCAATGGGGTTTCCAGATCCTGGAGAAATACCCCCCGGACAATCCAGTCCTTAAGGGTACCCCCTTCGACATACTCTAAAACAATTCGTGGCATCCCCTCAATTTGAGCCACATAATAACACGTTGTAATATGGGGATGAAGGCCCAATTCCACCCAACTTTCAGCCTCCTCCATAAATCGAGCCTTGAGATCTTCATTGGCAATCAAATGGGGTAAGGGACTCTTAATAGCCAACTCGATGTTCCAATCCCGATGCCTTACCCGATAAACCTGCCCCATAGCTCCTCCGGTTAACTCCTGGATAACTTCATAACGACCTTCTATGATCTCTCCAGGCATCCATACCCGTAGGGGATCCTTACTCTGTCGAGAACTCGAAATAGAAGAACCACTGCCGGATCTGAGACCTCTGGAATGGGCAGAAATCGCTTCCTTAGCCGGACTTTCCGGAGAGTTTTTGGCAAGGGGTGGTGAACTGCGAAGTTGATTCGGATCGGAAGCAGAAGACCCATTATCGGAAGATGAGGAAGCCGTAGATTCCTTTATCTTCTTGTCACTCTTACCTTTTAATCTATCCCACAAACTCATAAAAATATCCGAAAATTGAAATTTGGGATGGTAACCCGTGAGGATTATCTTAAATAAGATGGATTGTAATTTCTAATTTACCAGACCTCTCAGGATAAGAAAATATGAAGACCAGGCCAATGCCTCCCTATCAGATCCCTTCGACCCTATCCCCCTACGATTTAACCCTTACGATTCCTATCTTAATACACTTGTCGGGTTTGCAATGTCAATAAAAAATTTAGATGGGGTTCAGTGCTACGCCATATTAAGATTTTTAAAACATCAATACCCACGATGTTTATCTACCAGGTATCGAAGGGGTTCTTTGGCAAGAAAGCGGCGGTAGTTATCACAAAAGACTTGACTGACACAGGTAGGATCATCCGGCCCCGAAATGTGTGGCGTTATAATGACATTTTTCAGGCTCCAGAGCCGGCTCTCTTTGGGAAGAGGTTCGTGCTCGAAGACATCCAGAACCGCGCCGGCGATCCAATTTTCTTCTAAAGCCTGGATAAGATCCTCCTCTCGAACTACTGCACCCCGCGCAATGTTGATTAGGTAAGCCTCTCGTTTCATCAACCTTAACTCATGGGCCTTGATCATACCCCGGGTTTCGGGAGTCAAGGGGACTGTAATAACCAGAAAATCTACCTGGGGCAAAAATTCCGGTAACTGGGATTCCAGAAATAACCGATCCACATAAGGATAATGACCGGCGGTCCTCTTCAAGCCTAGAACTTTCATGCCAAACTCTTTAGCTCTTCGTGCAATCTCGCTACCGATTTCTCCCAGGCCTAAAATTCCCAGAACCCGACCTTCAAGGGTCCCAGGCATAAAAGGCTCCCAACGAGCCTTTTTTTGGTTGTCTACTACATAGGCAATTCGAAGAACCAGATAAAGCAGATACCCCAATACATACTCGGCCATAAACCTTCCAAAAACACCGCCGACCCTTGTTAAAAGGATCTCATCCCTTAAAAAGGGAGATCTTATAATATGATCAACCCCGGCAAGGGTTGATTGGATCCACCGGAGTCTATGGGCCTGCTTCAAAAGATCCTCTGGAAACTTCCCGTCCACTTTTCCGGCCAGAAAAATGTCCAGAGTTGACAGAAGACCTGGATCCTTCTTTACATCCTCTAAAAGATAAATTTCCAGATCCGAAATCTCCTTCTGGATTATCTGTCGATAACTTTCGGGGTCCTGTTCAATAATCAGAAGCCGATACAAGGTAAAATATTATCCCTTAGGGGTCCCCCCTCTAGAATCTCAAAGTTTGATACCTTCTTAAAGATTCTTCGGGTGAACCCCTGCATAGATATTTTAGTTATTCCAGTTGCCCCATGAGGAATTGATAAGCCTCGTTAATTTTCTTAAATGCTTTATCGGCCTTCTCTTTCATGTCAGGCGGACTATTAACAAACTTGTCCGGATGGTAGAGCTTGGCCAGCTCTTTATAAGCTTTTTTAATCTCTTCTTTGCTCGCCCCCACCTTTACATTGAGGATCTCACGGCATTCTGCCTCGATCAGCGGTTTTATGACTTCGGCGGATTCTTCACTCGCCACAGCATAACTAAGCATTTCTACCGTTTCTTTAAGCTTGGAGGCTTCCATATAGGCTGTCGCCAGGGCAACCCGTCGTCCTTCTAACTTCCGTTGTAAGCCGTTTAACCGGGCCTCCAGGGCTAAGGTGTTACTCAAGACGGCCCCCCCATCCGCATTTTTGACTTTGAGCTCATCAATCAGCAACCGGGTCGTTGAAAGGATCTGCTGAAGGGCTTCCTTAGAAATCTCGGATTCCCCCTGGAAACTTTTCTGCCTCATCTGGGTCTGTGAAGTAAATGTCCTTCCAGATTGTTGTCCCTGTGGTTCTCCAGCATTTTCACGCTGGACCTTCGGTTCATGCTGTTTGGTCTGGGCAGAGGAATCCACAACCGATGGGGCGGGCTTTTCTCCTCCGGCAACGCTACCCTGGTAAACCTCTCGAATCAAGACTTTTAATTGATTTTCAAGTCGAATAGCTCTCTCCTTGAGGTTTTGATAAGATTTTGGCTGGGAGAGAAATTCTGTCTTTATGGCTTGAAAATTTTCCTCTAATTCTGTCAAAAGGGAAAGGCTAGGGGCATCAGGATGAGAAGAAATCAATCGACGATAATCCTCCATATGCCTGGAAATTCTGGCGAGTAACTTCTCCACATCGGATTTTTCAATCTGCTTTTGTCGCTCCTGCTCTCGACTTAGTTGTTGCTGGTAAAACCAGGTCTCGGTAAGGGGAATACCTACCCCTATTCCTATAAAAAAACCGGCAATACCGCTTACCATCAGATAATAAGATTGAAGCGTCAGTACAAATGAGACTTCTGAGACCAGAATGCCTAAGAAAAAACCCGCTGCCCCGAGTATCAGTTGTAACATCCGATGTTTATGTATTACAGACTCCGGGAAAAAAGAGTAGTTAAAGAATTTCGTGAGGCTTTCCGAAAAGGATAAGGTGAGCCCCATACCTCCTAAGGTTAAACACACAATTTTCAGGAATACCTCTCCAGATACAAAACCATAGGGAAGTAATATCCACAAACTGACCCCGATAAAAATCCCCCAGGGGTCCTGACCCGGGACCAGGATCGCATAAAGGATCCGATTTATTAATTGATACAGGACCTTAAAAAAGATAATGGGAAGTTCCACCATCCTCTTTACGTAAGATGCTTCGAGAATTGGAGTTCCCTGTCTACTAGGTTGAAAAGATCTCAGATTATAGACGGTGCAGAAACTAAAAAGACCCGTTAGAACCAGGCTAATTACATACTGAAAGTTGTAAGGAAAAGAGGTAAGAAGCGGACCCAAGGCTAATCCCAAAGAACCTGTCACGGCAGATAGCAGGAGAATACCAACATTAGTCAGATGAACTCTTAAAGACCGTCTCCTAAAGGGGATCTGTTGAGCTATCTGAATATTTATCTGCCCGATCCGATAAGCCAAAAAACAAATAACCCCATAAATACCTATTACTCCTAAGAACTTCGCGTAAAACGGAAAGCCCAACCAGGTATTAAGAAGTGGTATAAGGTTCATTTTCAAGATGACTTCTTCACAGAGTCTACTCTTTTATTACCTCTTTATTACCTCCAGGAAATTTCCAAGTATGTGCAAAGAGTTTCTTACAATAAGTCCCTTGTATCTTATAGAAAAGGGAAATGCTTGTAAGCTCTGGGTGAAGAGGTCTCCTCATTCAGTTGGAAATTGAAATAATGCCGCTAAATTGGCTGGACAGAAAAATTCACCTTTTTTATATTTCTTACTTTATAATAAGAATTCAATAGATCACTGATCTCACAAGATTTTCTACATATTTTTCTTGCATCGGGAACAGAAATCTTATATGAATTTACAAACGTTAACCTGAGTTTATAAAATTCTTATTTACCCGGATCATAACCTTGCGGTTTTGCTAAACCCTCGGAGGGACCTGTAAAATCGCAAGATATTCTAGTCTACTCCCCAGGGAGCCGAAGGGCAGGCCTGGAGTAGCCTGCGGTTAAAATTTTTGTAAAAAATGATACATTCCGTTTTTGTCTGGAACCGTGTTTCAAATTTTAGCTAGAACCAAAGAGTAAACAAGACTTTCACGGTTCTTTAAGTCATCCCATCAGATGAAAAATGACAAGATTGTTGACTTTAAACCTTGGAATTTTCAGACTGAAAGTTATGCAGTGGTGCAAAAGTACCGTTATAAATTTACAAGCAATAAATATACCAGATGTGGATAGGATATATCGAACTGGAAAAAGAGTCAATAAGCAATTTTAGCTTAATGGCTCAGGAAACTCTTCTCTTTTCGGAACAGCCTTTTTATCCAAACTTTAAGCCAGTTAGTAGCTTAAGATCTGGATAAAGAGGATGCTGATACCCTTGATAGGCCTCCAATATAAAACCCAGCGACTCAATTTTATAGGACTGTTATTATTTGTAAACATAGGGTGGGTATCGCTTGTGTCGGGTGAAGAAGAAAATATCAGCCGGTTAGGGGGAGAGAGTCCTGGACTTGAATATTTTAACCAGGGAAAGCAATTGGCCAGGGCTGGTAAACTCCAGGAAGCAAGGGATGCTTATAACCAGGCTCTGGATTTCTTTCATAAAGACGGTCAGTTGTTTCTGGAAGCCGAAACTTTGAGCGAGTTGGGAGTCATTTACCGACGCTCAGGTCAACTACAAACTTCCCTGGAATTTCAGTTTAAAGCCCTGGAACTTTATAATCAACTCGGTAAAACCAGGGAGAAAGCCGTTGCTCTGAGACGAATCGGTGTAGCCTATCGAAATCTTGGGGAGTTGAAAAAATCCCTGGAGGCTCAACATCAAGCCTTAGCCCTTATGGAGGAGTTGGGAGATCCTGAAGGCATCGCAGACTCCCGAATGAATTTAAGCATCATCTATGTGAACCTGGGAAGACTCCGGGAAGCTTTAAAAGCCCAACAAGAAGCCCTGGAAATCTATAAAACCCTTCAACGTAGTGATAAGATGGCTTTTGCCCTGGGAAATCTTGGACTTACCCAACTTTTCCTTGGAAACCTGAACGAATCTATAGAGAATCAGCGTCGTTCCCTGGAAATAAAGCAACAACAAGGTGATCTCTATGGAGAGGGCAATGCCCGGGTCAATCTTGGACTTGCTTATGCCGGTCTGGGGGACTATTCCAGGGCTTTGGAGCAATATTGGGCGGCTTTGCATCTTTATCAAAAAATAGGAAATAAACAAGGTGAGGCAGTAACCCTGAGTAATATGGGGGATCTATTTAATGAATTAGGGGATTTAAATCGGGCTGAGACTTATTACCGGTCTTCCTTAAAACTTCGACAGGAAATCCAGGATAAGATTGGGTTGGTTATAACCCTCAAAAATCTGGCTCTTTTATATCGAAAGGAAAAGGATTGGGTTAAGGCAAAAAATTCTCTTCAAGAAGGGCTTGAACTCGTGATGGAATTAAAGCGCTTGGGAACAGATCTACCCCTCATGTTGCCTTTACTCGAAGGAGACCTTCAGCAGGGGATGGGATTAATTTCACAAGATCAGGGGGAGGGCGCTGCGGCCTTAGAAAATTTTGAAAAAGCCCTGGCTCTTTACGAAAGTGCAGACTATTCACAGGGAATTATGGAAACCTGGGGATATATGGGAGAGGGTTATAGGTTGATCGGAGATTGGGAGAAAAGCCTGATCGCTTATAAGA
>JAUQPW010000159.1 GCA_030550175.1 bacterium
TTTTACCTAAAGATAACATAGTTCATGGTATGGGAGTATGGGGGTATGGGAGTGTGGGAGTGTGGGGGTATGGGAGTATATGTGTACTCTTACACTCCCATACTCCCCCACTTCCATACTCCCCCACTTCCATACTCCCCCACTTCCATACTCCCCCACTCCTCCACTCCCATACCCCCATACTCCCACACTCATCAGGGTATTACAATCACTTTAATTCCTTTACTTTCCACAACGGTTTTAAGGGCCTTATCGATTTCTTCTAGAGGGAATCGATGGGTAATCAGCTTATCGAGTTTAATCTGTCCGGAGATGACCAGTTTCATGGCCTCGTTAAAATGCCAGGGAGCAGCAGAAGCGGTACCTGTTACATTGAGCTCATTATAGTGAATCAAATTGGCCTCGATGGTCGATTCTCCTTTACCGCTAAATCCGGCAAAGAGGTTAATATTTCCCTGTTTGCGGGTTATTTTAAAGGCTTCATTAATTAAGGAGGGGACGCCAATGGCGAGAAGAGTAACATCTGCCCCAATACCCTGGGTCTCTTGCATTACTACTTCTTGGAGACTGGTCGTTTTGGGATTTATACAAATATCGGCTCCCAGTTCCTTGGCAAGGGCTAAACGTTCTTCGACAGGCTCACTGACTATTACTCTGGTTGCACCGGCTTGTTTAGCAAGTTGGAGGTGCATCAATCCAATGGGACCTGCTCCCATGATAACGACCGTATCTCCCAATTTGATTTGAGAACGGCGATTTCCATTGTAACAGCAGGCTAGAGGCTCGATCAATGCAGAGACTTCGAAGGGAATATCTGCCGGTACTTTAAATATATTACCCTGACGGATGGCTATGCCGGGGATTCGCAGGTACTCCTGAAGGCCTCCATCGTATTCATAACCAATGGCCGTTCGATTCATACAGATATTATCCATGCCTCTTTGGCAGGCATAACAGACCCCACAAGGAATTACAGGACAGATGCTGACATGATCGCCTTCTTTAAAATCTCGAACCTGACTTCCCAAGGCTTCCACAATTCCGGAAATCTCGTGCC
Organism: bacterium; assembly: GCA_030550175.1. Classification (GTDB taxonomy): domain Bacteria; phylum Moduliflexota; class Moduliflexia; order Moduliflexales; family JAUQPW01; genus JAUQPW01. Next base: position 1,058 of record JAUQPW010000159.1, read on the forward strand.
CGATTACCGAAGGATAGTGAACCCCTTTGGTTTTCGTACCGTAGTAGATCCGGGTATCGGTTCCACAGATCCCACAAGCTTTAACCCTTACCAACATTTCATCGGAGTTAATAGAGGGGATTTCTACTTCTTCTACCTTTATCTCATTGGGTTTGTGGAGTACCGCAGCTTTCATATAAGGATGATGTCTCGCAAAGCTCACAAAGCCGCCAAGTTTTTTAATTTTTTCGCAATATGTCGGAATATTTTATCTCCATGGAAAGCTATAGGCTATAGGGTTCTTCAATTCGAACCGGTAATTTTTGTGGTATTGCGATTTTCTTTGCACCTTTGCGCCTCTGCGAAGGATACCAAGGGTCAAATATCAAAATAAATATGGCGGGAATGTGTGGGAATCGAACCCACCGCGGACTTGATTAGAGCCCGCCACTGGATTTGAAGTCCAGGAGGCCCACCAGGGACCTAGCCATTCCCGCAGAGTTAATCAGTTTAATACAATATAGGCTTTGATCTTTATAGCTTGTCAATAGGTTTTTATTATTCAGATTACCCGGCTAGAATCGCAGAGTTATAGGAGAAGGTTATGTAAAGGATAGTCGAAGAACTTAGGGAAGAGGGTGAATCGATACCCGAGGAACCGGAGAACGAAGGCGAGGGATCTGGTGATTCTGGTCTCCGGTTCCCGGCTTTTATCCATTAACACGTACATCCACCGGCTGCAAAACGGGTCACGGTCATGGCTATCTGAGCCGGGGTGATCTTTGCAGGAACCCCCAGAGGTTCTTCTATATTCAGTTGTATCGATCGACCTTCCTTAAATACATAGGTAGGACGTCTTAAGACATCCAGGTTACTGAGAGGATCTCCATCAACAACCATCATATCGGCCATTTTCCCGATTTCGATGGTTCCTGTTACCTCATCCAATCTCAGAGCTTCGGCACTGGTCTTGGTTGCAGCTATAATTGCTTCCATGGGGGTCAGTCCGGCCTGTTGCATTTGCTCGAGCTCTGTGACCGTTTCACCCAGCACATTGAAGGGGGTTCCGGCATCTGTCCCGCAAATGATTTTTACTCCCATCCTTTTTGCCATCTTAAAGCTCTCTATATGGTCCCGGTACATGCTTTTGATTTTCTCTACCACATAGGGAGCCATCTTTCCATCCTCTGCATGTTTCAGGATGAAATAAGGCGCTGTCAGTGTTGCATCTAAGTAGACTCCGCGGTCTACCATCATTTGACAGGCCTCTTCATCCAACCAGACCCCGTGTTCAATGGTACGAACTCCGGCTCGGATGGCATTCTTAATCCCTTGGGTAGACTGAGCGTGGCTGGCAGTCAGTTTCCCGGCTTTGATGGCTTCTTCAAATCCTGCTGCCAACTCTTCAACTGTAAGAGAGGGGGAACGCGGATTGACGTTTGGGGTCAACACCCCCCCAGAAGCCATCATCTTGATATTATCAGCACCCATTTTAAGGTTCAGTCGGGCATATTTACGAGCTTCATCGGGTCCATCGATTTCTTGTCCGATAAACCAACCATGTCCACCGGTCATGGTCAGGAGTTTACCCGAGGAAAGCATCCGCGGACCCGGAATAACTCCTTCGTTGATGGCTTGCTTAATCGCTGCATCTGCAAAATCCATAGCCCCAACGTCCCGAATCGTGGTGATCCCCCGACGTAACATTTTCCCGGCATTTACTGCTCCTAAAATGGTCATATAAAACACCGACTTCGTCTGATAGGCTGCAAAAGGGTCGGGTCCTGCATCGCTCATGAGATGTACATGGCAATCAAATAAGCCCGGCAAGACGGTCTGTCCCTTCAAATCAAGTGCATCCCGGACCGACATTTTGGCTTCATTGCCGGTCCAGAGTTGCTCGATTCGACCCTGGTCATTGATGGTTAAGGCAGCATGCTCATAAAATCGCCCGGTTCCATCGATTAGACGAAAATTTACCAGTTTCATTTTTACCTCCCTGTGAGATGCTCAAACCGGATTATTCAAGAGAATTTTTCCTTACCTGTTCACCAAACTACATCCCGATTTGTCTTATCTGTCAAGGTTAAAATTTTCAAAGGAAGAAGGTAGCGATTTGCTCTTGACAGAACGGTTTTTTTAACCTACAGTCAAAATAATTACGAAAGAATTTCGCCTCACACCTTTATAGCTTAATACAAAAGGAATCTGGCAGGTTCTCTACAGTAAATAAATTAAAAAACTTTATAAATAGAAGGAGATTCTGTGCTAACTTTAAATATTTCTGATTTGATTATCCAGGGTGTAGCTTTTTTAATGGCCCTTACCTTTCATGAGTGTGCCCATGCCTGGGCGGCGAAGAAGTTAGGAGATCCTACGGCTGAAGCAGAAGGGAGACTAACCTTGAACCCGATTCCCCATATCGACCCGGTAGGAACTGTTATTCTTCCTTTGCTGGCCATTATTACCCATGCACCTTTTTTTATCGGATGGGCCAAGCCGGTTCCCATTAATGCCCGTAATTTTCGGAATCCAAGGAGAGGCCTGGTATGGTCGGCGGCAGCAGGTCCCGGAATGAATCTGGCCCTGGCTATTCTCAGTGTGCTTGTGCTTAAACTTTTCCTCTTTTTAGGGCTTTATACCCAGGCTATCGGAACGCTTTTTGTTTCGATTATGTTCTTAAATGTAGGACTGGCCGTCTTTAATATGTTGCCTATTCCACCTCTAGATGGAGGTACGGTTCTTACGGGCCTTTTACCCAGGAAGCAGGCCTATGTTTTTAGTTCCCTGGAACCTTATGGATTTTTTATTATTTTAGGTCTTAGCTATTTTGGAATCTTGAGGTTTGTTTTGTATTATCCGACAACGGCTATTTTACGTTTTCTGGATAGTTTAATTTAAATGGATTGATCTCAAAGCTGCTTGAGAGGAGAACGGATCTATGTCAAAGGGTAGAATTTTAAGTGGGATGCGACCGACCGGGAAATTGCATCTGGGAAATTTATTGGGAGCACTGGAAAACTGGAAAACCCTTCAGAATGAAGGGTATGAATGTTTTTACTTTGTGGCGGATTGGCATGCACTGACCACCGACTATATGGATACCAGCCATATCCGATCTAATATTGTGGAGATGGTTACGGATTGGTTGGCTTCTGGATTAGATCCTGAAAAGAGTGTTCTGTTCATTCAATCGCTGGTACCGGAGCACGCCGAACTTCATTTAATGTTATCCATGATTACACCGGTCTCCTGGTTAGAGCGGAATCCAACCTACAAAGAACAAATGCAAGAACTCTCTAACAAGGATATCTCCACATACGGTTTTCTTGGATATCCGGTCCTCCAGGCAGCAGACATTCTCATTTATAAGGCCAATTATGTCCCTGTAGGTATTGACCAGGCACCCCATGTGGAACTGACCCGGGAAATTGCCCGTCGATTTAATTATTTCTACGGGGAAGTCTTTCCCATCCCGGACATTAAACTGACGGATTTTCCCAAAGTGCTGGGGACCGATGGTCGAAAAATGAGCAAGAGCTATCAGAATGCTATTTACCTGGCAGATTCGCCGGAGGAGGTACGGAAAAAAGTCAGTATCATGGTCACAGACCCCCAACGGGTTAGAAGAACCGACCCTGGAAATCCAGAAGTCTGTCCGGTATTTTCTTTGCATAAGATATTTACATCGGTGGAAACCCAGAAAACCCTTGATAGGGATTGTCGAACGGCTCAAATTGGGTGCGTGGATTGTAAAAAAATCCTGGCAGGAAATTTAATAACGACCCTTTCTCCAGTATATGAAAAACGTCAAACCCTTTCTCAAAAACCTGATGTGGTCATGGATATTTTAACCAAAGGATCTGAAAAAGCACGTCAGATGGCGAGAAAAACCTTAGAGGAAGCCAAAGCTGCCATGAAGATGTTATAGAGGAGTTGAGGGTTAAGGCTTAAATGTGTATTTATTTAAGATGAGGGGATGGAGATTATTTTATTTAGTAGTATGATAACATTTAGCTACCTTATTCGTCTATCTTTATAGAGGGGTAGCTAGGTGTTCCCTGGTCTTTTTAACTTACTTTTTTAAGAGGTGATTTTATCATGGTGGATAGCATAATATCCCTAATCAGAGAGAAACAGGATCTGCGTCGGTTTAAGGAGCAGAATTGGGAGGGAAGTTATGCAGAATATTTAGAGATTGTGCGGCGAAATCCAAAAGTAGCCAGATCTGCGTTCCAGAGGATTTACGACATGATCCTTTCTTATGGGGTTGAGGAGTATACGGAACATAAGGAGAAGTTGATACGATATAAATTCTTCAGTGATCCTCAGTTTGCTGGAGAAGATGCCATTTATGGTCTCGATCGCACACTCATGAAGCTAGTCAACGTCTTTAAATCTGCTTCTCGGAGATATGGGACAGAAAAACGGGTCATTCTCCTTCATGGTCCTGTGGGAAGTTCAAAAAGCACCATTGCCCGTCTTTTAAAACGGGGTCTGGAGGAGTACTCTAAGACCGATGAGGGTGCTTTGTATTCGTTTGGTTGGAAGCAGACGGAGAAAACCGGGTTAGAAACTTCGGATGGTAAACCTTCTGTTGTTAAATGTCCCATGCACGAGGAGCCACTCCATTTAATACCCCCTAACTTCCGATCCTTTGTCTTGGAGGAGATTAATCGAAACCTTCCGGAAGAAGAGAAGATCGTCATAGAGGGTAATTTATGCCCCTTCTGTAGATATATGTATAAAGAGTCCTTGAAAAAATACGGTGGAGACTGGACGCGGGTCATGGAGGATGTGGTGGTTTATCGTCTTATCCTTTCAGAGGAGGATCGCATTGGAATCGGGACTTTCCAGCCGAAGGATGAAAAAAATCAAGACTCTACGGAACTCACCGGGGATATTAACTATCGTAAAATCGCCGAATATGGTTCTGATTAAGACACTAGGGCCTTTAATTTTTATGGGGAATTTAACAAAGACAACCGTGGAATCGTTGAGTTCATTGAAGTCCTAAA
>JAUQPW010000057.1 GCA_030550175.1 bacterium
AAAAGATTCTAAAAGCTCTGTAAGGGTAGACATAGGTTAGAAGCCTTCTTTTTTCTTTCCGAATTCTCAGGACCCCATGGCAATCGCCAACCCTGGAAGCCATCTTTTAATGGATGTACAAGCCTGGAGTAAGGGGTTTTACGGATCGACTCCCCTTCTTCCAGGGGTGAAACCAAAGGGGTATAACTCCTGTATTATATATGATATGTAATTATTATAAACCCGGATTCTGAACTTTAAAAGGGTGAAGTTTGGAGGTAGGGGGCTAATATCAACCGGCCTGGATCCTATGTCTCTGCATAAAGTCGTTGAGGAGATCCTGAGATCGCCCTCCGATAAGATCCTTTGCCGAATTATTCAACGCAAGCGAGAAAGTATCTGAACTATGATTTGAATGATTTAATGAACACTATAACGGAATGGGATGAGTTAAGATAATAAAAGTTGCGATACCACAAAATTCTTGTGTAAATTTATAAAAGAGATAGGCTACTTTCTCATCATCCATCCACCATCCCCTCTTCCCGGCCATGCCATCGCCTGTATACATCTTCCAGGAATCGACCTTTAGTTTTTCCACCTGCCTCCTGGCTTCATCTTGATAATTTGACATATTTGGGGGCATCAATCCATGGCAAATCATCCGACGGGACCCGGCCTTCTGGTTAATCTCATCACGTGCTACGGCCATATGGTCAACGGGGATAAGTGGGTTTGGTTCTGGAGGATGTGTTGGAAATCCACTCAAGATAGCTACATTGGTTTCGCTATCGAGGAAGATTTCCTTAAAGTAGGTGTCTTTGTTAAGGTCTAACCAATTGCTGCCCTTGACAGATTTTTTCCGCCATCCACCCAGTGTGTCTACGATAACCTTGGCAATGGGATCCTTATCCTTCACATCCCACAGAGGAAGGTCATCATTTAAATTCTTGCTAGGGGTATGAATAAACATGATAAATATTTTACAAAATCTACCCAAATCGGTAGCTTTTGAAGGACGCCTTTCTTCGTCCTGTTAAATCCCAGCCTACACATCTCAGGAGAGGGCTCGTAAAATATTTTGCTTGAAAGATTCTCACCCCCTTTCATAAGTCTGGTAGGAGAAGGAACGTAATAAATTACCGAAAGACTAAAACCCCCATAGCAGATAAGGTCCTTAGTGTGCCCTGGAGAAATGTTCATGGACTATTCGCCATTGACCGTTTTGGCGCTCTAAAACATGAGTACCTCGACCGGTAATAATGTTTTCCTCGGTCCCTTCCAGAGGTGCCGTTTTCCAATAGAAAGTTGCTATGGCCGCTTCACCCCCTTTAAGCATTTGCACCTCTATATCCTGGATTTCATAATAAATACGTTTACTCTTCTGCAAGTAATACTCAAAGGTCTTTCGTAATGCCTCACGCCCCTTATACCGGTTGTTGTGGGTACTGGAAAAACCATTGATATTTTCCGCAAAATAGCTCAATACCTTATCCAGATCGGGGATATTGAAAGCCTCCACATGGCCCCGTTCAATCTGTAAAATCTCGTTTATAGCGTCAGAGGTTTGGTTAATTGAAGGAGTACTCATAACTCACCTCCATCCCTACAAATAAAATACTTTATTTTAGTTTCTATACTTTTGCATTTTTTAAAGTTGGTATGAAAAAAGTTGTTGAAAGATAGAGAGGAAAAAGGGTATTAGGTTCTTCAAAAATCATAACAAAAACTCTTTTAAAAGAAAGGAGAACCTCTGAATACCCTGTTTCCTATTATCAGTATAAGCTACTTAGAACTTTTTGCACCTATTTTTTGTGCCAACCAGTCCACGTATTTTCAGGGTTTTGTCCTGGCCCACATGCTGCTAGGCCAAACCCGCAAATGTGCTACGAACATGGTCCGGGTCTGCTTTTTCGTGGATCGACACGTAAGCTCCTGGGAGCGATTTCTGTCTCAGTCCCAGTGGGATCTCACCGCGGTCCGACAAGGCCTGGTTAGCTTGATTCAGCAGAAGTTGGGTAACCGGCTTTGGAGCTGCGGGGCTTATCTGGCGTGGGTCGATACCACGTTGATAGCTAAAGTCAAAGGCCAGATGCTGGGAGTCCAGAAATGGCACGATCACAGCGGCAATCCCGACTGGGGAACCCATCTGGTGGGGCATCACGGGGCCCTGGCGGGGTTGTTTGGGATCACCGAGATGTTCAAGAAGTGGACTCCGCTGAGCTTTTCGTTGCTGGCCCAGCTGATTCCCGGCCATAGCAATCCCTTTGGATGGGTCGAAGGCCAAGAACCGGGGATCGAAGCCATGACTTTCTGGGACGCGGTGTGCCCGCTGGTGAGCCAGCTTTTCCAGATGTTGGGAACAGGCCCTATGCGGGTGGTAGCCGATGCGTACTTCTGCAAAGCTCCCTTCATCAACCGGATGCTGTCCATTCCGGTTCAGGTGATCACCCGTAGGCGCAAAAATGCTGTGGGCTGGGATGATCCCATCGAAGAACCTTCCCTTGCAGAAGGCAAGAAGAAACGGGGTCGAAAACCCACCCAGCCCAAGAAGGGAAAAGCCTGGAAGATTGCTACCCTGGTTAACCACTTCCCCTTGGAGAAGGGGACAGTGTTTATCTACGGTAAACTCTACACCCTGCAGGTCGTCCTGCGAGAGTTGTGGATTCGGGACGTGACTGGCCAGAAGGTGCGGGTCGTGGGGATCAAAACCCGACACGATCCTATCCTATTGCTGTCCACCGACGTGAGTCTTTGTTGGGAAGAGATTATCCAGATCTACGCCTTGAGATTCACTTGGAAATCAGTATTCGGGATACCAAGCAGTACTTCGGGTTGGGGGATTATCAGTGTAGGGGATTTCTTGCCATGCATCGATTTGTGGGGCTGAGTTTGATCAGTTTCTGCTTGTGGCGACTGGCGGTATTGGCTGATGTGAACGCCAGTTGGCTGCAAGGTCCCGAACAGACTTCCCCGCTGAGTTTCGCCAGGGTCAGTCGGGGGGTGAGGCGATGGGTAGTGGGGAATATTTTTCAAAGTTCCCCACAGAATGGGAACTTTCAAAATTCCTGGGTCACTGCCGAGGAGGTGGTTCGGTTGATCGCGTAACCGGTTTAGAACACGTGGTTTTTTCATAGCTAGCTATGAACTTCGGTTCAAGACAAGTAATCTATCAAAAAATGCAAAAGTATAGCAGAGATGAACTTTACGAAAAGTCCCAATATAACCCTCAGGTCCAATTACAACAGAGGAGTTATATAAAGCCTGACCCTCTCGCTCATTGATCCCGGCTACAATATGCAGTCCGTGCTCCATGGCTACTTTAATCCAGGCCTGGCAGGTTGGCCCAGCCGGTACTTCCTCAGAAAGCTTAAAAGCTTCTTCTCGACTCTTGAATACATAACCCGAGCCTACAAGGGTAGAGGTAACTTTCTTATCCTCTATAACCATTTCCATACTCCATAACGTCCAGGTTCAAGGGACTACACGATGAATTATGTGGTTTTAAGACCCGATACCCTCCTACGAGATTCGTTTATCTATCAGGCTTAAACCTTCTTCTGAATAACTTATAAGGTTTATATTGTTAAGTATAAGATACAATAAGCACGTATAGGATATAGTAAGGTAATTGTAACAATTTAGGGGGTATTACTTTTTTCTGTCTGAACACCCTCCATCCCCTTTCCAGAGCTAATACAGGGGTTGCTCCCATCGAATCTCCCCTTAAAAGGGGTTAGGGAAGTATTTCTTCTTTCACCTACTAAACGGTCATGACCCATTGGGTCGCCACAAAGCGTGAAAATCACAGGGTGGTTTTCATTTGAAATGGATACCTAGATACCCAAACTTCTTGTCAAGGATTCAGTCAACGCATTCCTCTTTTAAATTTTTTAATTTCTTCCGAGAAAAATGGTTTCCGTTGGAGATTTCATTTTGTAGGTTATTCCTCGCCAGGTAATGCAGCGGGTAAGCGCAGAGTGGAGGAAAACGTAAAAATTCAGGATGGCTACTACGGGGGATAAGAGAATATACCCCCATCGGTATTTCTTAAGCTGCTTTTGATCTGACAGTAAAATCTCAAGAATGGTCTTTAAACGAAGGTGGCTTTTAAGGAGAGGAAAAATTACCAGGCTTCCCAGGATGCTCCAAACCCAGATGTTCTGGGTTCTGCCGTTTAAAATTAAAGCCATCCCAAGACCCCATGTTCCGTTGTAAGTAGTAAAAGAAAAAGCTCCCAATTTCCAGAGGAGGGGATGATAGACTCGGGTGATGATCATCTGTCGGGTACTCCATTCTAGAAATTCCTTCAAACTACAGTTTTCATGGGAGAGTACCAGGCATTGAGGAACGAACAAGATTCGATAACCTCTTTTTTTTAAGGCCCAGGTCAGAGCATAATCGTCACTTAACGCGCCTTCCCAGGATTGGAGAACTCCGGTTTTTTCAAATAATTTTCTTGGGATGGCCATAGATCCTCCCCAGGCAAAGTTAAGCTTAGGGTCTTCCAAAACCGATAAAACATTTCCATTCCAGATAACCCGGAGAAGAGATCCGAGATTTCTCCGGTCCGGGAGATACCAGCGGTATCCCGTGGTTGCACCTATAGGTTTATGAAAGGAGGAGAGGGTGGAAGGAGAAGAGGAAGGGGGAATCTGATGCAGGTTCTCTTGGTCTTCTAGGGTCATACTCTCCCATTCTTTCAACAAGGGTCTGACCAGGTTTCTGAGCCATTGAGGATGGGGACGGATATCAGAGTCCGCAAATACATAGATCTCATCCTCTGAGTCTGTATCCTGAACGGCAATTTTTAAGTTATGGATTTTCTGACTGCATCGGGATCCCCAGCCGGCGATCAAGACCTTTGAAGAAATCCTGGGATTTTCTCGAATGATCTGGTGAAGTACGGAAAAGGCCGGATCTTCTGGAGTGGCCGTCACAAATAAAATACGATAAGTAGGATAATCTTGCTGGAAGAAAGCCCGAATATTCTCTTTAAAACCGGGGTCAAGACCTTTACAGGGGATGATCACAACAACCTTACAAGGGCGGAAAGTTGGAGGTGAATCTTGGGTCAGAAAACGTCGAATACGATGATGATATCTCAGTCCACCCCATAAGGTATAGAGGTTTTCAAGAATAACCAGCCCCCCGAAGAGAAAAAACAGGAATTCAACTACCTCTCCCATGGTTCATCATTCATGGTGTGCAGGTAAGACAGGATAAGTTGAGTTTTGGCGATATTTCTTTACCGGGGGAGCACCCTCCCCCTTCTCCTGATGGGCAACAGATCATTAACCGGGGCTCATCGACCCAACGATTTGATCTTTTCCACGACCTCGTTGATAATCGAATCTGGCGTGGAGGCTCCTGCAGAGACACCGACAGTTTGGGCTCCATGGAACCAGGCCGGATTCAGGTCGGCAGCAGACTCTACCTGGTAAGTTCGAGGGTTGAGGGATTGGGAAATAGCCGTGAGTCGCTTGGTATTGGCACTGGTAAAAGAGCCTACAATGATCATCACATCATTTTCCAGGGGCATGGTTCGAATCTCATTCTGGTGAGCGGTTGTAGGACCACAGATGGTATTGATAAACTTTAATTCCTGGCATTTACCTACCAACCGGGCTATAATCTTCTGGACGTTTTCAATGTTTTGGGTGGATTGGACAACGACCCCTATTTTTTTCATTCGACCGACTTTATCCACTTCCTCAGGTTTGGCGATAACGATGGCTTCCTTAACCTGACCTGAAATTCCTATCACCTCATCATGTCCATGATCTCCGATAATTACCACCCGATAGCCTTCTTTTTCAAGTTCTCGGGCATATTCATGAATTTCTAAGACGAGAGGGCAGGTTGCGTCCACCACCTGAAGTCCCCGCTTTTTAGCTTCTTCATAAATACTCGGGACCGCTCCATGGGCCCGGATTAAAAGAATCCCCGAGTCGATATCCTGAACCTGGTTTACCACTTTTACTCCGGCTTCATGGATGGACTTAACAACGTGTTCATTATGAACAATATGTCCGAGCATATGAACAGGCCCCTGTTTACTTTGGGCTGTATCCAGAGCAATCTGTATGGCGTCCCGAACTCCAAAGCAAAACCCTGCACTTTTAGCTACACGAACTGTGATCATTTTACTCTCCGGTATTTCAAAGGTTTTATTTAAAGTAATGGAGCGATTCCAAATTATTTAAAATAAAGTACAAGATAAATATTGACTGCTACCTCAAGTTTTGTCAAGATATCTATCGCAAAAAGATGGACTGGGCTGTTTACCATGGCTAAACATCTAGCTTACTTAAAAGGAGGATAACGGTGAGATCCAAAATATTAATAAAAGCTTTGAAGTTTTATGTGTCGGGTCCTTTTCTGGTCAGCTTGATAAGCTTGACAACAGCCTGGGGGGGGGGTCCTCTGGAAGAAGGGGAAAAGTATGAAAAGCAACATCTCTATTATCAGGCTGCCCAGAAGTATCGTAAAATTGATAATCCAGAATTACGAGAACTGAAATTGAATCATCTCAATGCCGGCTGGAATGGTTTAGATGGTCAAATTATAAAGGCCCAGGAAAATGTAGCAAAGAATCCGAATTCTGCAGAGGCCCATTATCAATTGGCAGATAAATATTATCAAAAAGGGGAAGCCTTGATAGCCTATCAGCGGGCGAACCTCAAGAATTATCCGGAGGTCACTCTAGAGAGCGAGAAAACCTTTTTTTTCAATACAGCCATAACGGAGAGTCAGCAAGCGCTCCAATTAAATCCAAATTATCCCCAGGCCCATCTCCTCCTTGGCAAAATTTATTTAATCCAGGGTAAGAAACCGGAAGCTATTCAAGAGATTCACCAGGCTCTTGCTTTGGATCCCAATTTCAGGGACGGTTATATCTCTTTAGCTCAAATCTATCTGGCCGATAAATCCTACGATCAAGCCGAAGCGAGCCTATTAAAACTGGTAGAATTAAATCCCAACGATGCGGCTGCCCATACGCTGTTGGGTAACTTCTATCTTGAGCGAAAAGACCCTGGTAAGGCGATTTCAGAGTTTAACAAGGTAATTCAGCTGAATCCTTCCGATGGAGAGGTAATTATGCTTTTAGCTAAAGCTTATCAGCTTTATGGAAAGGATTTGTACCGGGGAGGAAAGTACGATCAGGCAGCAGAAGCATTTCAAAAGGCCTTTCAGTTGAGATCTTTGAAGGAATATTATGATGATTTACAGACGGCCCTGAAGAGGCAAGAAGAGGTGAGATTAGCAAGCTTTTCCAAACCGGAGAAAGCAAAGGAAGAAATCTCGAAACCCGCCTACAAAAAGAAAGGTCTTCGGAAATCTAAGGTAAAAGCCGTAGCAGGAAAATCGCAGAGAAAAGCCCCGTCTGCCCAACCTTCAGCTCCTGCACTCCAGGCTCCTACTTCCGGTGCCCCGTCTCCTCCTGCTCAATCTCCCATACAACCCCCCGCAGAGAAACCGGCAAGTCCCGGGCCGTCTAGCGAACAATTACCCCCTTCCACCGGCCAGACCCCTCCATCCGGGCCTTCCGGTCAACAACCCCCACAACCTGCGCCGGAAGAGCAGAGATAGTAGAAGTATGGGGGTATGGAGGTATGGGGGTATAGGGGTTTGGATTTACGCGATAAACGTTCCGCTTTTACCCCCAGTTTTTCTGACAAGGCGAATATCCGAGATTCTCATTCCGCGGTCCACAGCTTTACACATATCGTAAATGGTTAAAGCGGCAATGGAGACCGCTGTAAGGGCTTCCATTTCAACGCCTGTTTTATCCGTAATACGGACTTCGGCCTGGATTTCAATTTTGCTCTCCGCCTCTATGGGATTAAAACAGATATCAATTCCCGTGATGGCCAGTGGATGACAGAGAGGAATCAGTTCACTGGTTTTTTTAGCTGCCATGATCCCGGCTATCCGGGCCACGCCAAACACATCTCCCTTGGCGATTTCCTGATTCACAATCATTCGGAAAGTTTCCGGCTTCATGTAAATTGCACCCTGGGCTACAGCTTCTCGCCGGGTGAGAGCTTTATCGCTCACATCTACCATGTGAGCCTGACCTTGATCGTCAAAATGGGTTAAGGGATTCATGAATTAATAATAACGCAGAAAAGGGGATAAAAACAAGTTCATTTGTTACTCAAATTTTGTTTTTTCAGTAGCTTTTTCTTGACAAATGCCCTTCTTTGTGCCAGTCTACTTGGAAGTTAAAGATAGTTTAGAAACAAACCGAAAAGTTTTATTTTAATTCTTATCTTTTAATAAACGTTATTTCGGTATGGTGGAATAAGGAGAGAATTATGTCCGTTAAAAAGGATAAGAAGTCCACTGAGGGGAATGTTCGTAGGGTTACGAAAGGATTCTACGGTTCCGAGGCTTATATTGAAAATCGGGACTCCGGTCGAAGCGATATTTTAGTGGTTGAGTACTGGAAAGATATCGATGCTCCTCCTACGGGGTCTGAGGAGTTGGAGTTAAATCAAGGGGTAACAATACCGGATTTTGACATGATTGTCTGTTCATGCGGCTATCGAAGTGGTCCTTCTGTCCATGGAGTCATCTGGAATGACTCACCCCGTGCGGAACTCTGGATTTTCAGGGAAGGTCATGGACCCCGGGAGTATATAGATTTCTTACCTCCTCCCGATGCCAACGGTGCCTTCTCATTTGCGTTTGATGTAGGGCCCGGAGAGGTTTATCGGTTTATCGCAGTCAGTCCCTTACAGGAAGGACAAACGTAAAAACAGCGTAGACAGCATGTGGCGAAAAACGGATGGATACTGTTTGCTACGTGTTGTTCCCTACCCAACTGAGTGTGGCCGATGCAGCTTTGAAAAAAAGACTTAAAGAGATTCTGATTCAGGCAACCGGTCTTAATCTAACACCCCATGAAATTGGGGATGATACTCCCTTGACTAAACTCGGCGTGGATTCTATGGCAGCTTTGGAAGTCGTCGTTGCCCTGGAAACCGAATTTGGGGTCTCCATTACCGATATGGAAACCGGTATGAAAGCGTTCGCCAGCATCAATTCTTTGGCTAACTTTGTAGAAAAAAATCGGACATAATCCCAACTTGCAACTCTCAACTAACCTGTTATGGCAAAGAATCCTCTGTCCTGAGTTTATCTGAGGGTTCAAGATAAACTCCCTGGCAAAGCCATCCATCACCGGAAGATCACTTCGCCGGGAATGGCACTTTACCTGTTAAGTTACGAATTCCTGGGAGAGCCGGTAGTCAACATTATACTTACCAATCCAGGATGAGCCGGGGAGGAGGTACAGGTTTAAGGAGAATATTTTAATTTGAAACCGATCTTACCTGGTGGTTTCTTTTTACTGCCTGTTGTTATAGGATTGCTGCCTGTTATCCGTTGTTTTTGAGTTTTTTTACCTCATAACTGATGAGAGGTTTCGTTCGTCCCTTGATGGGTACGGGGGGTAATTGATCCACATCGATCAGGTTTTTAACGTTTTGATAAACATCCTCTGTAATAAGAATTTGGCCGCTACCGGCGACAGATTCAAGTCGGGAAGCAATATGGACATTATCTCCCAGGACCGTATATTCCAATCGCTCCAGGGATCCCATGTTGCCCGCGACAACTTCTCCGGAATTGATCCCAATTCCAACGCCAACGTATTTTTTTCCTTCCCGTTGAAGTTGATCGCCTAACTTTTGAATTTCTTCCTGGATCTTAAGGGCTGCTCTAACGGCCATCTCGGCATGATTTTCTTGCCTCAACACAGGAGCTCCAAAGACGGCCATGATAGCATCTCCCATAAATTTATCCAGGAGTCCATTAAAATCAAAGATGACCCGGGTCATGACCGTGAGATATCGATTTAACAACTCGACGACTTGTTCCGGAGGAATGGATTCTGCCAGGGATGTAAATCCGCGAATACTCGCAAACAGAACGGTCACTTCCTGCTTGATACCTTCTACATAAATATGAGGATTTTTAAGGATCCATTCTGCGATCTGACCGGATACATATTTACCAAACGCCTGTTCTACCCGCTCCTTATGCTGAAGGGTCTGGGCCATGGAATTGAAGGCCTGGGTCAGCGTACCGATCTCATCCTGGGATTTAACCGGTAATCGGTATTGATAATTTCCCCCGGCTATGGCTTTGGTTCCTTCTATAAGATTATAGATGGGAGTTGATATCCAGGAAGCCAGGCCCAGGGAAGCGATACTTCCGAAAATAACTGCACCGATCAAAAATCCTATGATCCTGTGAACGGCTTCCCGGACAGCCGTATTAATAACATCCTGGGAGAGTTCCAAATGGGCCGTACCGAGCTGGAGATTGTTGTAAAATATAGGACGTAGAAAATAAAGCGTAGGAACCCCTGTTGGGGTGATAAAAGGTTGGGCTATAATTTGATGCTGAGCTTCATAAGCGTCTTTAAGCCCGGCAGGAAGTGTAAATTTTATTCCTATAAATTCTGTATGGGAGTGGGCGCGTATAAGACCCCGGTTATCTACAATAAAAGCAGCTTCGACCGATCTTTTCGAGCTTGCGTTTCTTACCAGGGAATTGAGGATCAGGTCATCTTCGTTTAAGAGGGGTTCGGCACTGGTTTGAGCCAGATCATTGACCAGCGCTTCCCCCTGGTTCTTCATAAGGGTATATAAAGTATCTCTTTCCGAGAGAATGAATAAAATTCCAACGCCCAAAATAGTCAGGATAAGGAGCCCTGTCATGAGCAGACATAGTTTAGCCTTTAGAGTTATGGATACATGCATGGAAGACCGTATTAGGATGTTTTTAAGGCTTTATAACCGTAATTTCTTCCCCTATCGCAAGTTTTTCATCCCGTAAATTATTCCACTCTTTGATGGCATTGACACTGACACCGTATTTATCGGCGATACTCCAGAGGGTATCCCCCTTTTTCACCGTATAGGAAATTTTATTTTCCTTTCCTCGGGGTTTATCTACAGATTTTGCCAGCTTTTTCTCTTCAGAAGATTTGGTAGTTTCAGGTTTTTTATCTTCGGTGGTCTCAGGTTTGTTAGGTGTAGTCCGATTGGCAGCGGTTACAGTGTCACGAAGCTGTTTTTCTAAGTTCTTTACCTTCAAGGACAATTCTTCATTTTGCTTGCGAAGTCGTGCAATCTCTTCTTCTAAGCCTTTGATATCTTGAGCATGGGTTTGGGTATTGGAATCAGAGGTTTTGACCTCGGCTTTCGATTCTCTACTATCTGCCTTGATCTCCGGATTATTGGTTTTGACAGGGTTCGTCGTGTCAACCTTTGCACTGATATTGTCTTTCCCGGTATTCGACCTGGCCGACCAGTATATATAACCTGCCAGCATGCCGATGATGGCAAGACTGCCAACTATCATGGCAATAGGTTTTATTTTATCCCTTTGAGAACGGGATATATACTCTTTTAGGTTGTTCCTTATCATAAATAACCCTTCCCTTATAGAATTATTCGGATTTATCCGAAGCCTTGAAGTAATGTTTTTACACCTTGCTAAAAGCTGTCGTAGTATATAAGCTAAATTGGGCTTTACGTCAAGAAACTTTTTTCGTGCAGATTGATCTCTTAACGAGAATTTTTCTATCCTTTTAATTATTAAGGACATACATACAGTCGATTTTGGGATGTGATCTGTTAATTCTCAAAAAATAGAGAGTGAGAATTTACTCCCCAAAGATTCTGTGAAATTCTTTAACTCTCAGATCGGATCGGGTAAAAACAAACCCCTCCGGGGATATAAATTTTCTTCTGGTCGGGAGTAAATTTACATTTTTACAATTTTTTTAATCGGGTACCAAATCGGCTTAGGTAAGGATCTGACAAGATTTGAGGATCATTTTTTCTTACCCGAAGGGCCAGGGGTTATCCTTATAAGGATACTTCCCGAGGAATTTTTATAAAATGGCATAGGGTGTGCATCATTAAATTCCCAGGATGCATAACGAAAGCTTATGCTTCTCATCCTGTTGGTGAAAGAGATTAAGAATTGGGAGTTTTCTTGATCTCCAGGCCAACGATGTGGATGGATCGAGCTGATAAATGGGAGAGGGTCAGCTTGGTCCCCACTTTCTTCATTTCTTCCCCTTATTAACCTTACCGGGTTCCTATTTTCCCTACCGATTAACCTAATTCTCCGGGTAAAAAAAAATAGGTCTTGACTTTTGAAGAAGCTCATCCTAACTTGAGTACCTAAACTGCCGTGAATTTTCAAGTTATTAAAACAGACACTTCAACGAAGGCACGTTTAGGCCAGTTAACAACAGCCCATGGACTCGTTCACACTCCCGTTTTTATGCCTGTGGGAACCCAGGCCAGTGTTAAAGGCCTTTCTCCTCAAAACCTTAAAGAAATAGGCGTCGAAATTATCTTGAGTAATACCTATCATCTTTATCTCAGACCCGGACATAAGCTTATTGAGGAGCAAGGCGGGCTTCATCGGTTTATGGGCTGGGATCGCTCTATTCTTACAGATAGTGGTGGTTTTCAGATCTATAGCTTATCTGATTTGCGAAAGATTACCGAAGAAGAAGTTATTTTTCGGTCCCATTTAGACGGAAGTGAACACCGGATCTCTCCGGAAAAATCCATTGAAATTCAGGAGTCTTTGGGAGCGGATATCATCATGTGCTTCGATGAATGTACACCCTATCCAGCCAGTTACGATTATGCACTTCAATCCATGAAGTTGACATTGAAATGGGCCCGGCGTTGTAAAGAAAGGCATCGTCGTAAAGATCAGCAGCTATTTGGGATTGTTCAGGGTGGAATGTATCCAGATCTTCGTGAGGCTTGTGTGAAGGGTTTGTTGGAGATAGGTTTTGAGGGTTATGCTTTGGGGGGATTAAGTGTGGGAGAGCCCAAATCAACCATGTATCAAATTGTAGATTTTACGACTTCCCTCCTTCCCTTGGACCAACCTCGTTATTTAATGGGAGTGGGAACCCCTGAGGATCTTTTGGAATGTGTTGCTTTGGGAATCGATATGTTCGATTGTGTCATGCCGACCCGTCATGCACGGAATGGATCCCTCTTTACCAGCCGGGGAAGGGTGATTATCAAAAATGCTCAATATGCTAAAGACTCCAGCCCTTTGGATCCTGAGTGTGGCTGTTATACCTGCCAAAACTTTAGTAAAGCTTACCTGCGGCATTTATTTATGGCCGGTGAGATCCTGGCTGCGGTTTTGAATACTCTACATAATTTATATTTTTATCTTGACTTCATGAGAAAGATCAGAGAATCTATTAATCAGGGTAGGTTTGTTGAATTTAAGGCTCAATTCCAATAACAGGTCAGTTGTTCGTTGTCTATTGTCTGTTGTTTCAGGTAAAGAATTCTTTCTCTTCAAATTAAAAGGTAAAAAGGTGCAATAAACTGTATGTTTACAAACAACGGGTAACAGACAACGGACAAAAGGCTGTGCAGCTTATAGGTTTATCAGATATAGCCAAATTATTGGCAGGTGCTCCGGCACCTGGAGGGAGTCCCATAGAAGGCTTACTTTCCTTTACTCCCCTGATCATCATGTTCGTAATTTTCTACTTTCTGCTGATCAGACCCCAACAAAAGCGCCAGAAAGAGATCAGGGACATGCTTGCCAATCTCAAAAAAGGGGATAAGGTGATTACAACCGGTGGGCTATATGGGACCATTGTCGGGTTGAATGATTCCTATGTACAACTCAGGATTGCTGACCAGGTTAAGGTGAAGGTTTCCCGCAACGCCATAGCTGGATTCCAGAACGAGGCCGGCAATAACGGAGAAGGGTCTACTTCCGAATGAGAAATAAGGAGTCTATAGGGAGTATGGGAGTGTGGGAGTGGGAAGGTGTGGGAGTATGGAAGTATGGGAGTATGGGGGTGTAAACGTATAGGGGTAATTCTTCCATCTGCTTACCCCCTCATACTCTCCTACCCCCATACTCCCACACCCCCATACTCCCATACTCTTTATAAAAGAGTTCCTTGAAAAGCGATTTAAAGTGGCGACTAGGTCTTATTATCCTTTTACTGATAGCAGCAGGATGGTCTGTTTATCCACCCAGAGAAAAACTAAACCTGGGTCTGGACTTGCAGGGTGGAATTCACCTGGCTCTGGAAGTTGAAACGGATAAAGCGGTACAAAATGAAGTAGTCAGGGCCAAAGATTTTTTAGAAAAAGAATTAAATAAAAACAAAATCAAATATCAGCTTTTGTCGGTTAACCCGGATCATAGTCTGACCTTGCAACTGGTAGATCCCCAATCTGAATCCGGGGTTATGAAAATAGTTCGGGATAATCTTCCCAATTTTGAGAGGAAACCCCCCCCTTCAGATAACACCAAACTTGTTCTTGGATTGGAGAGTAAAGCCGTCCAGAATATTAAGGAGAATGCTCTGCAGCAGGCCTTGAGAACTATCCGAAATCGGGTGGATCAATTTGGGGTTCGGGAACCTATTATTCAGCGGGAAGGGGAAAACCGAATTATCGTAGAGCTAGCCGGGATCAGTGATCCGGAGCGTGCAAAGGAGTTGGTGGGGAAAACTGCAGAACTTAGGTTCCAACTGGTTAGGGATGTAGCCGCAACCCAGGAAGAACTTCTCCAGCGGTATGGGGGAAAGATTCCAGAAGGTACGGAAATACTTCCCCAGGCTCCTTCCAGTAAAACCGGTGAGGGGAAAGTTACCCGTTATTATTTGCTAGAAAAAGAAGCGAAGGTTACCGGAGCTGATCTGAAAGATGCCCGAACCAGTCGGGATGAGTATAATATGCCGGCTGTAAGTTTTGAATTTGGCCGGGAAGGTTCTCGAAAATTCGGTGAGCTTACCGAGGCCAATATCGATAAGCAGTTGGCTATTGTTCTGGATAACAAAGTTCAATCAGCTCCTGTGATTCGCTCCAGGATTACGGATAAAGGACAGATCACCGGGAATTTCACGGTTGAAGAGGCCTCGGATTTGGCCATTGTTCTTCGAGCCGGTGCCTTACCGGCGCCGGTTAAGATCCTAGAAGATCGTACGGTAGGACCTTCTCTAGGGCAGGATTCTATCCGTTTAGGTATTCAGGCTTCCCTTATCGGAGCCGCTCTGGTCGTTATTTTTATGATTGCTTATTACAAGCTCTCCGGCCTGATTGCCAATATTGCCCTTGCGACTAATATTTTTCTCCTTGTAGGAGCCCTGGCCGGTTTTGGGGCAACCCTGACTTTACCCGGTATTGCCGGAATTGCCTTAACCATTGGAATGGCGGTGGATGCAAACATTTTGATTTTTGAACGAATCCGTGAGGAACTGGATCTGGGTAAAACCGTCCGCTCTGCCGTTGAAAATGGTTTCTCCAGAGCTTTCGTTACTATTATCGATGCCAATTTAACCACCCTTCTTTCAGGAATTATCCTTTTTCAATTTGGTACAGGTCCCGTTAAGGGATTTGCCGTGACTCTCAGTATCGGAATCCTGACTACCCTATTTACTGCTATTACCGTGACGAAGGTGATGTTTGATCTTATGCTGGCAGGGAGGAATGTTAAGACGCTGAGTATTTAATGTCATCGGTCCGTTGCCCATCGTCCATTATCCGCAGATTATCAACGAATGGCAACGGACGGCAACCACGGACTAAAAAAAATGCAAAAAGCAGAAAAAGTCGAAAAGACCCCGGTTAAGGATAAATCTCAAAAGGTTTATAGTTCGTATCTTTTTAAACGAATTAATTACGATTTTATCGGCAAAAGGAAAATAGCCTTTATTGTCTCCCTTATTACCGCCGTTGTGGGCCTCGGTTCGGTGATCATAAAAGGCGGATTTGATTTAGGGATCGATTTCAAGGGCGGAACTCTGGTCGAGGTACGTTTTGAAAAACCGGTTCAAATCGACCAGATTCGAGAGACCCTTCGAACGGTTGGTCTGGGAGATAGTATTATTCAGCAGTTCGGAAGCGATAGGGATATTCTCATCCGTGTGGAGCAGAGTGCTTCGGGAGAGGATGTGGGAGGTAAAGTGGTAGAGGCTCTTAAAAATAAATTTGGAGATAATCCCCTTGAAGTCAGGCGTATTGAGAGTGTAGGACCTCAGGTGGGAGGGGAATTGACCCGACAGGCCCAGTTAGCCCTTTTATTTGCCATCGCGGGGATGGTCCTTTATTTAGGTTGGCGATTTGATTACGAATCGATCACCTCTATAGCCGTTATCACCGGAATCGCCCTGTTGACTATTGCTTTATCTTCCCTGGCGTGGATGTATATTCCCCTTTTGACTTCAGTTGCCCTGGTGGCAGTTTTGGTGGCCTGTATCGTTTTGGATCTTCGATTCGCCTTTGCGGCTATTATTGCGCTGATCCACGATGTGATCGTCACAATCGGTATGTTTTCTATTACCAATCGAGAGGTTACACTGCCTGTTGTAGCCGCCATTTTAACCCTCATTGGATATTCAGTCAATGATACCATCGTCGTTTTTGATCGAATCCGCGAAAATCTTCGGCTTCACTACAGGAGTAAGTCCTTTGAAGAGATTGTCAACACGAGTATCAATCAAACCCTCAGTCGAACCATTTTAACGGCTTTAACGGTCTTTATCGTTACCCTCATTCTCTACCTTCGAGGGGGAGAAGTCATCAATGGCTTTGCTTTTGCAATGTTAATTGGAGTCGTTACCGGGACCTATTCGTCTATATTTGTAGCGAGCCCCATTTTAGTAGTCTGGCAAAATATCTCTAAGAAGAAAAGCTATAGTCCTAAGCGCTGAGTAAGGATAGAAGGTAGAAACTCCTTTTCTCATTCTCACTTTCCTGTTCCGACTACCTTCCCATCGGGTTTAGGGTTTAAGATTGAGGAGCGAGTTATGCTTCCTAAGGGTTTGGGAGATCTTAAGAAACTGGTTTCAAAGGAGAAAGATATATCTTCTCAGATTGAGGAATACAAAAAGCTTCTGGAGAAGAATCCTAAAAATATTGATGTACAGCTCAAATTGGGGGATGCTTATGCTAAAGCAGGAGATAAAGAAGCGGCTATCCAGGCCTACACCGAAGCGGCTATCCGGTATGCAGAAGAAGGCCATCTGGTTAAGGCGATTGCCGTCAATAAGATTATTGTAAGGCTTGATCCATCTAGAAAAGAAGCCCATGAGCGATTGGCAAACCTCTATTTTCAGAGGGGCGTGAGGGCTGAGCCTCCCAAAGAAAAGGTGATCTCCAGGTCCGGTCAACCCTCCCAGACGGAAGTCTCTAAAGAAGGATGGCTTTCTTACCCTTTGGAAAAAATTTCCCTCCTGGCGGATATCGATCCCTCAGATCTTGCTTTCCTTAAAAAAATGGCAACTCTCAGGGACTTTAATGCCAACCAGGTGATCCTCCCGGAAGGAGAGAAGAGGGCCTCACTTTTTATTATTTTAGAGGGGAAGGTTAAAACCAGCGTAAAGAATAAAGAAGGGGCCTCTGTGGCCTTGGAGCCTCTGGGTCCAGGAGATTTTTTTGGAGAATTGTCCCTTCTGACCCAGATCAATCGGCAGACCTCCCTGGTCGCAGAAACTCCCTGTAAAGTCCTGGAGATCTCGGAAGCGATCTTAAAACCTTTGCTTATAAAATTTCCGAAAATCCGGACGATGCTGGAAGAAGTTTATAAAATCCGAGAATTTAAGTTAACCCTGGCCTTGGTTCCTCTATTTAGCGATTTGAATCCGGAAGAGCGTTTATCCATTGCGAAACATTTAACTTTAGAGACCTTCCCTCAAGGAGCTGTTATCTTTAAAGAGGGCACTCCCGGAGATTCTCTTTATATTGTTAAATCGGGTCGTGTGGGGATTCATACCACCCTCATGGAAGACGATGAGGTGAGTGTGATTAAGAAAGCTGCAAAGGATCAAAAAGAACTTTATCTCTCTACCTTGGAAAAAGGGGATTTCTTTGGGGAATCTGCACTCCTTACCCGGGAACCCCGCTCGGCTACAGCAACCGCCATCGCCGATAACACGGAGCTTCTAAAACTGTCTCAGACAGACCTGGCCGATGTTATTAAACAATATCCTCGCATTCTATTTGTAATGGAAAAGTATCACCAATGGAGAGTTCGTAAAACGCTGGAATCCCTTAAGTCGATTCTCTAAAAACCTGGTTAAAACGATTATAACCTTTGTCAGGGCCCGATATGATTCTGATCTCGCCGTAAAGTGATTCTTCCTTTCACCGGGGAGAACCAGGAGTATTCCATCTCCGGATGATTCAAAAGACTATTTATCTTCCATCAAATTAAATTCTTCTTGCTGATTTCCAGGAACCGGTTAAATTGTATGAGAGTGAAAACCCTCCAGGGGTTTCTCTTCCTGCCGGGTAGTTTTTATATTTAAAATTATTTTCAGGGTTTTATCTGGAGTTAGGTTTTTCTATCACTTGCAAAGGAAGGGAGGATTACAGGATGGAAAAAGAAATCGAAATGATGAAAAAACGTGGACTTGCAGAACTGGAAGCCTTAGAGAATATGCAAAAAAGTCAGGTAAAAAAGGATTTTATATCCCCCCCCGATACACCAGACCGTTCTCCGATCTATCGAGGAGATAATTTTTCAGAATCTGCGAGTTATCTCGCACTGAGTCTTTCGTTTATCGCTCTCCTGTTTGCCTTCTATGTGGTCGTCTATCCAACCGGTAAAGGGAGATCCGAATCCGGAACTACCGGAACTTTAATTCCTGTCAACATCCATAAATTAGAAGAAAATCTCAATGACTTAAATACCTTCCGTAGGGCTGCTGAAGAAGAGCTGGCCAAAATCAATGACAATTTAACCCATCTCAGCTCAGTTTACCAGGAAACGACCCGGCAACTGAATACCCTTCAACCCCAGCTTAATTCTTTAAACGATTTATCCAATCGGCTCGAGGTTGTTCGGGATCAACTTGCCCGAATACAAACCCAACTGGATCAAATTGCTACAGATCTGCATACAGAGCAACTTAAAAGCGCTCTCTTACAGGCTAAATGGGATATTTACACCGGTACTTCCTATAAAACTCTTCAATCTCACCTTCAGAAAATCAAATCCATAGCTGCCCAATCCCATCTCCCGGATAGAGAACAGGTGATTCAGAATCTGGATACGGTGATGGCCAGGGTAAATCAAGGGGAGGATTCTGTAATCTCAAAATTAGAGAGCGTTTTAAATCAAATTGATACGGCTTTCGAGATGAAATAATTCGTTGTAAAAGGGTACGGTTCAAGAAAGGTAACCCAGATCCAAAACTATGCTGGTTCAAGAGGATGATATTGTAAGTCAACTGGAACAATGTATAGACGGTCTTAAGGTTTCCCTACAACTACTGGATTCAAATCTGAGCGATCCGGCTTATATCGAAGTGGAGTATAAAATAGAAAAACTCTTACCCGTCCTGGAGGAGTTTTATCGAAAAGCCCTGCTAAATCCCCGATTTAATCCGGGTAAGGTTGAATTAAAAAAGCTCGAAAGCCATATTATTTCCCTCCAGCAAGATCTTACAGAGGTTTTAGATGAGCTCAGTCCGATTCCTTTGGTGGACAAAGCCCAGTGGATTTTAGAACGATTCCTTTCTGAGAACGAGCCCCAGGACCGAATCCAGCAGCTTATCTCCCTTTCTTTAAAGATCCATAGATTCCTTAAAATCGGATTTTTAAATCAAATCGAAGAGACTCCCTTTCTGACCATGGTCATTGAAGTAGCAGGTTGGTCGGAGCACCTTCTCAGTCAGGGGAAAAACGACCCGAGTTCGGTGGTTCTTTTTGGTGCTAAACTGGCTAAAGATCAGGAAGCCATCCAGGGCCGAATCAAGCTGGCTCAGGATGTCTGTTCGCAACTTTGGGGACTCTCCACCGAGGAAATCGGCAGATCCTTTTTTAAGGAACGGCTTCAGTTTTATAAGTTGCTGTTAGAGGATCTAGAGATCATCCTGGTCTCCGGGGAAGATCCTGAATTGTTCAAGACCTATTGTGAGGAAAACGCCATTGAGATTTACGAGGAGTATCAGCAAGTTATCCAGGAAAAGTTAGAAAATTACGCCAAGAATTTTCCCTTTGATTTAAATCAAATAACCGAAAAACTCAATACCGCCATTATCATCAGCACGGCCGAACAACTGATCCGTCAGTATGAGCGTATTCAAAGACAAGAGGATATTCAAGGCTTAGATCTCAAAGCAGATCAATATATTTTAGAAGGGGTTATAAGGACCCTGCGGGAAGAATATCCTCTTGTTCTGGCCCGATGTCGTACGACCCTGGAACATATCAGGCAACTTCGAAGTTCCTTTTCCTGACCTAGACGGTAATCTTATTTCGGACCCGCCACTGGCGTAATTTCTCATAATCTTCTTCGGAGAGGGATTTAAAATCCTTTATTTCTGCCTCAACCGGATCTATCTGTTTGATATTCAACTGACCTTTGAAAAAAGCCCCTTCTTCAATCTCTACCAGAGCCCCCTGGAGTTCACCTTCAACTCGGGCGGTGGAGGATAATTTGAGCTTTTCCAAAGCAATGGCTTTACCCTGGAAATGACCCATAATGTAAATATGAACCGCCAGAATATCCCCTTCTACCTTCCCGGATTCTTCGATATAAATCCCTCCGTTTTTGAGGAAGATCGTTCCTTTAATATATCCTTTGACCCGTAAATCCTCATCTCCGTAGATATCTCCATTTATAACCAAACCTTGATCTATAACCGACATAGTTTCAATTAACCATGGAACAATGAACAATGAACAATTAATAATGGAGAACTAACCCATTAAGGTTTATTAATTGCTAATTGTCAATTGTTAATTACTGACTGTGAATGGGTTGATTGCTAATTGTGAATTGCCTGGGAATGAACCAGGACGCCCCGTGCATTCTCACCCTTTTGTAGATCTTCAAAGGCCTTATTGATATCTTCTAAAGGATAGGTATTACTGATCAACTCTCCTAATTTCAGCCGGCCCGATTTATAAAGGCGGATCAGCCTAGGAATATCGACCTGAACCCGGGCCGAGCCATAATAGGAGCCTTTAAGGGTTTTTTCTTCAAGGACCAGAGTATTGGCCGGTATCGAAGCCTGGACTCCTGGGGCGGCCACGCCGATAACAACCGTGGTTCCACCTCGACGGGTAGCTTGATAAGCCTGCGTGATAACGGCCCCATGTCCGATGGCTTCAAAGGCGTAGTCGACGCCTCCGCCGGTAAGATCTTTAATCTTCTGGACGGGATCTTCCCTGGAAGCATTGATAAGATGGGTAGCTCCGAATTGTTTGGCAAATTGGAGCTTGCGATCCAGAAGGTCTACTGCGATAATGGTTTCTGCACTGGCCAGAACAGCTCCCTGGATTACATTAAGTCCAACCCCTCCGGCTCCGAATACCGCCACGCGGCTGCCGGGTTCCACTTTGGCGGTATTAATCACCGCCCCAACTCCCGTCATGACTCCACAGCCGATCAGGGCAGCTTCCCTTAAGGGAATATCCGGATCAATACGCACAAGGCTGATCTCAGGGACAACGGTATGGGTTGCCATGGTTGAAACCCCCAGCATATGATTGTATTCCTTCGTTCCCTTACGGATCCGCCGGGTTCCATCCAGCATGGTCCCCCCTCGGGTCAGCGCCCTGGCTTCACACAGATAGGATCTTCCCATCGCACAAAAAGAACATTGACCACAATTAGGTACCCAGGAGAGAATAACATGATCTCCTGGTTTTACAGCGGTCACACCGGGTCCTACTTCTTCTACAATTCCGGCTCCCTCGTGTCCCAACACAATAGGTAAAGGTAAGGGAATCGTTCCATTGGTTACAGAGAGATCACTATGGCAGACTCCACTGGCTACCATTTTAACCAATACTTCCCGTTCTTTAGGTTTTTCAAGCTCTAATTCTTCTACAACAACGGGTTGATTTAACTCATATAAAACCGCTGCTTTCATTTTGATTAGGGATTGCCCGTTGTTCGTTGTCCGTTGTTCGGGACTTGAAGGCATCGGACAACAGACCGCGGACTATACATAATAAACCCTGAAAACAATATGATCTCCAACTTTCCAGCCCCGCTCATAGCGTTGGATAGGTTGACAGTGAAACTGATCGGAAGAGGCTTCTTCCGTACACCAAACGGAAACCGCATCCCCTTTGACCGAATCCGGAGATTCTAAATAAAAATAATAAGATCTCCGCTCTGAGAGGATCTGTTGAGGAAAAATAAAGGAATAAAAAGCATTATCCCGAAGTTGAGAGGTATGGATTTTCAGACAGACCAGGTCTTGTTTGGCGTTACGGTCTTCTTTAAGATGAAAGAGGAGATCATGGCGAACCTGACGTAGATACGTGGCAAATTTAATATCGATTCGATAGAGATTGTTCTTTACGGCGATAAAACTTTCTCCCACCGTATCCGCTCCCTGGATTTCGCAGGAAGGATACTGACTTAGCTTCAATTTTTTTCGTCGCCGCTCCGCGCGGAGGTTTTTAAACAGCCCCAGGACGTGATTCCCACCCTTTTTAGCCCAGACCAGGTAAGGTCCAACCTTAAACTTACTTTGAGCCCCTGAAGGCATCCTTTGTTTATCTTCGAGATCGGCAATTCGATCCAGCAGGGCAATTTTTTCGGCCTTTTGAGCCCGAATGTTGGTTAGGATTTGCTCGTAGAGTTTATCTAAGTAGTTCCTGGAAGTCAGGGTAGCCCTCTGGAGGGGGGTTATCGGTAATCCTCCGGGCTGTCCGGAGGAGAAAATTCCAAAGTTTTGTTCTGCCTTCCAACGCCACTTATCGGCTGCCTTTGTAGGGTTCTGACAAAAATCTACCAAAGGTTGCGTCACAACTTCCCAGCTAAACCGGGAGGCTACGGCTTTGACATTTTCCGAGCAATTTTGGCGAAGGTCCTGATCCTCCACCAGCTTAAGGATAGCGGCGATTAAATCCTCCACATCTTCCGCTTCGACGGTCAGGCCTAAACGGTGGGTTTGAATCAATTCACTGAAGTAGTCCCCCCTGGTTGCGATGATAGGGAGCCCCGTCCACAGGTAATCCAGAATACGCGTCCGAAATGAAAACCGGGTTTCCAGATGGGAAAAATGGATACTCAAGCCTATATCGGCCTCTAAAAAATAATTTTGTCGCTCCTTATAAGGAACCCAAGTATGGAAAAAGACCGTTCTGCCCGTAAGACCCAGCTTTTTACTTAAGTTAAGGGTATCGGCCAACATCTTCTCTCGAATTTGATCGGGATGTTCAGTACCCATAAAGAACAGCTTTACGTCCTTTCTTATCTGGGATATCCGATCCATGGCCTTAATCAAGGTGAGGGTATCCAGCCAGTTCAGAATACTCCCTCCCCATATCAGGACCTTATCTTGTTCCGTAATACCTTTATAGACCCCTTTTAAGACTTGGCGGGAGTGTATCGGTTTTTCAGAAGGTATTCCAAAGGGAACCAGATCAAGAAGACGACGTGCAGAGGGATCTTGATGATAGGTGTAAGGATTCACCCGATTCAACCCACAGAGCATCCCTAACCAGAAATCCCTTTGTCGCTCATGGGCACAAAGAAAATAATCCCCTGCCAGAAGTTGATCCCGAACGATTCTGGAAATGGTCTCATGGACCCTTTGTTGCTCTTCGAGGGCCTGGATGGAACCGGTTGCAGGATCGCTCCAAAGTCTTCTCTGCTTCTCAAGTTCCTCTAAGATAAAGGGACAATACAGATCCACCACTAAAACTTTTTTAGTCTCCTTCAAGAAAGGAAAAAATTCGAGAACCTGCCCCTGGATGAGAATCACATCGTGGTGTTCCACGATCTTTTGCATCTTATCTTCCTCATGACGCTCACAGGTCAAAATCTGGAATCGCTCTGAAGCCAGGTTACCGGCCGAAGGAGTAACCAGGCTTACTTTAAAGAATTTGCTGAGCACATTGGCAAATTCAAAACACCGAATGGCCGGACCGGACATCTGCTGACCGATAAGGGCGTTGGATATAATAAGAATTCGAGGTCTTTCCCGGGAAGATATGCTGGATTCCATGAAATTGCGCTTTTTTATCTAAAAATCCCCTTTGTTTTTCGTTTTCCTGAAAAGTTTACTGGACGTTCTTCAAGTATCTAATATATTTTAGATGGCATGTCAAGAAGGATTTATTGTGGCGGTTATGTTAATCTTAAAGAAGATACCCTTAAAAAGGCTGCAAACTTTCTATCTAATAGGCCTGTTTCTTATATCCTGGACGGTTTACCTGCTGGCCCGCTATCTCACATTCCCCTCTGGATTAGAAGGTAAATACTATGCGAATCCAAATTGGCAGGGGGAACCTCAATTTGTAACCTTAGATTCTGAGATCTCTACGGCTGTGTTGAATAAGCATCGTAAGGCGTTTTCAGAAAATAAATTCAGTGTCGAGTGGAAGGGATTCATCCGGATAGAGAAGCCTGGGTCCTATACCTTTATGACCGCTTCAGATGACGGCTCCGATCTTTTCGTGGATAACCGGCGGGTTGTGGATAACGGGGGTCTCCATGGATTGAAAGAAGTTAAAGGTCAGATTAACCTGGAGCCCGGGGTTTATCCCATTCACATAAGGTATTTTCAGGCCGGGGGTTTTTATCGTATGGATGCGTTCTGGGCTTTGGGAGATCAGCCCCTGGAAAAAATTCCTTCTTCCGTTTTATCACCCTATCCTTTCAGCAACCGGGATTATAAACTTCGACAGGGATTTCATCGAGGTAAAGAGTTCCTTAAATGGACCTGGCTGGCAACCCTCATTTATCTCATTGGCCCTCCCCTGTCCAAACGAATTTCTAAGTATGAACGCTTTTTTTTAAGTTATCCGTTTAATTTGACATTCATTTTCCTGGTGGTATTTATCGGCTATTTTAAGAGTGAGGTTATTACCTCCTTTGATTCCCAGTGGTCTATTCCCACGGCTATGAGCCTTATCAAGGAAGGGAATGCCAATCTAGATGAATACCATGAATTGATCTCCCGATACGATTACTACGTTATTCAGGTCTTCGATGATCATTTCTACACCCTGTATCCCATTGGGGTCTCCCTGATAGCCGTGCCTTTTGTTTTTGTTATGGATCAGGTCCTGGCCCGTTTAATATCTTTTAATCTAGAAGAATATGTAAAACAGACTGTTCCCCTCGGTATTGAGCTCTTTATCGCTTCTTTTATTGTTGCCCTGACGGCTATGGTGATTTATCTTATCGCTCGTCTTTTTTTGAAGAATACTTCTTCACTTCTCCTGGTTTTTATCTTTGCTTTTTGTACCTCTGCCTGGTCAACAGCCAGTCGTGCCCTGTGGCAACACGGACCTTCTATGCTGATGTTAACCCTTACCCTGTACCTGGTTTTATCGGCGAGAAATAAGCCCGGGTTGATCCAATTTGTCGGTCTATCCCTGGCATTTTCTTACGTGATACGTCCGACCAATAGCCTGTCGGTTTTTTTATTTACCGCCTTTGTTTTAATCCAATATAAACCCTATTTTTTACCTTATCTTTTCTGGGTCATGACGGTGGGAATACCTTTTTTGTGGTTTAATCTTTCGGTGTCTCATTCCTTTTTGCCGTTTTATTATCTTCTTCCCCAAAAATTGGGACCCAATACCCATTTTTTTGAAGCCTTAGCCGCCAACCTGATCAGCCCTGCACGGGGTATATTTACCTTTTCTCCTATCCTGTTGTTTTCGATCTATGGAGTTGTTTTGAAAATCAAGAAAGGGCAGTTTAAGACGCTGGATAAATTTTTATTAAGCCTCCTGGTTCTCCATGGGCTCTCGATCTCTTTGCTTTCTCCTTCAAGGAATTGGTGGGCTGGCCATTCCTTTGGCCCCAGACTTTTTTCGGATGTGATTCCTTACTTTATCTACTTCTTGATTCCGGTTCTAGAACATATCCCTCAACTCAAGAGCCCAAAGAAACCAATTCTAGCTTCTATCTTCCTGTGTTTCATGGTAATCAGTTTTTGGATCCATTATAGAGGCGCCAACGATTGGAACGTATATCGCTGGAATCAAGAACCTGTAAACGTCGATCTACATCCTGAAAGAATCTGGGACTGGAAGGATATTCAATTCTTACGAGGTGTGACGAAGTAGCTATATCTTTAGTGTGGAAGTGTGGGAGTGTGGGGGTGTGGGAGTGTGGAAGTGTGGGAGTGTGGGGGTGTGGAGGAATTTACACCTACACTCCCATACCTCCATACTCCCACACTCCCATACCCTCATACCCCCACACTTCCACACCCCCATATTTTACCCTCTTAGCAGTCCATGACTTATGATTATCTACGGAGGCCCCAGACCCTCGTCCTGATCGGCCTAGCTTTTATATCCTCCCTGGCTTACTTACTGCATTTGTACCTCTCATTTCCCCAGGGATTGGAGGGAAAGTATTATGCCAATCCGAGTTGGCAGGGAGTTCCTCGGTGGGTAACCCAAGACTCCGATATCTCTGTAAAGGCCCTGGATAAATATCAGAGGAGGTTTCATGAGAACAGGTTTAGTATCGAATGGAATGGATTTATTTTCATTGAACGGTCTGGAATTTATACCTTTGCCACGGCCTCCGATGACGGCTCCGACCTCTCCATACAGAATAAGCGGGTGGTTGATAACGGAGGGGTCCATGGATTAAAAAGAGCCCAGGGTCAAGTGTATTTAGAGCCCGGTGTGTATCCGATTCGAGTGAGATATTTTCAGGGTGGGGGTCTTTACGGGATGGAACTTTTATGGGCTTATGGGGATCAGAATTTAGAGAAGATTCCCTCCCACGTTTTATCCCCCTATCCGATCACCTATAGGAGATATCAATGGGCTCGCGGATTCGACCGGATGTTGGCACTCCTGAAGTGGGCCTGGTTGGGGATCCTCGGTTCTTTTTCAGGACTTTACCTGTTCAAAAGGTCTTCACAGGATACCCTATGGCCCCAACAGTCCTGGAAGTACTATCTTTTGTCTTCGCTTCCGGTGATTATAACTACCTTTCTTATCTACCCTTTTGTAGACCCAACCAAAGCCGTTTATTTTAACTCAGATTCGGCCATTGTACTGAATATGATCGTGGAAAATACGCCCCTGACTGAGAATATTTACTACTGGGGACAGGCCAGAAGAGGGAATCTTATCTGCTGGTTGGCAAAAATTTATTTCGGGATTTTGGGTACGACCTATCTGCTTCCCTTTATTACATTATTACTGGCGTTTTCCATTACCCTTGGCTTTTCCGTTCCCCTTTTCTTAGAGAATCCCGGCCGAAAATGGAGGTTCTTTTTCCTGCCCCTGGGTTTTATCTTTTTGATCCCTACCTTTATCCCCTTTCCGGATATCAATACCCTGGAATATGCCACCCTGGATATCGCTTTCGCCCCGGAGTATTTATTTTTGTTAAGTATGACCGTTCTCCTGGCTTTAAGAAAATTTATCCATTCTTCTAAAGGGTTTCTTCCTTTGATGGTTTTTTCTGCTCTGGCATCCTGGATAAACGATCTGACGATACTATTTCTGGCCATATTGGCCTTAGCCTTTACCCTAGTAGATTTCCTGATAACTAAAAGGATCAGGATGTGGTATTGGTGGAATGGGGGTACTTCTTTGGGATTGGTATCACTACTCAAAAACCTTTCACCTTATCATTCAGAGTATCTGGGTTTTGCAACCTGGAATCAGGTGCGACCTTATTTGGGAGAAGCCATTTATAATCTCTATCATTTTCTTCCACCTTCTGTATGGCTAAGTGTTGGGGTTCTCAATATACTCTTTTTTTCACTCTGGTTGTATATCCGGTTTTGGTACAGGATCAGGGATGCCATCTCTATTTTTTATTTTTTTCTTTGGTTGAGCCTGCTGATCTTGGGAGTCTCCGGTCTGATCATCCCCCTTTTTAATGGATGGTTTTATGCCAACCTGGCCCATCCCCGGTATTTTGTAACCGGAGTTCAGTTACTTTTTCTGGCCTCCTCGGTAAGTATGTTGGCCATCTGGAGGATTTTTTTAATCGGTCAGAGAAAAATTCTATTTAGTCTATGTACCACAGGTATACTTCTGGCCTTGTTTACAACCCTGGAAAAAGGCAACCATCTCCTGAAAGAGAGAAAAGAAGGGACATTCTCGTCGACTTCTTTAACATTTCAATCTGGAGAATTACTCAGTAACTCCGGCTGTGAAGCTGTGATCGGAACATACCTGAATTCCTATGTATACGTGTTAGGTGGATTGGGTAAAATGAAAGCAACGGTATTCGAAGGAGATTTGGATCGATCCCTCTCCAATACCAGAAACGTTCTAAATTTAAAGAATATCTGTGTGGTGGGTGATACAATCTCTGATTTTGAACCTTTTTATTCGTTAAAAGATAAAATTCTCATAGACCGGGCGGATCCAGAAGGGCCCGTTCGGTTACCCGATGGAAAATTCTTTAAACATTATGTAACAGTTGACAAAATAACTTATTTAAGCTTAACTCCCATTGCAGTGGAAGAGATCGTTTTGGGTGATAAAAGCGCGTCGATTTACCTGTTAAAGGGGTTTTCCGGCCCGGAAGGTAAAGAGGATAATCGGTTCCGGTGGTCCGATGGGATGGAATCCGAGATGATCGTTCCACTCCAGGAAAATACCTCTTACAAAGTCTTGATAACGGCTTTTCCGTTTAGAATTTCTAATAAGGTGCAAACCATGGAAATTTATCTTAATGGGAGTCGAGTCGATACCGTAGTTTTAGGTTCTTCTGTTTACAAGGATTATGAAGTGGTCTTCCCTGCAGAAAAGGTAAAAGCCCTTAATAAGATCAAGTTTAAGTATGCTTATGAGGTATCCCCAAACGTTTATGGGGAAATGAGGAAGTTAGGGGTAAATTTTAAGCGTATCCGGTTTATCAGGCGTGAAGAAACGAAACCTTTCCGTGAATCGAGCCCTTTATAAGAACTTAAAATCTGTTTTACAAAATCTTTTTTTATTAACTGGGGCTCTTCTTCTCTGTTTTTTATTTTTGGAAGCAGGTTTGCGGCTGTTGGTATCTGTGCCTTCCCATGAACGACCTCCGACCAGCTTCTGGCAGCCCCATCCTTCCTTAGGCTGGTCTTTGATTCCCAATAAAGAAGGTCGGTGGGAAAATCAGGAATTTTCCAATCTGATTCGGATCAACTCCGCCGGGTTTCGGGATCGAGACTATTCCCTGGAGAAACCGGAGGGGGTTTTTAGAATTATTATACTGGGAGATTCCATGACGGAGGGGCTTCAAGTTCCGTTGGAACAAACGTTTGCCAAGGTTCTGGAAACCCTTTTAAACGGAGATACGGTCAAGGACGATTTCTCCAAGAAAAAATTTGAAGTTTTAAATTTAGGAGTAGCAGCTTATGGGACCGGTCAGGAATATCTACTTCTTAAAGAATATGGACTCCTTTATCAACCGGATCTTGTTATTCTGGCTTTTTTATCCTTGAACGATGTTTTGAACAATTCCTTAAAGCTGGAAAAATCCATGGCAGGAACCGAATGGGAGCGAACCTATCGTCCTTACTTTATTCCGGATGACAATGGAGACCTGAAACTTATTCCACCCCGGGCAACCCGCATTCCCTTCTGGGAGAATCTTTATACTTACCGATTTATTCTACAAAAAATCCGTACTGCTCCCAGGCTTCGTAGATGGTTTTTACCTCAACATACCGAGAGGGACTTCTGGGGTCTTTATAATCCCAGGCTTACGCCGGAGTGGCGGGAAGCCTGGGATATTACCCAGAAATTGATCTTAAAAATCAAGAAAGAAGCCGAGAACCATCATGCCAGGTTTTTACTTGTTTCCTTGACTAACCGAGATTCCTTTATCGATGGTACTTTTGCGGATCAGCTCGAGAGATATGCCCCTGTGAACTGGGACATCGACAAACCCGATAAAATTCTGGAGGACTTCTGCCAGGAACATTCCATTCCTTTTCTTGCCTTGACCCCCTTGTTTCGGGATTATCTTAAAAAGGCCGGTCGACCCATCCAGTTTCATTATGCCTCCGATGGTCATTGGAATACGGAAGGTCATAGACTGGCAGCCGAGTTTATTTACAAGAAACTGAAAGAGATGGAAGGAGTCCAAAAATCTCTTGACAATACCGACTAAAATAGACCGGGATTCTATCCTGTTTGCCCTCACCCCTAACCCCTCTCCCGAAGCCTCGGGAGAGGGGTTAAGGGCGAACCGTTGGTAGCCTCCGACACAGGTTGGGGAATTCAGATTTCAGAATTTTTTCAAGCTCCTGGCAGCGCCTGTTAAACAGGCTGTCCTGCTGGGGCTAACAGCCTTATCCTGATGCCTATGGGGGGTCGAGGGTGAGAGAAGAAAACTATGCCGAATTAGCTTTACAAGGCATTAGTTTCCGGAGGCTCAGAGGAGTTGGATAAGCCAGGGATCCTTCACTCTGTTCAACCTTCTGAAGCTTTGGTATTAAGTTTGCTGTAAATCGAAAACTGTATCAAAGTAAATTACCCATGTGTTGAGATAGACTAACCTTACGCCGGATGGCAAGGCAAAGGATATATGAAATTTGCCGATGTCGGAAGGCATACTTTAAATTATTAGATTAAAGGGAGGCTTATGATCTCAAAGCGACAGATTATGGGATATTTTGCAGTTGTGCTTCTATCCATCTGGGTTCCTGAGAGTCTGGTTTTTGCCCAAAATAATCTTGGAAGGGCCCCTTTTACCTCTCCTCGCATTGTGAATCTGGATAATAATCCGGCCACTTTGAAGATTATAGCGGGAGATGAAGCGGGTAATTTGAACGGATTTGATGGAACCGGTAGATTGTTATGGCAGGTTCCTTTACGGATAAACGGTTTTCCGACTTCGGTTCAGGGAACTCCGGCTGTAGCGGACATGGATGGGGATGGGCTTCTGGAAATTGTCGTTACAACTGGGAATGTAAATTTTCAATCCACGAGTCCGGGAGGCGTTATTTTATTGAAATTACTGGATGCTGGAGGGTTTCTTCCTCCTCTACAAAGGCAGATTTTTGTCTTTGATAATCGGAGTATAGATCCTCTGGATAACGTACCGGATAGCAGCATTGTATCGCCTGCTCTGGGAGATCTAAACGGAGATGGAATTTTAGACATTGTGGTGGGGAGTTTCGATCAGATTCTCAGGGCGATGGATATCAATGGGAATACCTTTTGGTCTGATTTGGTGGATGAACAGGGTGTACCCACATTATATAATGGGATAAAAACCGGAGATACCATCTTTTCTTCACCTGTTATTGCCAATATTGATAATGATCCACAACCCGAAGTCATTCTTGGAATTGAGGCCAACGATGCAAGACCTTGTGCAGCTGCCGTCAATTTTACCCTGGCAAAGCCAGGAGGTGGGCTTTTGGTGATTGACGGGAAAACCGGTAAATTCGATACCAATACACCTTTTGTGAAACCCGCTAATTGCCCTCCCGACCCTTTCTGTCCCCTATGCCCGACTAAGGTTAACCTGGTGGTCAATATCGATGAAGTCTTTAATTCCACCCCGGCCCTTGCCGATATAAATAACGACGGTCGTCTGGATATAGTATTCGGAACAGGTCGGCCTTTTAAACAACCCCCCAGTGGGGCGACCAATCGAACGGTCTTTGCGTATGATACCAAAACGGGTCGACTCCTCTGGAGTCGAACCACAGGAGGATTTCAGGTTCCCAGTTCTCCGGCTGTGGGCGATGTGGATGGAGATGGAATTTTGGAGGTATTTGTTCGTAGTGATGACGATAAGCTCTATGGATTTAAAGGAAATACAGGGGCTTTGCTTTCGGGTTTTCCGGTAACCTTAGATAAAGCAGCGCTTGGGGCGACGGGTTTTCTAGCCTCCCCGGTTCTTGGAGATGTGGATGGGGATGGAATCCCTGAAATTATCGTTGTTGCCTTCGGAAAGTTAAACATCGTTCGGGCTAACGGAATCCTTCTCTCCAGTGCCTCTATTCCTAACCTGCTAAACAATACTCCTGCCATTGGGGACATAGATGGAGATGGACGTCAGGAGATTGTGGTGGAAGGGGCCGATGTTCAGATTTTGCAACAAACCGGAGGAGGATCGGTACTCCCCTGGCCCCAGTTTAAGGCCAATGCCAGAGGAACCGGGCTGTTCAACGATACAGGGCCGGGGGTTATTCCATCTGAGTTAGCCGTTCCCCTTGCAGGGCTAGCGGATTATAATGGAGATAATCTGGCAGATATTGGAGTCTATACCCCTTCTACCGGACAGTGGTTTATACAGGGGACTTCCATTTTCGGTTTTTCCTTTGGACTTGCCGACGATATTCCAACCCCGGGGGATTACGATGGAGACAGAATCGCAGATCTTGCCGTCTGGAGGCCTTCAACCGGAGACTGGCATATCCTTCTGGGTGGAGTTGACAATCCTTTGACCTGGGGTCAATCAGGCGATATTCCGGTCCCTAAGGATTATGATGGGGATCAGAAGACCGATCTTGCCGTCTGGAGGCCTTCAACCGGAGACTGGTATATCCTCTCCTCCGGCAGTGGTTTACCCATCGTTTTGAACTGGGGAAAAGCCGGAGATATACCGGCTCCTGCCGATTATGATGGAGATGGAAAGGATGATCTGGCCGTCTTCAGGCCTTCGACGGGACAATGGTTTATCCTGAACTCCGGAGGAGGCATTCAAATTTTCAATCTTGGAAAAAGCGGAGATATACCGGTCCCGGCAGACTACGATGGAGATACTAAAGCCAATATAGCAGTCTGGAGACCCGGTACCGGAGCCTGGATCGCGTTAGTAAATGGTCAATCCGTTCAAAAGGTTTTTGGAGCCCAGGGGGATCTTCCGGTTCCGGCGGATTTTGATGGAGACGGAAAAACCGATCTCGGAATTTTTAATACCTCCTTTGGGTTTGGAATATGGCATATTGCTACTTCCTCCTCCGGGTTTAATACCGCCTTCCCCATGGTATCGTTTTGGGGACTGGCCGGAGATCTTCCCGTGTCGGCTTCCGGTGGCAAATAGTACCTTTGATGCAGTGAGGATCCATTGTAAAACATCTAACTCCTTTCTTTCGGTGTAGTCAGGAACTGCTTGTTTGTAGAGTAAATTCCCGTTACAAATAAGCAGTTCCCTCTGAAGCTGTTTAATTCTTTCATTAACCTGATTTTTTCTATACTTCTGGGAATTTTTCTATACCTCCTGTTTCCCCCTTCCCAGAACCTTGCTTTTCAGAATTTTCTTCCCGTTCCCGCAGCTTATCTGTATGCGGTCTGGATCCCCTTAGTTTATCTTACCTTCCTCTTCTTCTATCACTGGTTGTTCCGAATTAGAACCCGGCAAGAAATAAAAAGAACTGCTCTGAAAGTCGATCTCTTTACCTATCCTTTCGCCCTTGCGTTTCTGGCTTTGGAATTTTTCTTGGAAAGACTCCGGAATTTTAATTTCTGGTTTGAACTCTTCTTGCTGAGTTTAATTTTTATCAAAGGAATCTTTTTAAGCTACTTTAGCCTTAAATTATTTACCCTGGATCGGCAGGTTTCTTCTAACCTGGAAAAGCCGGATCTGGATCTGAGAAAGTTGATTTTATTTCTTTTCTTCCTGAACCTAGGGGTTTATATCCTTCTGGCCCCTCTTACCCAGACCTCTCCTTATCCTTTTACTTCGGTGGGGGGATTCTTTATCAAGACCCTTTTGATTGCCTGCCTGACCCCAGGAGTTTTCATGTTAAGTCTGAGTTTATCCGGTTCTCTGACTGCTTCGTTTCTGGTTTGGCTTTTAATAACCTTCAACTTTCCTTTGGTCCAGATTCCTTTACGTTTTGCGCCCCTATTGTTGGGATGGGTTACCCTGGGGGGGGCCTATCTGTTGGGGTACCTCTTGAGGGTGGGGAAACGGTGGATGTTGGAAAAGCTTGCTCAAACAAGTATCGAAAGCCGGGCGATTTTGTTTGCTCTGATGATGGTTCTTTTAGGCCTTGCATTTAAAACGATAGTTCCTAATCCGACCTTCCACCCAACTTCCTTTCTGGAAAGCGTCTTTGCACTCCTTCTCGATAGACAACTTGGACTTTTCAGTTATGCACCGCTCTATATATCGGCGTTTTTAGGAGCAGGAGTTCTTCTTCGGGAAGGTTTAAATAAGAAATTTTTAACCTTAACCCCGGCCTTACTCGTTTACTTTCTCCTCTGCCTGATTCGTTACGGTTTTCCGGCCAGTCCCTTCAGTCCGGAGCTAATCAGACCCTTTGACCCGGAAGATATTATCCCCCTCCTTCCTACCCTGGGAGGACTCATGGCGCTATTTTTTGGATGCATGGTTGGAAAAAAGGACGGGTCATCCTTCCCTATCTCCATCCTTTTCTCTTTCGGGCTTGTCCTGATTCTTTTCTTAATGAATTTAAGTCTGGTGATCTCTCTCTTTCTGGGATATTCCGACATCCCCTCTTTGATAGGAAAATTCCGAAATTTCCAGGTTGGTCTGGCGGAAACTCTCGGTCGAGAAATTTTATTTTTTTATCCTACCTTAGCCTCAGAATCCTTCTGGCCCTCCTGGGGGGTCTGGATACCGGTATTTGGATTCCTGATATTTTTGGGGTATCTGGTCCATCCTCTCCCTGTATTCCTTACCTCCCTCACCCCCCTTCCCCCTCGCTCCCCCACCCCCTCGCTCCCCCTCCCCCAATTTGGGGGAGGGGGAAGGGAGGTGAGGGAGGCGGTGAGGGTAATCGGTATAATAATTCTTTTTCTTTTGATTCCCCTGTTCCTGTTCCTAAAGGCTCCCCGCCGTTATCCTGTTCCGGGTATATACCCTTTCTACCTGTCCTTGAATAAACCAGCCTGGGAAATTAAATTGGAAGAGGACTCAATTCCTTTGGTCAGATCCCTGATTCTGGTATCCAATCTGGCTAATTCCGTAGGATTTCCCCAATCCGGTGCCATAGCCTTCTTAACCCTATCCTCGGACAAAGGAGAGATCCCATCCTTTCCGATTCTGGTAGGTGAACATACCTCAGAATGGGCTTTCAGGAATCCGGATATTCAACCCTTTCTCGCCCACAACCGGGCCATGATTTATAACGCCTGGGTGACCCATATCCGTAAAGGCCCCTGGTTTGAAAGTTATAATTATTATGCTCAATTTGATTTGGAAAGGCCGATGAAAATAAAAAAAATAAGCCTGTATAGGACTCTTCCCCTTGATTTTAAGCTGGCAGATAGTGTGCTTCGTGTGGAAAAGCTGATTCTTCTTTATTAGGGTGAGGGATGAGGGACAAAGACCCCATAA
>JAUQPW010000058.1 GCA_030550175.1 bacterium
GGGTTCCCTGGGAAGCTGGCCTGGAGACCTGCTGTTTCCCCTCTCCCGCAGCGTGGGTGTGGGGTCGGGGGTGAGGGAAAAAAGAACCTGTTATCCGCATAAGAATAAGAAGTATCAACCGGTTGCCCCGCTGGGGCTGACCTTCTTATCCTGGCGCTATGGGGTTAGGGGGTGTCTAGACCCCAGGTCTCGTCCTTAACTTGGTGCATAGGGGGCAGCCCCGATGGGCTGCTCCCAGGGTTTAGGTAGGTTTCAATGGGAAAAGCGTATTAGACCTGTAGGGAATGATAATCTACTGGAGTGTCGATGTCCTTTAAGATCCCCGGAGAATCTACCTCAACTTCCAACACATCTTCCCGGTAACGTTTCAGGATCTCCCGACATCCTACATCTCCGGTTAAAGACTCCATTTCCTGTCTATACTTTAAACTGAGGAGAACCGGGTTTCCTCGTTGTCCCCGATAAGTCGGTACGATAATGCCGTAGGGGGTGTTGTGATAAGCTTGAATGATTTTGTTGAGGGATTGAGTTTCTACAAAAGGCTGGTCTGCCAGGGCGATGAGAACGGCTTCCGATTCCTTATTTATCTGCCTCAAACCTTCTTGTAAGGAGCGGCTCATTCCTTCTCGATAATAAGGATTCACGACGACCTTAAAACCCTCCTGGAAATATCGCCGAACTTCCGCCAGAATCAGTTCTGCATAATAACCCAGGACCAGAATGACTTCATCTACCTGGGAGGTTATAAGATTTCGCAAAGATCGGACCAGAATCGGCTGGCCGTCGACCGGAAGAAGTTGTTTTGGTTGGCCCATCCGTTTAGATTCGCCCGCTGCTAAGAGTATGGCTGAAACCATTTTTGACTATTTTTTTGTTTTATTTTCAATATGGACCGTGGGGCGATCAGCCGTTTCGGATACGACAAAATAATCCCACATGCCCCCTCGACCATGCCCGGTCACTCCACAAAAGAGCAGGTATTTCCCGGGTTTATCTGCCACAAAGGTAAAGGTATCGGATTCATTGGCATGGAGACCCTGGATTAATTTGATCGTGGTCGCTCCTCTGAAGGCAACGGCTCCGCCTTCTTCCGGTAGAGGATCGGTCTCTTTAATAATGGCGGCGCTATGGGGTTTATAGGCACTTTTAGTCAGGTATTTTATCTCGACCTGCCAATTTAACGGAACCGTCAGAGTAAGTTCTCCTTCGTAAAAACCGTTGAAATTAAAAGTCCCATTGGCTCCGTTATAACCCCCGATGATTTCAAACGAGACAAATTTTTTTTCGGGATCGACGGTCATCCATTGGGATTTCCATCCCAGTTTTTCCAGCTCTAAGGCTTCTTCCCCAAATGTTATTGGGGTTTTAAAGAAAACCACTCCAAGTCCTACCAAAAGTAACATCTTTACCAAACATGATCTCTGCCAGAGTTTTTCAATATTCATGTTTTATCAGTCTAAAAATATAAAAATAACTAAAGTCGTTGCCACCCAATTTTTTGTAGCAACGACTTTAGTTTTTTTAACTTAAATTAACTGAATTTTATTATTTAGACAGGCCAAAAACGAAGATAGTATCTCCATAGGGGAAACCCAGCTGGAAATTTCCTCCGGCGGCTACTGCAATCATCTGTTGACCATCTACTTCAAAGGATATGGGCGCTGCATTAACTCCGGCTCCGCATTGGAATCGCCACAAGAGCTTTCCGGTTTTTGCGTCGAAGGCATCGAAATAACCATTTCCTTCACCGGTAAAGACTAAACCTCCGGCGGTAACCAGGGATCCTCCTATTAGGGGTTGTTCCGTCTTATGCTGCCAGACAATTTTTCCTGTATTCACATTGATAGCCGTGAAGGTGCCATATTGATCCTTTTCCTCTCCAGGAGCCGCAATAAAAGCACTCCCCAGCCAGAGTTTACCCTTTTCCAGAGGGGCTGTATGGACGATATAATGCATGGGTTGATGGAGTCCGGCAACGTAGACCATTTGGGTTTGAGGGCTGTAAGACATGGGACTCCATTCTGACCCTCCGTTTGCTCCGGGAAGCATGCGGGTTCCCTTTTCGGTGGGGGGTGCAAACATATTCTCTTGAGGTACAAAGGCTTCGGATTTCTTAATCAATTTTCCGTTGGTTCTGTCCAGAATATAGACCCAACCGGTTTTTCCGGCATGACCCACCGCCTTCACTTTTTTCCCTCCAACCGTTACATCAAATAAAACGGCCGGACTGGTTGCGTCTAAATCCCATACATCATGGGGTACATATTGATAATACCACTTCATTTCGCCTTTATTCACATCCAAAGCGACGATGGATTCGGTATATAGATTATCTCCTGGGCGTACAGAACCATCCAGGTCCGGTGAAGGATTCCCTATGCAAACATACAGCAGACCCAATTCAGGGTCCAGAGCGGGGGTCATCCATACAGAGCCGCCTCCTGTCTTCCAGGCATCCGCATATTTTTCCATGGCTTTCTTCTCAGCTTCGATGTCTCGATGTAAATCTTCTCCTTCCGGTGTCGTTTTTTTCCATTCTCCTTCCCAACCTTTCTCGGGGATGGTGTACCAGGTCCAGATCAATTTACCATCCTTGGCATCAAAAGCTTTTACAAAGCCACGAATTCCATATTCCGCCCCTGAAGTTCCCACGATAACCATATTTTTATAAACCAGGGGAGCCATGGTATTTCCATAACCGGCGGTAGGATCCCCGGTCTCAACATCCCACACCACTTTACCGGTCTTTTGATCTAAGGCCAGAAGGCGGGCGTCCAGAGTAGCCATGTAGACTTTCCCGTAAGCAACCGCAACTCCCCGGTTATTGGGTCCGCAACAGAAAATCCT
This sequence comes from bacterium, assembly GCA_030550175.1. GTDB lineage: Bacteria > Moduliflexota > Moduliflexia > Moduliflexales > JAUQPW01 > JAUQPW01. The sequence continues at coordinate 2,848 of JAUQPW010000058.1, forward strand.
GGTGGGAGGCTCCTTGTGTTCATACTTCCAGAGTTGCTTGCCGGTTCTGGCATCGATGGCAAATACATGGTTAAAGGGCGTGGTGATATACATAACGCCGTCTACGACAATGGGGGTATTCTCAAAAGAGTGGACCACACCTGTTTGAAAAACCCACTTGGGAACCAGTTTACTGACATTGGCCGTCGTGATTTGGGTCAATGGAGAATAACGCTGGTTCGTGTAATCCCGGCCATACATTAACCAGTTTTTTCCATCTTTACCGGCATTCAGTAACATTTCATCGGTGACTTCGGTATGCTTCACCTCCTCAGCAGAATTGGTCGGGGGAACAAATAAAAAAGACAGCAAAAAGCCCATTATACTTAGACTTACGGTAGTTTTCATAAGTTTCTTGAATTCAAGAAATCGCCTACTCATAATCATTTGCTCCTTTCGCCCCCTCGCCTTCTGCTCCTTTCCCGAAGCTTCTTTCCCTCTTCCAGAAGCTTCGGGAAAGGAGTTAAGGGTGAGGACCTGAATAGTTAAAAAAACAAAAAATTTATTAAGTTAAAAAATAGTAAGCACTTTTAATTTTTAGATTTTTTCTCCCAGGGATGTCAAGCAAAACCTTTTCTTTTTAACTAAGGCCCTATATATCTTGGGTTTTCAAATGAGACTCTGGTTTCCTGGATTAATTTATCCTTGACCAGAAGAGGTTAAATTCCTAGAATAGGTTTAGCACGTTGTTGAAATTTGAGGGTGAGAACAGGAACTCTGAGAAGTTAAAAACAAAATTAGTTTGAATAGAATTACTCAGCCACAAAGGTACCAGGATACCAGGACCCGATAGGATTTGAAAATCGTCTTTAATAGGGATGGATCTTGGTGCCTTTGCACCTTTGTGGTTCATGGGAATGACTGAAATCAAAAAATACAAACTTTATATTAACGGTCAATGGGAGGAAGCCGCCTCTGGAAAGACTTTTGGAACGATCAATCCCTATACGGGGGAAGTCTGGGCCGAGATTGCAGAAGGGGATGAAGAAGATGTTGACCGGGCGGTTCGGGCGGCTCGGAAGGCTTTCGAGAGTCCGGACTGGAAGCGATTAACCCCTACGGAGCGAGGAAATCTCCTGAGGAAACTGGGAGATCTGGTCAAGGATCATGCCGAGCGACTTGCGCAGATTGAAACCCGGGATAACGGAAAGTTAATTCGGGAAATGCTGATTCAGACCAGGCTTATTCCCCAGTGGTGTTACTATTATGCAGGATGGGCAGATAAAATCATGGGGGAAGTTATTCCCTTGGAGAAACCAAACATTTTTAATTATACCCTTCGGGAGCCACTGGGAGTGGTAGGGGCCATTGTACCCTGGAACTCTCCCCTTTTATTAACATTTTGGAAGATGGCTCCGGCTTTAGCAACCGGAAATACCATTGTCATCAAACCTTCAGAGCATACCTCTGCTTCCCTTCTTGAACTGGTTCCCCTCATAGAACAGGCCGGATTTCCACCCGGTGTTGTCAATGTCGTTACCGGATATGGAGAAACCGCGGGAGCCGCCCTGACCCGGCATCATCTGGTTAATAAAATTGCCTTTACGGGAGGAGTGGAAACCGGAAAACTGGTAGCTAAAAACGCCGCCAATCACCTGGCTCGGGTCTCTTTAGAGTTAGGTGGGAAGTCTCCTAATATTGTCTTTCCCGATGCAAACCTGGATAATGCCGTAAACGGAATCATTGCCGGGATATTTGCTGCCAGCGGACAAACCTGTATTGCCGGATCTCGGCTCTTTCTCCATGAAAAAATCCATCAAGAGGTTCTGGAGCGCCTGATCGATAAAGCCTCAAAAATTAAGATGGGAGATCCCTCAAAAATGGAAACGGAAATGGGTCCCATTGCCCTCAAAGAACAACTGGATAAAATTAAAAAGTATGTGGAGATAGGTTTACAAGAAGGAGCCAAGCTGGTCTATGGAGGTGAACAGCCTACCGAACCCGAACTCCGTAAAGGCTGGTTCTTCAAGCCGACAATTTTTACCGGCGTGCAAAACCATATGCGGATTGCCCAGGAGGAGATCTTCGGACCGGTCTTGAGTGTGCTGACTTTCCGGGATGAAGAGGAGGTCATTCGATTAGCCAATGATACTCCTTACGGACTGGGGGCCGGAATCTGGACCCAGGATATTCAAAGGGCCCACCGGGTAGCCCGTGAAATCCAGGCAGGAACGGTATGGATCAATACTTACCGAAATATTTCCTTTGCTTCTCCCTTTGGAGGTTATAAAAATAGCGGGTATGGCCGGGAAAATGGACCCGAAGTGTTGAGGGAATATACCCAGGTGAAAAGTGTGTGGGTGGAGCTTTCCGGAACCGTTCCAGATCCATTTGTAATGAGATAATCAACCCCAGAAGTCAGAAGTCAGGGTAAAAAATTCTCCGGTTCTGATTCCCTGACTCCCGACTTCTCTTCTAAAGGAGAAAACCATGAAAAGTGTCTATATCCCCTGGGGGGCCTGGTATGCGAATACTCAATTCGAATTAACTTTTCCCGATACCTGGGATGTTCAGGTTGCAGCCATGAGGGATGCACCGGATATGAGTGATGAAGCCATTCGGCAGGCTTTTGAATCGCCCCTTGGGACTCCAACCATTCGGGAGCTGGCCAGAGGAAAAAAGAGGGTTGTGATTACTGCCGATGATTTGACCCGTCCTACCCAGGCCTATCGGTTCATTCCTTTCATCCTTCGGCAACTGGAGGAAGGTGGGGTTCATCAATCCCAGATTACCTTTGTCATGTCCTTTGGAGCCCATCGACCCATGACCCGAGAAGATCTCATCAAAAAGCTGGGACGGGAGGTCGTGGATAACTTCCCGGTATATAACCATCATCCCTATGAGAACCTGGTAAATTTGGGAAAAACCAGTCGAGGGACTCCACTCTTCATCAACCGGACTTTCTATGAAGCAGATCTTAAAATTTGTAACAGCTTCATAACCCCTCATCCCATTGCCGGATTCGGTGGAGGTGCTAAGGCGGTGTTACCGGGGGTTGCAGGAATAGAAACGCTTCAGGCCAACCATACCCCGGCCCTTATTGGGAAAATAGGTGGGATCGGATTTATTGAAGGAAATGAACATCGGGCCGATCTGGAAGAGGCAGCCCGAATTGCCGGGCTGGATGTGAGCATCAACGCGGTTGGGAATTCCCATGGAGGGACTTCCGGAGTTTTTGTCGGAGATCTGGTAGCCTCCCATCGTGCTGCGGTCTCCCTGGCCCGACAGGTCTATGCAACCAGGGTTCCAGAAGGTCCTATTGATATAGGGATTTTTAATGCTTATCCAAAAGACACCGAATTTATTCAGGCTAGCAATGCCTTCAATATTTGGGACAATCGCAGTGAGGATTTAATTCGACCCGGAGGAACCATTGTACTGACCACGGCCAGTTCGGAAGGGCGTGGCTTTCATTCCCTGGGAGATACCAATATGCGGTTGAATATTCGGACCCATGATCGGGGCCCGGCCGGTAAAATGTTTGAGAACCGAAAGTTTATCGTCTTTTCCCCCCATGTATCCCCGGCAGATGTCTATGACCGCTACCCGGATACCACAATTTTTTGTAAAAAATGGGCAGAAGTTATCGACGTTCTCAAAATGGAGTACGGCAAGGAGGCTCGTGTAGTTGTTTTCCCGTGCGGAACTCTTCAAATTAACGAGAAAACCCTGGCCCGAGTCAGGTGATTTTGAACCCGGAGTTTTGGGACGCGGGGACATGGGGACTTTAGGACACGGGGACTTAGGGACCCGGAGACGGGGGGACATGGGGACACGGAGATATTTCCCCGCGTCTCCGTGTCTCTTAGGAGGCCTGCGAGAATAGCCGCATGAATTCTTCCTGGCTCATGGGAGGAGTAAGGGCGGTTTTGAGATTTTCCTCTACGTGGGCCCGCTGTTTCATGCCGACTAAAGCGGTTGTTACTCCAGGGGTAGATCGAACAAACTGGATGGCCCGTTGGGCATCGGTGGAAACTCCAGGAAAAAATTCATAAATGGTTGGGGAAAGATTGCGGGCTAATCGACTTTGGTAAATAGAAGCGCTGGTCATAACGGTAATACCCAGCCGCTGTGCAGCCTCAAAGACGGACAGGACTTCTCCTCTAACAGCTTGATTCTGATGGGTAAAAGCTTCCGCCATGGCCAGATTATAAGGAAGCTGGATCACTTTAAAGTGATGGGTTTTCCCACCCACTTCCCTTGCCAGATCAACCAGATCCTGTAGGGAGAGATAATCAGGGGCCTGGGGAGAAGTGCGATACCCATTCCAGGTTGCGGTACCATACCACTGGATCTTACCCCGGGTAACATTTTCTTCCAAAACCTGGAAAGCTGCTTTCATGCGACGGTAAAACTCTTCCCGGGATACCTCGCTTAACTGGGTTTCCGGGTTGTGGAGATAATAAATGTCCACACATCCCAGACCTAAATTCTTAAGACTACGATCTAACTGGTTCTGTATGTATCGCGGAGATAAACAGTGACAATCTGCTACAATATCCTCAAAGGTAATGATGCCAGGCTTAACAAAAGTCTCCAGGATATAAGCATGGGGATTTCGTGGAGGTTCTCCATCAAAAGGAATAAATCCACCCTTGGTAGCAATCAGAACTTCTTCCCGTTTGAGGCGCCCTTCTTTAAAAAGAAGGGATAAAGCCTGTCCAATGACCCGTTCGCTCCGTTGACATCGATAATTAATGGCCGTATCGATGACGTTGCAGCCTAACTCGAGGGCTCGAATGATGGCATCTCGATAAAGGGTGTCGGTGGTAACATCGTGATGACCTAAATACGTACCGAGTCCGATAGACGAAAGCCAGCAACCCTGATGCAGTCGAAAATGACCCGATACTAATTTCCCCGAAAAGCGTTTCTGATAGGTATCTGTACCTTCTGGAGTCGCATGTGAAGCATATACCATACTTATATCCGATTCCTAAAATCTATGAGAAGCTAGACTCCGGGCCTTCACAGACTTTAAGATCTCCTCCCCATCTCCTATTATCCATGATCCTTACTCCCTTGTCAATGGTTAAGTAGGAATTGTTAACAAACTCTGGGGATAGCAAAGGCTTGACTTGGATCCGGTTTCGTATATAAAGTAAATACGCTATTGCAAACAATTTTCCAAAATACTTCCCGAGATAAACCCTTTTAATTATGAAAGGAGAAAGCCATGGCCCTTTCACAAGAACTTATAGAAGAAGCCGTAAATCAGGTAGCCCATAGCTATGAAGTTAAAAAACCGGTCGAAACATTTTCCGGACTTTTAGGAAACATGAGTCAGCACGATGCCTATCGGGTTCAATATGGTTGGATTCAAAGACTCATAGCCCGGGGCCAAAAAGTTATCGGTCGTAAAATAGCTTTAACTAACAAGGCGACCCGAATCCAGTTCGGGATCGATGAGCCCATTTTTGGGCATCTGATGAGTCCCGGTATTTACCTGGATGGGAGTACCATTCCTTTAGATACCTTTGTCAATCCTTTGGTTGAGCCCGAAGTGGCTTTTTTATTAAAGCAAGATTTAAAGGGCCCCGGCGTCAGTCCGCTTTCGGTTCTTCAAGCTACCGAGGGGGTTTTACCCGCCATGGAAATCGGAGATATTATCCTGCAAGGATCTCAATTCAGAGCAATTGATTTGATAGGGTTCAATGCCCTTAATGCAGGAATCGTTTTAGGTCCTCAGTTAACTCCGGTACAAAACCTGAATCTTCGCTTTGAAGGGGTGGTACTGGAGGTCGATGGGGAGCTGGTAGCGTCCGGGGCCGGAGCCGAAGTCATGGGAAATCCGGCTCATTCCGTAGCCTGGCTGGCCAATAAACTGGTTGAGTTTGATGACTATTTAAGGGCAGGAGAAATCATCATCTCGGGGTCTATTACCAGCTATTTTAAAGTAAAAAAAGGGAATCATATTCATATTACCTTTACGCGTCTGGGCTCCGTAAGTGCAAAGTTTATTTAGTAAATTTGCCCGTTAGCAGGTGAATGGATAATAAGTGGTGAGGGGGTTAAAGACCGAAGGGGATACAACGCTAAATAAAAAGATACTCCTCAAAGGGAGCAGGGGGCCCTCATCGGGATTGAAAGCCCTGAGGGAGAATCCCGGCGAAGACCTCCTGACTTCAGGTAGTTTTTTTAACCTGGAGCCCTTAGTACCCTCTCCACCTGTTTATTAAGAATTGATAATTACTCATGGAGACGGCTCCTCCACCCAAAGCTTTAAAAGCATTGATACGGCCATACCCGGTTTCGAAATCTTTTCCGAATGTCCCTATATCATCGGTAGAAGCGGCCAGGATGCGGCGAACCTGGCTACTGGAGAGAGAAGGATTTTTGGATAAAATCAAAGCGACCACACCCGATACGAACCCTGCGGACATGGAAGTACCACTCAATCCCCGGTAGCTATTTCCACGGTAAGTACTATAAATAGAAACTCCGGGGGCCATCAGGAACAGGTAATCACCATAGTTAGAAAAGGAAGCGCGGCCTCCATTCACATCGGTTGCTCCTACGGCAATAACCCCGGGATAAGCCGCTGGGTAAACGGCCTGACTGGTAGATTCGTTACCAATAGCCGCGACAAGGATCACATCCCGGGAATTAGCATATCTGACCGCCTGTTCCAAAGTCTTAGACAGGTCGAATCCTCCCAGGCTCAGATTAACGATTTGAACTCCGTGGTTGACTGCGTAAACAAGCCCCTGGGCGATCCAGGCGTTGGTAGAGGCTCCAGAAGCATCTGCTACTTTAATGGCCATAACTCGACAGCTCCAGCATACCCCTGCTACCCCTTTGCCGTTATTACCTCTGGCGGCAATAATCCCCGCAATATGGGTTCCATGTCCCTGATCGTCCATGGGATCTGAATCCTCGTTGACCAAATCAGGACCCCTCACAATTCTCCCCTTTAAATCCTCGTGGTTATAGTCCACTCCGGTATCTAATAACCCGACCACAATACGGCTACTTCCGGTCTCGATATCCCAGGCTTCTACGGCATCGATTCCACTTTGGGATCTTTGGAGAGCATATTGCTTTGGAAAGAGAGGATCATTGGGGATGAAAGAGATGGTATAGATATAATTAGGTTCTGCATATTCTACCTCTGCCAATCTTTCGTAGTCCCGGGCCACCTCCTCCGGGTTCAGGTCGCTTCGAAATCGAAGCCTGTAAATCCTCCATAATTCCAGCCCTCTGGGTGCGTTGCTCTGGATGCGAAAGTCAGGAGCCTGGAAGAGCTTATCCATACTACGAACACTGTATCTTCGATTTAAGCTCTCCAACCCAGAACCTGCACCGGGGGTCCCAGCCCTCAAGGAAGGCGGTCCTTCACGAAATCCCTGGATATTCACATCTCGTCGTAACTTTATAATGATTTCACCCGGAACGTATCGACCGGCTCCTCTGGATTGTATCCGACTCATAGGAACCGGAGCAATGGGGGTAAATGGAGAGGGACTTCTCCAGACCGGTACTTCCGGTAGGAGAGGATTTCCTCGAATCGGAGGATTTCCTCGGATCGCAGGATTGATCGGCACTTGCTCTATCCTGGAACCTAGAGAAGATTCCGTCCGTCTCCTGAGTTCCGGACGTGCCATCTGAGATAAACTTTGAAACGCCGTGCTCGAAGGGACACGGGGCAGTTCGGCGCCTTCTAAAAGACTAATATTCCAGATAAAGGCCCCAACGAATAGATAAATGATGGGTATGAAAAGGGTTTTAGTCTTCATGGTTTCCTCCTTTTTTATAAATAGGACACCTGGGAAACCAGAAAGTTTAGAGTTCAGGAGGAAAAATAATTGAAATCTGTATTTCTTAAAATGTCCGATAAGGGCAGGTCAGACATCCTTTCATCTGGCAGAGTTCGGTATGGAGTTGAATGAGACCTTGATGGATTCGGGCATAACCCATCCCTTGCCCGAACTGTCCAGGTTCCGTAGAATCTTCTTGAAAGAGATTCTCAACCATAAATCGGGTAACTCTATTATAGGCCGGAGCTGGATAAACCTGATAAAGTTGATAGACCCTTTCCTGGAGATGAGGCTGGGACGTTTTTTCCGCATAGAAATACAGAATCGGGAGAAGAACATTAATTACCATTTCCCGAAGGGTATTGCGCCCAATAGCGAATCGGATGGGAGAGGATATACCGCTGCTAAAGCCGTTATGACAGGTCCAGTATCCAGAAATGGGAACCCAAAGGCTTGCTTCTAGCTTTTTAACCGTCTCTGCCCTCCAGGAGGAAGGTTCCTGCGAATCTGTCAAGAGGGTTACATAGGAGTGAATCCAGGAACTTGGAGGTAACTTTGCCAATACAAAACTGAACCGGGCCAATCGACCGATGGGGGAATTAAGGGGGCGTATTCTGAAGAATTGCCATTCTTCAGGCTGCATCTGAACTTCCGCCAGGCAGGGTTTTAACATTCCCCATAGGGAATAGATCTCGTCAAGGTAGCTTTTCGTTTCCCAATCTAAGTTCTCCTGATCGGCTACTTTGAGGACAGGCGAGGAGAGGGAGGCCGGAAGCAATCCTGCAGCCCCTAAAAGAACTGCCTGTAACCAGAGCACTTTACTCTCCTCCCCACCCCGGGTTATAACATTCCGAAGAGATTCCAGGGGAAGAAGTTGTGCCAGTTTTAAGCAGGGTTTTTTATTGATAGGATATCCCAGGGCTTCTAGAAATCCTTCGTAAATAAGTTGATCCCAGTCGGAACCCGGTAGGGGCCAGGGGGTAGAAGAGTAGGGGAGTGTAGATTTCTCTTTTCTCCCTTCCTTCTTTTCACCATCCCGATATCTTGCTTCAAAACGTCTTACTTTCTGTTGAAACCGCAGGTCGGCCTTTTCTTGAAGGAGTTCCATCAACTTTTTCCGAGGAAGCATCTTAATTTCCTCGAGGCAAGAAGAGGGGGTTTGTGGAGACCTGTTTCTCTGGGAGAGATGGGGTTTAAAGAGGCGTTGGAAATCTACCTGTTTCAGAAAGTGTTCGAGAACCAACGTAGGAACCTGTTGGCCATCTTGCCGGATAACGGGATTTTTTAAATCTTCCCACAATACTACATGGAGAATAACCTGGTTGTAATGGGGATCTTTATCATGCTGATGGGCATACCAGTCTGTAGTCCTCAGATGAACTTCTACATCACCTTGTTGAAGTTGATTCCCTATGCGAAGGAGGGCCGATTTAAAATCGGGGCCTGTATCAAAGTTCCATTTTCCACGGCGAATAACTTCGATCTTTCTTCCATCTGTAGCCGTAAGGTAAATGGTTTTTAGATTCTGAGAATACCAGATCTGGAGAAACTGCCGCTCTGTTAAATTTACCAAGATTTTAGAATTCAAGACCTTAAAATTCTCACTTTAATTTTGAGTTCTAAATTTAGGGAGACTCGTTGGGAGTTTTCGGTTTAGTCGGCAATACAAACCAAAAGGTACTCCCCTGACCCAATTTGCTTTCCACACCTATCTTACCCCCATGGGCTTCGATGGCCAGTTTACAGAATGTCAAACCCAATCCAGTCGAATATTTCCGGTTTTGATCCCCCAACTTGACCTGGCCGAATTTTTCGAAGATCTTTTCCTGATCCTCTAAAGGAATCCCCGATCCTGTATCTATGACCAGAACCTTAGCCTGATCCTCTTTTTCTTCTACTCTAACCCACACCCTTCCTTCTTTTGGAGTGTGAATAATAGCGTTTCCTACTAAATTCATAATAACCCGACTTATTATATTTGCATCACAAAAAAGTAATACAGGTTCCGGTGGCACTTCCAGATGGACCTGGTATTGATGCGCCAGATAGCCCAGGGTTTCTATCGCTTTCTTGGCTATATTTCTCAAATCGCACAGGCTCAAATTGAGAGGCATCTCTCCCACTTCCAGTCGGCTCACATCCAGGACTGAGCTGATCATTTCCATCAGGGTGTTAATACCGTTTAACACGCGTTCTAAGTATTGATTTTCTATGTCATCCAATTTTTTTCTGGCCGACCTCTGGAGTACTTCCAGGAAAAGTTTTATTCCTGTGAGGGGAGATCTCAAGTCGTGTACGATCATGTGGGTCAAATTGTCCCGTAGGGCCTCTAATTCCTGGAATCGACGGTAATTTTCTTGTAGACGATCAAAAAGCTGTTTTGTATACACCGCATTACGCACCCGGAGGATGACATCCTGGGTATCGATGGGCTTGGTGAGGAAATCGTTGGCTCCTGCTTCCATTCCCTTTAACCGATCTTGACGATCGGTTAAAGAGGTTATTAGAAGTACAGGAATTGGGGCTGTTTGAGGGTTTCCTTTCAGCCGACGACATACTTCAAACCCATCGAGTTTAGGGAGCATGACATCCAGGAGGATCACATCTATGGAACTTTCCATGGCCTTTTGTAAAGCCTGCTCCCCATCTTCTGCTTCACTGACTTTGTGTCCCTGGGCTTCAAGCAAGTCTCTGAGGAGGATACGATTGTTTTCTTCATCGTCCACCACCAGAACATGACCTGTTTGATAGCCGGGTATACCTGAAGTAGTGTTATTCATAGTTTTCCTCCAGAGCCGGTTATTTTCCATCTTTCAAAGTAGAAATTGAGCATGATGGATTTCAGATTCCTATTTTCATAGGGTGCCTCTACATATCGTGCTTGAATTTCCTTTACTTTATCCAGATTGGCGAAAAATAAATCTACGATCTGAGGATCTAGATGGGTACCCCGGCTTTCCAATAGAATATCATAGGCTTCCTCGTTAGATAAGGCCCGTTTATAAGGGCGTGGGCTGGTCAGGGCATCAAATACATCGGCTACGGCACAAATACGACTCCATAAAGGTATTTTCTCTCCTGCAAGCCCCTGAGGGTAGCCACTTCCGTCCCATTTCTCATGGTGAGATAAGGCGATGATTTCTCCTGCCTGTAAAAGAGGAGAGGAGGAATTTTTGAGAATCTGACCGCCGATGAGGGTATGTTGTTTCATAATTTCCCATTCCTCCGGATCGAGTTTACCCGGCTTGAGAAGAATCACATCGGGAATACCAATTTTACCTACATCATGCATGGGACTGGCGTAGCCAATGAGTTCCACTTCATCGGAGGGGAGATTCAGGGCCTGGGCTAACAGGGCTGAATAATGACTCATACGATGGAGGTGACCGGCTGTATTCTCATCCTTATATTCTGCGGCCAGGGCCAGACGATGGATGGTATCCAAATGGGCTGCATGGATATGACGTTGTGCTTCGGCCATTTCGGCAAGAGCATGGCGTAGCGCCAGGGTTCGCTTCTGAGCTGTTTCTTCCAATACCATCTGATGTCGTTTGATGGCATCCTGAGCTTCTTTCATCTTCAACAGGGAGGCCATCCGTACCTTCAGTTCTGTCTTATCAATGGGCTTGGTGATAAAATCGTTGACCCCAACTTCGACCGCACGAAGGCGACTTTCTCTATCTGTAAGAGCTGTTACCATGATGATAGGTAGATCTCTATAGTCCGGATCCTCACGAATTCGCCGGGCCACTTCAAAGCCATCCAGGAGGGGCATCATCACATCCAGAAGGACCAGGTCAATATCCCATTTCAATTTGGTCAAAGCTTCGGCTCCGTCCCGGGTGATTTCAGCCTGGTATCCGAAGGATTCTACCATGCCCTCTAATACCTCTTGGTTTAGCTTTTCATCGTCTACAATGAGAATACGTTTAAGCCGATCCATAAACTTGTACCTATTCTAATGGAATAGATTGCGTCCTATCCATTTCCTATAAAGAGAACACATCTCAGGTAGGGCAACCCTGCGGGGCCCTTAAGCAGGCAGCCCCATCCCGGCCCTCCCCGCATACAGGGCGGGCCGGGATGGGGTGATCCCTATCCTTTTTACCCCCTTTCAATACCGGCTTGGCATTATGACCCCCTTCAAGAGAGACTCCAGAACCAAACTTTTATCTACCAAGCCCAAAACAAAATCTTCTTACTTTCTGTTCTTTCACCCTATGGGTTATATTCTTTTCATGGATTTCCAGCCGATTCAATAAAATGGGCTATCATTTTCGGAAGTGTCCGGGTATCTATCGGTTTACTGATATAATCGGTACAACCTGCCGCCAATATTTTCTCCTTATCTCCCTTCATAGCATGGGCAGTTAGGGCAACAACAGGAATATCCCGGGTTATAGGGTCTTGTTTTAGAATCCGGGTTGCAGTGAGTCCATCCATCCCCGGTAGACTAATATCCATCAAAATCAAGGCCGGTCTCTCGGTTCTGGCCAGGGTAATGCCGGTTTCTGCATCCCCTGCCTGTAACACCCTATAACCTGTCACATTTAAAAGATCTGTAATCAGTTCCATATTGATCGGATTGTCTTCAATGACCAATATTTTTTTACCGGACATACATTTACCTTCGGTTCAGGCAAGTTCTTAACTTATCTAATTCTCGAAGCAATTCCTCCCTGCTGGACTTCGAAACGATTCCCTGTACACTCATGTTGAGTTGTTTACGCTCTTCTTGGGTCAGCTCTTTTGCAGTCAATATTACTATCGAAATCCCTTGAGGCCCCTTATCTTTCCGTAGCTCTCTCACCACATCAAATCCATTCATCTCAGGCATTATCAAATCAACAATGGCAATGTCAGGACGTTTTTCTCGGGCCAGACGAACCCCTTCCCGGCCTGTATAAGCCTGTAAAACCTTGTATCCATGAGTTTGTACGATGTCGGTCAACAGTTCAACCATCTGAGGTTCATCATCAATGATGAGGACGGTGGTGATTTTCGTTCCACTTACCATTCTGGCTTTATTTAACACCTCGATAAGTCGATCTCGATGAGCCGGTTTAACAAACCATTCTATGACCCCCAGACTGAAGCCCAATTGCCGGTCTTCGGTGAAGGAAACAACTATCACAGGAATATCTCGAGTGTCGGGTAGGGATTTCAGTTCTGCGAGCACTTCTAGCCCATGCTTATCGGGGAGAAGGATATCCAAGGTAATCGCAGTGGGTTTAAGTTTCTTTGCCAGATCAATAGCCTGTTTGCTGTTGAATGCCGTAGCTACGGCGTACCCGGCCTCGGTCAAGTACTTGCGTAGCAGTTCGCTTGTGGACAGATCATCCTCTATGACTAAAACCAGGGGAGATAAATCGGATTTTAAAGGATCGGATTTGGGATAGACGAAAGCCGGTTCAGGTGCTGTAGCCTGGGATTCTCTAATTGCCCTTTTGGAAACCAGAGGAAGTGTAAAGATAAAGGTACTTCCTTTTCCCTCACCTTCACTTTCCACCCAAATTTGACCTCCATGTAATTCGACCAGCTTTCGGGTTAATGCCAGTCCCAACCCGGTGCCCTGCTGTTTCCGAGCGTAGGAGGAATCCACCTGTTCAAACTCCCTAAAGATTCGTTCCTGATCCTTGGGTTTAATACCAATACCGGTATCGGATACGGAAATCTTGATAAACTGAGTAGGGAAGGAAATTAGAGGTTCCCTTTCTCCGACCTGAATCTCTTCTCCCGTTTCTACCGAAGCGGTTACCTTTACATGACCCCCCTCCGGGGTGAATTTAATGGCATTGCTGAGCAGATTATAAAGGATCTGCTTGAACTTTGCTTCATCCACCGTAATAGTTAGGGGGCTTTGCTCAACCTGGACGGTAAGGGTGATCCCTTTTTTGTTAGCAAGGGTTTTGACGATGGTTTGTACATGATGGAGTACGGTCTCTACATCGACCTGAGTTAACTCCAGTTGGATACGCCCGGCTTCAATCTTGGATAAATCCAGAATGTCGTTGATCAATTGAAGGAGGTGACGACCGCTGCTGAGGATGTTGTTGACATACTTAATTTGTTTATTGTTGAGGGGACCGAAGATTTGGTCTACGAGAATTTCGGAAAATCCAATGATGGCGTTGAGGGGTGTGCGTAGTTCATGGCTCATGTTTGCAAGGAATTGACTTTTAGCCCGATTAGCAGCTTCAGCAGCTTCTTTTGCCATACGCCATTCTTCTTCAACCTGTTTACGCTTGCTGATATCGCTGAAAACGGCCACACCTCCCCGTAAAATACCCTTTTCATCTTTTAATGGTCGTGCCGTTACACTTACCCAAAGACCTTCCGGTCGTTTGGAATGACGCACAAATATCTCTACGGCATCCACCGCTTCACCTCGAATCGCCCGAGCCAGGGGTAAACTCTCAGGCGGATAAGGCGTCAATGTATCGGGGAGATAGAGACCGTACTGCTGTATCCATTGATTAAGGGTGGTATTTGGTTGATCTATCCCTAGGATTTTCTCTGCTGCCGGGTTGAAAAACAGAAACCGACCTCTTTCATCGGCTACAATGACCCCATCGCCCATACTTTCCAGGATGGATTGCAGGATTCTGGTTTGATTCCGTAAGGCTTCTTCCGAAAGTGCCAGCTCGGTCGCACGTTCGGCTAAGGCCTCTTCTGCCTGTATACGTTCATTTAGCTCTTGCTGGGCCGAAGCATACAGTCGGGCATTATCCAGGGCAATGACCGCCAGTTGGGCAAAACGGGTTAAAAGTATTACTTCATTATCTCCAAAAGTCCGATCCTTTTCAAGGTGGGCCAGACCCAGCACACCTATCACCTGGGAACCGGACTTAAGGGGTACTCCCACGGCTGCCCGAGTAATATCCAGATGAGGGTCTGGAGAGCGGCCTGGCCAGTTGAAATAATTATCTACAACCAAAGGTTGTCCTGTTTGCCAGACCCTTCCGGCCAGGGCTTGACCGGGCTTCAATCGAAAACCACAAAATTGCGCAAAGTTCCCGGTACCCATTTGTAAGACCATTTCATCTTTTTCCGGATCAACCAGATAAATAAATCCATGGGGTGTTCCTAACAGATCCCCGGCCCGTTTAACGATAAATTCAAGTAAATTGGATAACTCCAGACGATTCATCAAAGCAACCGTTGTCTCATGGAGAGCCGTTAGATAGGTATTCTGCTGATGCAGCTTTTCCTCCACGCGCTTGCGCTGGGTGATATCTCGCTGGGTAATAAAACCGGCTAAAGTGACGATCAGAAAGGCCAGGAAACCTCCCAAAGTAACGATAGAAATGGTATTTCTAGCATCGGTCTTCATTTCCTGATCCCGCTTTTTCAACAGGGATTTCTCTTCCCTCTCTAGTTCGCTAATTATCTTCTGAATATCGGCCGTGATCTTCTCCCCTTCCGGGGTATAAACTACCTGCCCTTCAATTTCCAATCCCTGATTCTTTCGCAAATCGATGGATTCCTGGAGTAAAGTAAGCTTTTTAGTGATTGTAAGGGTCAGATCCTGAATTCTCTGTTGTTGATTGGAGTTATCGGCCGTTAAGGCTCGAAGATATGCAATTTTTTGATTAATCTTTTCGACAGCCTGGTTATAGGATTCCAGGTAATATTCTTCTCCAGTTAGAATGTAACCGTATTGTTTAACCTGAGCATCTTTTATAGAGGAAAACAAACCTTCCAGGTTTTCAAGAACCTCGTAAGTATGGGCCACCCAATTGGCGGTCTCCATGAGTTTTACCATACTCCGATATGAGACTATCCCTATAAAAATAATCAAGATCAGGGTTACACTAAACCCACTACCTATTTTTGTTTCAATAGACCATTTCATCAGCGTATCTCATCCAGGAGCTAACTTTCCCTCACTGGTCAGCTATTCTTTTTCCTTATGAAACAGATGACCTGTAAGGTCACCTTTAATTGGATAGTCACAGGGAGTACTCCATCCGGTTATACCTTTTCTAGTAGGTGAGGAACAACATGGACTGAAACCCAAACAAAGCCAACAGGACGAAACCATCTCTTCCCCCAACGAGATAACTTCGCTCCTGTTATCGCCAGCAAGGACATTCTTAAAGTATCCTTCTCAACCTGGGAAGGTATCTATCCTCCACACGGATAGACTATCTTTAAGATTTACCGGGTCTTAAAATTAAACGGGATCAATGTTAAATTAAATCAGGACAGTCCATTTTGTGAATGGGGTAAAGACCTGACATAAGGGGGAGGAAAACACCCCAGAGGGTAGTAAAAGACCTGATAATGCTATTTACTTTCTATAATTCCCTTTGCAATGGCATAACGGGTGAGACCTGCTACATCATGAATACTTAACTTATCCATGATCTGTTGACGGTGTTTCTCGACGGTTTTAACACTGATGGAGAGTTCTCCAGCAATTTGTTTGTTAGATTGGCCCTCTGCAATGAGCTGAAGTACTTCCAACTCACGGGGAGTAAGGAGATTGACTTTCTTTTGAAGAATTTTTCTTTCGCAGGTTTTTCGATATTGATCAACCAAAAGCTTAGAGATAGAAGGACTGAAAAAAGCATGACCTTTTTTCACTTCTCGGATGGCCGTTAACAGTTCATTGGCTGCGGTTTGTTTGACCAGATACCCTGCAGCACCTGCCTGAACCGCCTGGTATACATATTCATCATCTTGATACATGGAGAGAATGAGCACTTTGGTAGAAGTGTTATATTTTCTTATTTGTCGAGCCGCCTGGATTCCGTTGAGTAAAGGCATTGCAATATCCATGACGACCACATCTGGTTGGAGTTTTCTGGTTAGCTGCACGGCCTGTCTTCCATTTTCTGCTTCTCCCACCACTTTCATATCACGTTCTGCTTCTAACAGAGCACGCAGTCCCTGTCGGACTATGGTGTGGTCATCAGCCAGGATAATCGTGATTTTTTGCATAGATAAGATCCAAAAGATTGCTTTTACTTACCCGTTTACCTTATATATTAAATATATTAGATCGGGAAATTTCTCACAAGGTCATTTTTAATTTTATTCTATAATTCATTTTGAGTTTTATTCCGTAATTTTTTAAGGATTCAGGGGAGTACTATTCTGTAAAGTTAATTCGGCGTAATTCTCTTCCCTCGCTCCCGGCCCCTTTCCCACAGCGTGGGAAAGGGGTCGGTAAATCTCCAGGCCAACTTCCCACAGGAGGTTCGGTTAAGCCTTATCCTGGTGTGTAGGGAGAACCCCCTGTTCTCCCTACACACCAGGATAAGAAGGTTAGCCACAGCGGGGCGACCTATTTAACAGGCCGCTACGGAGAAAAAATTCTGAATCCCCCGACTTGTGTCGGGGACTACCAACCGTTCGCCCTTGACGGGGCTTTTCAGCTTATCCTGGCACCTATGTCCCTATTTCCTCTCAAGGGGGGTTTCAGGCCGAAGATAAGGCTTTTCCCTTTCTTAGCTTGATGCATATGGGGAAGCTGGAAGATCTCTAGATCAACTTCCCAAGTGCTCCCTCTCCCGAAGCCTCGGGAGAGGGGGTTGGGGAGGTGAGGGCAGCATAGCTATTCAAATCTAGCTTTACAACGTAGTAACGGGATATTTTGCCGTCCTGCTCCGTTCCCAGGCTCCAGCCTGGAAATGAGAAGATTCAATTCCGCAAAGGTATAATATAAAGAGAAAAGAGAAGTTATTAAACCTTAAAGGGAATTTCCACCCGGATTGTAGTCCCTTTTCCGGGTTCCGATTCTACAGCAAACTTCCCATTCACGTATCGCACCCGTTCTTGCATACCCAGAAGCCCGAGTCTTTTCTCCTGCCTGGATAAAAACACCTGTCGACCCATTCGGGCCGTTTTACCATCATCTTGAATGATCAGGCATATCCGACCCTTGAGTTTCCTGATCCTAATGTCTACCTTATGGGCCTGTGCATGTTTAGAAACATTGGTTAAGCTCTCTTGAACAATACGATAAAGAACCGTTTTCCGCTCACTATCCAATTTTTCCACGGCGGAGGTAGTCCGAAGGTAAACCCGGATTCCCGTCCGTTCTGCAAAGCTTTTCGTATAAGACCGAAGGGCCGGAATAAGTCCCAGATCATCTAATATGGCCGGACGCAGTTCACGGGAAAATTGATGGATACTTTCCATCATCTGGGTAACTAAATTTTGGGTATCTGTGATTCTTTTATGGAGATTTTTTTTATCCGGTTCTATTTCTTTTTTCATCATCTCCAGGTTCATATTAATGGCGGTCAAGGCCTGTCCGATTTCATCATGAAGCTCGCGGCTGATTCGTTTTCGTTCCTCTTCTTGCAAACGCAAAACCTCTTTAGACAAACTTCGTAAAGTCTCTTGCATTTCACAGGCCTGGTTAAGCAATATCCGGTAGTGTTCTTCGCTTTCCCGCAAGGCTTCCTCTATGCGTTTGCGCTCAACCAATTCCTGCTGAACGGAAGTATACAATTGGGCGTTGTCCAGGGCGATAGAGGCCAGTTCAGCGAATCGGCTCAATATCATGATCTCATCATCCCCAAAGGTCAGGCCTTCTTCCAGGTGATTGAGGGTCAGGACCCCTACGACTTGTGAACCGGATTTGAGGGGCACGGTGACTACGGCATGGAAAATATCAAAACGAGGGTCGGGCAAACGGTGAGGCCAGGTACGATAATCCTTTATGGTCAGGGGTTGGCCGGTCTGCCAGACTCTTCCGGCCATACCTTCGCCAAACTTTATACGGTATCCGATAAATTCACTGTTCACTCCCACGGCTACCTTCACCACCATTTCAGTTCCTTCGACCAGAAGGATATATCCGTGTTGGGTCCCCACAAGGGCTCCGGCTCGGGTGACAATGGCCTGGAGTAAATCGGTCAAATCCAGCCGGTTTATCAATTCTATCGCAGTTTCGTGCAAGGCCTCCAAATAGTCATTCCACTGGCGCAGTTTCTCTTCAGTCCTTTTCTGTTCGGTGATATCTCGTCCTACCGATTGAAATTCGACCAGACAACCCTGATTGTCAAAGATCGCTCGATCTACCCATTGTTGCCAGCGGATTTCTCCATGGGGTAACAGAACCCGGTGCTCAATCACACCCACCGGATTTTCTTGACTGAGGGACTTGAAGTGTTTTTGGAACTTTTCATGATCTTCATAGGGGATTAAAGGCATAAAACTACGTCCGATTAGCTCTTCCGGTTTTTTGCCGAAATAACGACAATAGGCTTCGTTGACAAAGGTCAAAGTTCCATCCGGAAACCAACGACACACAAGTTCAGTTTGATCTTCGACAATGGCCCGATAGTGGGCTTCACTCTCGTACAGTACCCTTTCGATTTGTTCTTGCGGAACAGGATTGGCTTTTGAAAACCCCCTAGAGAGTTTAATGGGGTGGTCCTTTGTTTTATTTTTGTCTTCCGTGGACATAAAAAGAATCCGATAAACTTTGCAGGCTATAAAATTGTTTTGAGGCGGCCACAAGGGTCGCCCCTACCAACCGGAAGGATTGCTTAACCTGGGGCGGATCCTCGTAGGCTTTCTAGGCGTTGTTTGGCTTCACTGACAAGATGCCTGCGTTCCGGGGAAGTAGAAGCCAGCGTGATAAAGCGCCTGTAATTACTGATGGCTTTTTCTACTACCCCCTTTGTTTCATAAGCCTTTCCCAAATTGTAATAAATAAGTTGAGAAGGAGCTTTAAGGGCCAGCGCTTTTTCCCAGGATTCAATGGCGTGGTTGTAATCTCCCAGCTTTGCATAGCAAATCCCCAGATGGTTCATGAGGGAGGCATCTTCCGATTCGATTTCTTTAAGTTTAAGCAAAATGGCCAGGGCTTTATCGAATTGGGCGTTAAGTCGATAAGCCTCATAAAGGTTCCAAAGGGCTTTGGTTGAATCCGGTAGAAATCGGACGGCATATTCTAGACATTCCACTGCTTTAGCCAAAACATCGGGTAAGTCGGGTGAATCCGGCGCCAGGAGTTCTCCTTTTTTTAAAAAAAGAGTTCCCAGATTAAAATAGGCCTTACCGTATTTGGGGTCTAATCGAATCGCCTGTTGATAGGCCTCCATGGCTGCCTCGGGATTATTCTGCATGCTATAGGCTAAGCCCAGGTTAAAATGTGCATCGGCCAGATTAGGTTGGAGTCGAATGGCCGTTTGAATCTCCTGGATTCCGGCCTCCAGGTTATTCTCCCGGAGCAATTCGATTCCCATTTTCAGATGTTCTTCCGGCGTGGCAGCATGTCCTTCTTGAGTCGGTTCTTGATCTTCTTGAAATACAATGGAAGGCTCAAGCTCCGATTCAAACTCAACATCTCCCTGGGATTCGGCGGTACTCCCCTCGAGGTCCATCACCTCCCCCTCTTCAGGAACTTCTTCCAATTCCCCTAACTCATCAATTAGCTGGGTTTGTTGGGTCTCCTGGATTTCTTCTTGTAAAGTAGAACTCCGTCGGGAAGATTTCTTTTGGTCGGTAAAGTTAAAAGAAGGGATCCAGTCTTCCTTATCCGACGAAATCGTCCTTTCGAAATCGCCAGGTTGGTTTCTCAGGAGATTATAATAAGTCCTCTGTCGCTTCGCAGACCTTAAGCCCTTTCGGATGATGAGAAACTCAATCAGAAGCAAAAGAATTATAAGGAAAACCAAAATTACTTTCATTTTTTAAACATGCTCTAACCTGGCCTGTTTAGCCAAGAGGACTTTTCTACCGAAATCGTAAAAGTATACAATAACCTTTTGGTTATCTCCCTGCCCCTCTATATTTCGAATTACTCCTCTACCGAATTTAGCATGACGCACTTCATCTCCTATTTGAAAACTGTTGAGCGAAGAGGAGTAGGAAGGAGTAAGGGATTCGTGGCCTCTCCGGTATTCCTGTACCTCTGGATTCCGGGTCCCTTGAACTTCAATCCCGGAAAGGGTTACTTTTTCCAGAAGAAAAGATGGAATTTCTTCAATAAAGCTGGAAGGCTGTCTCTGCCATCCATCTGAAGAATAGAAACGTCGGGAGTTAGCCAGAGTTAAGATGAGACGTTCCTTAGCTCGGGTCATCCCCACATAACAAAGCCTTCGTTCTTCTTCCCGTTCCGCTTCGCTGAGATAAAAGTTGGAAGAGCCATGATAATAGGGAAGCAAACCTTCTTCCATGCCAACCATGAATACAACGGGAAATTCTAACCCCTTCGCACTATGCAGAGTCATCAGGGTCACCATTCCTGCCTGGGTCTGGTAAGTATCCACATCGGAAGTGAGGGCAGCCTGATCCAGAAAAGCCAGCAGACTTTTATCCGAGGCATTTTGCTCAAATTCTAAAGTGGCCGCAAGGAGCTCTTGAATATTTTCAATACGATTTTCTGCATCCAGGGGATCTTCTTCCTTGAGCCACTCCCGATAAGAAGTAACTTCAAGGAGGCGTTGGAGAACCTGGGAGACGGTATGGGTTTCTGCATAGAGCTTAAGATCATCGATGAGCTGGATAAACTGATGGATGGTTTTTAAAGCCCTGGAGGGGAGTAAGTCGGTTTTAGCCATCTCTTTCATGGCCTGAAAAAGAAAATAGCCTTGCTGCCGCGCAAAGTTTTCTATTTTTTCCAGGGTTTTTTCACCGATGTGGCGGGCAGGTACATTGAGGATACGCTTGAGAGCAAGGGGGTCATTTGAATTTGCAATGACCCGTAGATATGCCAATAAATCTTTGATTTCCTTACGATCATAGAATTTAAGCCCGCCGACCAGGGTATAAGGAATATTGGCTCTTACCAGGCTTTCTTCAAAGGATCGGGACTGAGCATTAATCCGGTAGAGAATGGCAAAATGACTGTAATCCCGGGATTCCTGCTGATGGAGCTGAGATATGGCTTCACAAACAAAACGGGCTTCATCGGATTCGTTGTAAGCAGTATAAAGAAGGATCTTATGGCCGGATCCTTTATTCGTCCAGAGACGTTTCTGTTTCCGATTGCGGTTGTTGACTACCACGCTCCAGGCTGCATCGAGGATGTTTTGGGTGGACCGGTAATTTTGCTCCAGCTTGATCAATCTGGCTTCTGGATAATCTTTCTCAAAGTCCAGGATGTTTCGAATATCCGCCATACGGAACGCATAGATAGACTGATCATCATCACCGACCACGCAAAGATTTCGGTGTTTTTGCGCCAGATGATAAATCCATCGATACTGGGCGTGATTGGTGTCCTGATATTCATCGACCAAAATATATTTAAAAAGCTCCTGGTAGTAGTGGAGTACTTCTGGGATTTCCTGGAATAGCTGGACGGTCACCATCAATAGATCATCGAAATCCAGCGCGTTGTTTTGTTTCAGCTTTTGTTGGTAGAGCTTATAGACCTGGGCAATTTTTTCATCTAGAAATTGAGTAGCCCGCTGTTTGTACTCTTCAGGAGTCCAAAGACAACTTTTAGCATTGCTGATTCGCGAGGAGATTAATTTAGGGGCCAGAGTTTTTTCATCGATGTTAAGATCTTTTTCACATTCCTTAAGGAGGGCCAGCCTGTCGGCTGTATCATAAATGACAAAGTGGGAGTTGAATCCCAAATGGTGAATATGTTTTCTTAAAATCCGAACACAGGCTGAGTGAAACGTACTGATCCACAGGTTAGAGAGGGAAGGGACCTGGAGAAGGGATTTAACCCGCTCTTGCATCTCCCGGGCGGCCTTATTGGTAAAAGTAACCGCAAGGAGATTCCAGGGCTTTACACCTTTATCTCTAATAAGGTGGGCAATCCGATAAGTAATTACCCGCGTTTTTCCACTTCCGGCCCCGGCTAAAATAAGAAGGGGTCCTTCGGTATGCAATACCGCTTCCAATTGTACAGGATTCAACTCTTGTTCCAGATTCATGTATCCATCATCTGTTGTCCGTTGTCTGCTGTCCCCCCACTCTTTCCCTCCTAACTCCTCCGACTCCCCTTCCCCCTCAACTTGGGAGAGGGGGAATGAGGGGGTGAGGGGAGAATTGGAACCCCGGCCATCCCCGAGTTCTCCCTTTCCATGTCGGGAAGGGGGTTAGGTTAAAAAACTACCTCTGAAAGCACCCTTTTCCTTTCCCTGGATGGGAGAGGAAGGGCAACCTGAGTCAGGGATCCGGGGTAGTTTCTGGGGTGATCTTAAAAACAACGGACAACAGACCGGGTCACGCTTTTATGACAGATCGAACCAGCCTGAAGACCTCTTCCAGATCCTCAATCTTATTAGACTCTGCCACCTTCTTACCCTTCCAAAAGATCATAATGCGAGGGAGGTTTTTGATCATAAAATCTTTTCCGATTTTAACCAAATGGGGCAATCGACCTCCTAAATCTGATTCCATGATGTTAACGGCATAGAACTTAAGTTTATCGTGATATTTAGCCTGTAACATCCCCAGGGCCTGTTGAAGTTCTTCACAGGGAGGATACCCTTCCAGATTCAGATTAACCACAACCGGGATTTCCGAATTAAGAACCTGGGTGTTAAAAATCTCATCCGAGAGGGTTTTAATCTCTTCGTAGTCTTCCCCGGTAACCTCCTCATAGAGATGTTCTGCGCCGGGATGCTGGTGGATGGTATTAAAGATCCCGGTTTCTTCCAACTCTTTAAGTTCGGTTACCAGATATTTCCGGATATCTAAGGGGATTTGGGGATAAACCTCCTTTAGAATCTTAATTTTCTCAGATAAGTATTTCAAATCCTTATAGACCCGAATGGCTAAGCTTTCGATATCAATCCACTTTTGAATCTCCTCTCCAGAGGCAGGCAGGATTTTTCTCAAAGAAATAAGCTGATTCAGGAGGTTCATTTCTTTGGAAGTAACTTGAGAAGATAAGACTTCTTCCAACAATTCTTGGGGATGATCGGATTTAAGAATTTCCAAAAGCTGTTTCAGGCTGATATCCTGACGAGATAAAGCTTCTTTGATCTCTTCAGAGGCCAGGGCGATTTTTACAAAGGAATCATACAGCGTCTGGGAGATGCCCAGGCTTTTAGCCAGGATCTCGTCTTTTTCAGAGAGTAACTCGGATAGACGCAAAAGGTCGGCTTCTTGATAGAGAAGAACATCCATGAGATAAAATAGCTCCATTTCCTCGTCTGTCAGCTTATCATACACCACGGCCATCACGGAACTATAGCCCAGCTCATTCAGGGCTTTTAGCCGCCTGAATCCGGCAACAATTCGATATTTTCCCTCTTCTCTTTTCAGGATGATAGGGTATTTTTGCCCTTGATCCTTGAGGGAATTTTTGAGCGTAGGCCAATCGGTTTTTCCTCTTAAAGCGAAAGGTAAATCTGACATTTCAATGTCCGAGAGATTAACTTTCTGAAGTAGTCTCCCGGCATTGGATGACTCTGGAGAGGTAGGTGACCCTCTTTTGGTCATCATCCATTCTTCCAAACTTTTTTTTAGGCCCTCCTGACTCATCTAAACCCCCCCTTTCTTTTATTCCATCCCGCCTTAGTCCATTACCCACTTTTTAATTCCTCTTCATTCCTCCCTACGGAGAAATGAATCTACGACTTACTTCTTAACCTCTTCTGCTATCATCTTTAACCTGGATTGTCAACAAGTTTATTAGGGGATGGTGAAATCTCCCTTGACGATTCAGGTTATACTGTTTCCTTTAGGGATGGGAAAATTCTGCAAGCCCTTGACTAACTTAGTGGCAAACTCCTATCTTAAAAGAGGAGTAGTCCGGCATCCATGAGGGTTAAGAAACCCAACTCCCTCTATAGGGGAAGAAGGATCAGGTTTTTTCTCAACCCGATCAATCATTTTGTTTAGATCTTGTTTCTTCGAAGAAGGTAAAAAATTTATGGAAAAACAAAAGCGGCTTCATATCATTACCTACGGTTGCCAGATGAATGTCCATGATTCTGAGAAAATAGCGGGTCTGCTCCAACCAGAGTACGAATTGACTCAAAACCTGGAAGAAGCGGATTTTATTCTTTTAAACACCTGTAGTGTCCGGGAGAAAGCCGAGCATAAGTTGTATAGTAAACTGGGGCAATTAAAATCTCTCAAAGCCCGAAATCCAGATCTTATCATCGGGGTTTGTGGGTGTGTGGCCCAACAAGAGGGTGAAAATATCCTTAAGAGGGCTTTCCATGTAGATCTGGTCTTTGGAACCAACACGATTCCCAAGCTTCCTCAATTACTCGAAGAACTTCAACACAGCCGGAAGGACTCAGGGCGTCCCGCTCGGGTGGTGGACCTTTCCAATATGGACTGGCAGGAGCCTGAAGCGAATGTAGTTCGAGAAAACCGCTTCAAGGCCTATATAACCATCATGCGGGGTTGTGATAAATTCTGTACTTTCTGTGTGGTTCCCTTCACCCGGGGTCGGGAAGAAAGTAGACCCAGCAAGGATATCCTCCGAGAAGCTCAATTGTTGGCCGATCGAGGGGTTATCGAGATTATGCTGCTGGGACAAAATGTAACCTCTTACGGCAAGCGGGTTATCTCCCATGGAGAAAGAATTCGAGATGATTTGTCGTTCCCGGAACTTCTGGCTGCCCTGAATGAAGTGAAAGGTCTTCAACGCATTCGATATACAACGCCTCATCCCCGAGATTTGTCCCAGGAGTTGATCGCCGCCATTCGGGATCTCCCCAAGGTTTGTGAACATATCCATCTCCCCGTACAGGCCGGCTCATCTAAAGTTTTAAAGGATATGAATCGGAAATATACCAAGGAGCAATATCTGGAGAAAATCCAACAGCTTAAACAAGAAGTTCCCAACATTAGTATTACCACCGATATCATTGTGGGATTTCCGGGAGAAACCGAAGAAGATTTCCAGGATACTCTGGATGTAATGGAAAAAGTCCAATACGATGGCTGCTTCGCTTTCAAATATTCGGATCGCCCCTATACCAAATCTCCGGAATTGCCTAATCCGGTTCCGGAGGAAGTTAAGGAAGCACGGCTGCAGAGGGTCTTAGATCTTCAGAGGAAGATCAGCCTCGAGAAAAATAAATCCTTGCTGGGGCAGATCCAGGAAGTTCTCGTGGATGAACTTAACTCTAAATTTCCAGGAAAGGTTACCGGACGAACCCGAACCAATCATATTGTAACTTTACCTGGAGGCCCTGAATTACTGGGGCGTTTAGTCAATGTTGAAATTACAGAAGCCTATCCTTATCGATTAGCAGGTAGGTTAATTTCGTCAGAAGTCGGAAGTCGGGTATGATGTTGACCTCCGGCTTCTGAATCAGTATAATTTTTAAATACCTCTTGATATTTAAATAAAAAAGATTTATAGTAGTAGT
This sequence comes from bacterium, assembly GCA_030550175.1. Lineage (GTDB taxonomy): Bacteria > Moduliflexota > Moduliflexia > Moduliflexales > JAUQPW01 > JAUQPW01. The sequence goes on from JAUQPW010000058.1 coordinate 28,904, forward strand.
AGTTTAAAGCTCTGCAGGGCATAACGACTAACCAGTCATCTAAATAAGGGGGATAGGACGTATGTATTTAGAAATGAAGGTCAAAGGACTTACATTGGATCCCTTAACCAATATGCCCATTGTTATTCTAAGGGATTTAGAAGATAAAAAGGCTCTGCCGATTTGGGTTGGGTTGTTTGAAGCGAATGCTATCGCACTGGAATTGGAAAAAATCAGCACTCCAAGACCCATGACCCATGATTTGATGAAAGACATCATTGAAGGGCTCAATGCAACGGTTAATAAAATCGTGGTCAATGACCTGAAGAATAATACCTTCTACGCAACCATCCAGTTAACGACCAACGGAAATAAAATCGTGATCGACTCCAGACCCAGTGATGCCATTGCCCTGGCTCTCAGGGTCGGTGCACCCATTTACGTTGCTCGAGAAGTCATTGAAAAGGCGAAAAGCATCGATATGAACCAGGAGTCAGAAGATACCGAAAAGTTGAAAGAGTGGTTAGAGAATTTGAAGCCTGAAGATTTCAGTAAATATCAAATGTAAATCCCCTATCCAGGAGGAAGAGGTCGCTAAGACCTCGTCCTAAAAGGGAGTTGGCAGGTTTCCCTTTTAAAAGGGAAGCTTATCTTCTTCTCTCCTCCAGGGCCTGTTCCAGGCCGTGAGAGTGGAGAGGTGAAGATTATTCTCACGAACCAAAATAGTAAAATGCGGGCTGCAGGTACACACTCCTTGATGATCAGCCCGCGGTATATCTGATTTAGCGCCGGCCTTCAGGATAATGTACAGACTACCATCACCGTCAATGTGCATCGGGTCTGAAAAAGAATCCTGAAGCGCTACCCGTTAAGAGTTCCCTCTTTTTTCTTCTGGAAAATCCCTTTGTTTCTTAACTTACAGCCTGATGTAAATATTAATCCATGAAATTGGTAGGGGAATTTTAATTTCTACACCTCCCTTTAAAGGGTATGATAAGACCGCCGCAAAACCGCTTTGATCCTTTCCACCAGCTCTTCCCCGTTAAACGGCTTCGTGATATAATCATCGGCCCCCAAACTGAGTCCTTTTAATTTCTCGGAAATAGAAGTCTGGGCCGTCAACATAATGATGGGAATAAACATCGTATCCACCGAAGCACGAAGTTCCCTGCAAACTTCAAACCCCGTCTTTATAGGCATTCCGATATCTAGAAGTACGAGATCCGGATTTTCTTTTTGAACCTTATCCAGGGTTTCTGCGCCGTTAGAAGCTCGTAGGACCTGATAACCCCGATCTTCCAGAATCGCCTCGAGGATTTCACCAATCCGATCATCATCATCGGCAACCAGAATTTTATAGACCCTTTGTGAACCTTCGGGGGATTCCGGAAGTTTCGGAGTTCCGCAATAAGGACACAGCTTCCAGTTCGGATCTAATTCCTTTTGGCAGGTACGGCAAAGTTCTCTAAGTCCGGAAGATTCCCAGGTTAAGCTTTCCTGGACATAGCAGACCCGGGCCATTTCGTCCAGGGTGGTAACTCCCTGTTGGACTTTACTCAATCCATCTTGCAAAAGGGTCACCATTCCCTGTTCCATCGCTAATTTTTTTAGAGCTGTTTCCGAAGTTTTATTTGAAATGGCAAGTTTTAGATCACTTCCCGGAACCAGCATCTCGAAAATACCGGCCTGCCCGTAATAGCCTATATTTCTACACTGCTCACATCCGGTTCCTCGATACAGGGTAGAAAAGGATGTTGCAGGTTTGCCAAGACCAAACTTTTTCAACTCTTCAGAAGAAGGGACATAGCTTTTTTTACACGCCGGGCAGATCCGACGGATAAGTCTCTGAGCCATGGCTAGAATGAGATTCGAAGCAACTTGATCTGGCGCTATTCCCAGATTGAGCAACCGGGTTACTGTCGCGACGGCATCGTTGGTATGTAAAGTACTCAGAACCAGATGGCCCGTTTGGGAAGCCTGGATGGCAATCTCAGCAGTTTCTGAATCTCGAATTTCTCCCACCAGAATAACATTAGGGTCCTGGCGTAAAACGGATCGAAGAACACTGGCAAAAGTCACTCCCGCCTTTCTATTAACCTGTACCTGGTTGATACCCTCCAGTTGATATTCAATAGGGTCTTCGATGGTAACGATATTCTTAGTTTTATCCCGGAGCGCATTGAGACCGGCATAGAGGGTCGTTGTTTTTCCACTACCGGTCGGGCCGGTCACCAGAATGAGTCCTTGAGGTTGACTCAAGGCCTGCTGAAAAAGGGTCAGTTGAGTCTCTGACATACCCAGGCTGGCAAGGTTATGGAGGGCTGCTTTCTTATCCAGGATGCGTATAACAACCTTTTCTCCAAAATTGGTCGGCAAGGTAGAGACCCGCAGATCGATGGATCTACCTGAAAAATGGATGGTAATTTTGCCATCTTGGGGTCTTCGCTTCTCGGCGATATCCAGATTCGCCATGACCTTGATTCGAGAAATGAGAGGTTGCTGAAATATTTTGGGAAGCCGGATAGGATCTGAAAGGAGTCCATCGATACGGTATCGAATTCCTATCAGACTCTCGGCCGGTTCGATATGAATATCGGAGGTCCGCTTTTTGATGGCATTGGCTAGAATCAGATTGACCAGTTGCAAGATCTGACTACCTTCGGTAGGCTTTTCAAGTTTATTGAGGTCCTCCTCTTCTTCAGGGTTCTGGATCACCTGGATTTTCTCTTTAGATTGAACTTGCGCCAGGATTTTTTCTACATAGTTATCCATATTGAAGTGGCGGCTTAAGGCTTCCTGGATTTTGCTTCGGCTTGCCAGTAAAGGTTTAACCCGTAACCGGGTCTTGAATTCGATAATCTGAATGGGTTCCAATTGGAGAGGATTTTCCATGGCCAGGTAAAGGAGTTTATCCTGGAGAAAAAGGGGGAAGACCAGATATTTTTTAGCTATTTCTTCCGGTACAATTTGCAGAACCTGGGGACTGATCATGACCTGGGAAATATCTACGTATTCGATACCCCAGATTTCTGAGAGGGCCTTATAGATATCTTTTTCTTCGACCCATCCCTGTTCCCTGAGAATTCTTCCCAAAGGCTTTTGCTCATGCCGTTGGATGACCAGGGCCTGGTCCAGTTGCTCCGGGCTTATCAGACAGGCCTCGACTAAAACCTCTCCTAACCGCCGCCTTCGATTCATAAGACACCTCTACGACGGATAACAAGGGTTAAGGTGATTAATTTAGAAGAATCCCAAGGAAAAAGGGTTCCTGATAAAACAGACTGGAAAAGAATAAATAGGAGAAGATACGAGAAGTCAAGAAGAAAATTTTAAAGGTTGAAAAATAGGCCTTTCGGTTTCAATTTTTTTATTATATCAGATTTTAAACCTGATAAAACTTAAATCTTTCGGTTATAACGACAGGAAGACCCAAGGACCCCTTTTGAGACACGGAGACAGGGAGACACAGAGACGCGGAGAAATTTCTCCGTGTCTCAAAACCCCGCGTCTCAAAAGGGGTCCTTCGTGGTTTGATCAAACCCTTACAAGAAAATTTATGGAGAAAAAGAGACTACGCAGTCAAGATTGGTTTGGGCGCAAGGATGAGCAGGGGATGATTCATCGGGCCTGGATGCGGGCCGAGGGATTTCACGAACAGGTCTTTCAAAATAAACCGGTCATTGGAATCTGTAACTCCTGGAGCGAGTTAACCAATTGCAATGCCCACCTTCGTCTGGTTGCCGAGGCAGTCAAACGAGGCGTCTGGCAGGCAGGAGGATTTCCATTGGAATTTCCAACCATCTCCCTGGGTGAGGCGGTTATGAGACCGAGCACCATGCTTTATCGGAATCTCATGGCCATGGATGTGGAGTCCTCTATTCGTGCAAATCCTCTGGATGGAGTGGTTCTGTTATGTGGTTGTGATAAAACGACTCCGGCCCAACTCATGGGAGCTGCCAGTGTTAATATTCCTGCGATTGTAGTGCCCGGAGGTCCCATGTTACGAGGAATGTGGCGCGGAAAGGAGATTGGATCGGGAACCGATATTTGGAAGTACTGGGATGAACTGCGGGCCGGGAGAATCAGTGAAGAAGAATGGTGTGAGATCGAGGGAAGTATTTCTCGGAGTGCAGGTCATTGTATGGTTATGGGAACAGCTTCTACCATGACCAGTCTCACCGAAGCTCTGGGAATGACCCTTACCGGGTGTGCCAATATTCCCGCCCCCGATTCCAGGCGCTATGCTTTTGCCGAAGCCAGCGGACGCCGGATTGTAGAAATGGTGTATGAGGATTTGAAACCTTCCGACATCATAACCCAGAAGGCCATCGAAAACGCAATTACCGTAGATATGGCAATCGGAGGTTCTACCAACGCCATTATCCATCTGATTGCCCTTGCAGGACGTCTGGGCATTAAACTGCCTCTATCCCTCTTTGATGAGATTTCCAGAAGAACCCCCTTTATTGCCAATGTACGACCCTCGGGAAAATACTTGATGGAAGATTTTTTCTATGCCGGGGGGATTCCCGCCGTTATGAAAGAGATCTCCTCTCTGCTTCATCTGGATGCCATGACTGTGACGGGCAAGACGATAGGTGAAAATATCAGGAATGCCAGGTGTTACAACTCTGAAGTTATTCGATCCATGGATAATCCGCTCCATCGGGAGGGGGGTACCGTCATTCTTTACGGAAATCTGGCTCCCCACGGGGCCGTCATCAAGCAGACGGCTGCAGATCCCAAACTACTGAAACACCGGGGGCGGGCCGTCGTATTTGAAAATTATGAGGAGATGCGTCAGCGTGTTGACGACCCCAACCTGGATGTGGATGAAACCTGCGTACTGGTATTAAAGAATGCAGGGCCCAAAGGAGGCCCGGGTATGCCGGAATGGGGACAACTACCGATCCCTTCGAAATTATTGCGAAAAGGGGTTGAAGATATGGTTCGGATTAGCGATGCCCGTATGAGTGGGACCAGTTACGGGACGGTGGTTTTACATATCTCCCCTGAATCGGCCGTGGGGGGACCTTTGGCCATTGTCCAGAACGGAGACCTGATCGAGTTGGATATTCCCAACCGGAAGATCAATCTTTTAGTTTCCGATGAGGAAATTAACCGCCGTCTGGCCGCCTGGAAACCTCCAAAACCCCCCTACGATCGAGGTTATGAAAAACTCTACCTGGACCACGTCCTCCAGGCCCACGAAGGGGTTGATTTTGATTTTCTACGGGCGACGAATCTCCAATAGTTGATTCTGGTATGGGAGTGAGTGTGGGGGTATGGGAGTGTGGGAGTATGGGGGTACCAGAAAATCTCTGCTTTTTCCGAAAACCTGGATTTGAGGAACTCCGTTACCAGATGGAAGGATATCCCAGATTCCGTATTCTCCAGTAGAAGGTCTCCAGATGGCACGGTCGGTCTTCTGATCCCCATCATAATCCCCTGGGACTGCGATATCCCCGGCCACACCCCAAACCTGAATCTCTTCAACTCCTCCCAGGAGGACATGCCATTCTCCAGTAGCGGGTCTAAAGAAAGCAGGATCTGCGAGGCTATCTCCGTTGTAGTCGCCTGGAGTTGAAATATCTAAAGGAGAGCCGAAGGTTTGAATAGGAGCCCCTATGGCAAACCATTCTCCGGCGCAGGGTCTGTAGACGGCGATATCGGCTTTACCATCTTCGTTGTAATCGGCTGTAGCGGCTAAGGGAATTGCCGGATCAATAATTTTGGCAATAAAAATATCGCCACAGCCAAAACCAGCTGAATTACAAGCCGGTTGCAAAGGAGTCAGGATTGGAAAATAGGTAGAGTAAACGAAGGCAGAACCTGTAGGATTTAACTTTGCTATGAAGACATCGCTTCCGCCGCCATTATTTGCTTGCAAGGGATTCGCCGTAGGGAAGTTAAGCAAGGTACCGGCGTAAAGTGTCGATAGAGGTAACAGTTGGCTGGATTCGTATCACTATTAATTGCCTCATAGCATATCCCTCCTTTGGTCAGGTATGAATTCATAGGAAGTTGAATTCATACCTTGCCGGAAAACTTGATAACTAGAGGTTTGCAACGCAGTAACGACATGGGGTTTGAGGCATAGGAAATCCCGATACCTTGTTGGGATAAAAAAGAATATTCTGAGGAAAAAAACTCTTGTCAATAAAAAAGTAGCTCCTTCAATTTCATCATTGCGTTTTTTCTTGTAAACTACCATATTTATTGTCCACACAAGGAAGGGCGCCGGCGGGCCCCCCCCGCCGCGACGGGAACGGGGCCGGGAGGTGGGGGACAGGAG
>JAUQPW010000002.1:0-2396 GCA_030550175.1 bacterium
TTGAATGGCTATTTTACCCTCACCCCCCAACCCCTTCTCCTGAAGCTTCAGGAGAGGGGGAGCGAGAGGGTGAGGCAGACGGTCGTGCTCCCGACTATGTCTTATCCTGGTGCGCAGGAGGGAAGGGGGGATGAGGCAGCCATATTCCCTGCCCTGTAACCCAAAATCGTAGGTCTTGCCTTTTAACTTTCCGTTTTGAAGAAGGTTGAAATAATTTTCATAGATGGGGGTACATCCCCTGCATAGGACTTTAATTTCGATTCCGGGTGGAATTCAATGGTTTCTTTGCCACGAGTAAAGTTTTTAAAACCGCAAGAATTTTCAGTTTTTTAGGGGTCAACCTCCCGGGTTTTTTCTCCTTGGGGGGTTTAAAATAACTTAATTAAACTTGTTTTAGCCTGTGGTATAATTCTTGCGGTAACACCGGGTTATTTCCGGAGTATAGGTTCCTTGTAAAAAGGTCTTGACAGAGGAAATGTTTTTGTCAAAATTCGTACGTTATTTCTCGATAAAGCCAAACCACTCGAAAGAGCGGGACGGAAAACCACTGCCTAACGTGTTATTTACACTATGGTAGAAGGGTTGCCGAAGGAAATAGCGAAGCAACAATAGGATCTTCCGTCTCTCTTTCTCTTGCTCCTCTCCTATTGGCCTTCCTAATTTCCTTAGCAGATCCTGATTTCCTTAGCAGATAAATGGGTTTAAGTTTTCCTTCTCAAGATGAAAGAAGGGCCCAGACCGTCCCTTAACAGGAGGGTCATATCATGTTGAAAATCATGAAAAATAGAGAAGTTCCATCTATTTCAACGGAAGCCAAAGGCTTAAAGATAAAGAGATTTTACACCACCCCGGAGGTTCATCCCTTTGAGGAAGTAGAATGGGAGCTCCGGGCGGCCAGCTTTACCGATGAAAAAGGCGAAACGATTTTTGAGCAGAGAGAGGTAGAGGTTCCGAAATTTTGGTCTCAAACGGCAACCAATGTAGTTGTACGGAAGTATTTTTATGGGGCTTTAGGAACTCCCCGGCGAGAGCGGAGCGTCAAGAGTTTAATTAATCGCGTCGCTCGAACCATCACAGACTGGGGCCTTAAAGACGGGTATTTTGCTTCCCGTGGGGATGCTGAAACCTTCTACCACGAACTCTGTCATATTTTAGTCCATCAGAAAGCTGCTTTTAATAGCCCGGTATGGTTCAATGTAGGAATTGAAGAGCGTCCCCAATGTTCGGGATCTTTTATCAACTCGGTGGAAGATACCCTGGAGTCCGTTTTAGATCTCATTAAAACGGAGGGGATACTTTTTAAGTATGGATCGGGTACCGGGACCAATTTCTCTACTTTACGTTCCTCTAAGGAGAAACTCTCCGGAGGTGGTAAATCCAGTGGACCGGTTTCCTTCATGCGGGGGTGTGATACCATGGCAGGTATCATAAAAAGTGGAGGTCGCACAGGCCGTGCCGCTAAGATGGCCATTTTGAATATAGATCACCCCGATATTTTGGAATTTATCGACTGTAAGGCCAATGAAGAGAAAAAAGCCTGGGCGCTCATCGAGGCCGGGTACAACGGGGAATTTAATGTGCCCGGTGGAGCCTACGACACTGTGGCTTTTCAGAACGCAAACCACAGCGTTCGGGTTACAGATGATTTTATGTGGGCCGTCTTACAGGATAAGAAATGGCAAACCCGGGCTGTGACCACCGGCGAAGTCTTGGATACCTATTCCGCTCGGGATATGATGAAGCGGATCGTGGACTCCGCTTATATTTGTGGGGATCCCGGTTTACAATTCGATACCACCATCAACGACTGGCATACCTGTCCGGATTCCGGTCGTATTCGGGCTTCCAACTCCTGTAGTGAGTTCATGTTTTTGGATAATTCAGCCTGCATTCTGGGGTCTCTAAACCTGATGAAATTTCGCCGTGAAGGTTCTTGGGATGTAGCAGGGTTCTGCCATGTGGTGAGTATCATGACCATCGCCATGGAGATCCTGGTCGGCAATTCCGGTTATCCTACCCAAACCATCCAGCAGAATAGCCAAAAATTTCGTCCCCTGGGGCTGGGATACGCCAATTTAGGAGCGCTTCTGATGTCGGAAGGTCTCCCCTATGACAGCGACGCCGGTCGGGCTTATGCCGGGGCTATTACGGCCCTCATGAGTGGGCAGGCTTATAAAACCTCTGCCATGATCGCCGGAAAACTCGGTCCCTTCCAGGAGTATGCCATAAATCGGGAATCCATGTTAAAGGTAATTAAAAAACACCTTTCTCATCTGGCCAAGATAGATCGTCTGCAGGTATCTCGACCTTTGATAGAGGTGGCCGAACAGGTTTGGAAGGATGCTTATCGCATGGGCAAGCGGTATGGGTATCGGAATGCCCAGGTCACCCTTTTA
>JAUQPW010000002.1:2406-134893 GCA_030550175.1 bacterium
GGACTATAGGATTTTACATGGATTGTGATACCACTGGGGTGGAGCCGGATATCAGTCTGGTTAAATATAAAAAATTAGCAGGGGGTGGCTTAATCAAAATGGTTAACCGGACGGTTCCGGAAGCTTTGAAAAAGCTGGGATATTCCGCAGAGCAGATCCAGGCCATCGTCGAATATATCGATCAGAACGATACCATTGAAGGAGCCCCGGAGCTAAAACCGGAGCATCTTGCCGTCTTTGACTGTGCTTTCAAACCTTCAAAAGGAACCCGATCCATCCATTATAGCGGTCATCTTAAGATGTTGGGAGCCGTTCAGCCTTTCTTGTCAGGGGGAGTATCCAAGACCATTAATATGCCCCATGAGGCGACCCCTGAGGACATCTGGCAGGTATATATGGAGGCCTGGAAGATGGGGCTTAAAGCGGTAGCGGTATATCGAGATGGCTGCAAACGGACTCAACCCCTGAGTACTTCGGTGAGTTGAGAAACCAGGGTTAGAGGGAAAAGGTAGGATACAGGCGTGCAAACACCTCAGCAGGGAGTGGATGGCTGAGTAAGTAACCTTGGATCTCGTCACAGGCTTGCGAGCGTAAAAAGATCAACTGTTCTTCGGTTTCCACCCCCTCGGCGATCACTTTCAATTTAAGACTATGGGCCATAGCAATAATGGCTTTGATAATGGCCGTATTGTCCGCGTTGTTCGGAATATCCTTCACGAAAGACTGATCAATTTTTAAGGCATTAATGGGAAAGCGGTTTAAATAACCCAGTGAAGAATAGCAAGTACCAAAATCATCTATTAAGATTTGAACTCCCATAGCACTCAATTCTTTTAATACCGGGATACTGAAATCGAGATCTCTCATGGCAATACTCTCGGTAATTTCCAATTTAAGAGTTTGGGCGGCCATACCCGTCTCTTTGAGGATCTTTTTGATCAACTCCAGCAAATTTTGATGCTGGAATTGGCGGGCCGACAGGTTTATGGCTACGAAGAGCGGAGGTAGACCCCTATCTCGCCAGGCTTTGCTTTGCGCGCATGCCGTTTGTAATACCCATTCTCCAATGGCTATAATCAATCCGGTTTCTTCCGCAACCTGGATAAACTCCCCTGGAGAGATAAGACCCCGTTGGGGATGTTGCCAGCGTAGAAGCGCCTCAACTCCGGTTATCTTACCGCTTGCCAGGCATATGATGGGTTGATAATAAAGCCGAAACTCTTGCTGCTCGATAGCTCGTCGAAGGCTGGCCTCCAGGTGCAGGAGTTCCACGGCCCGTGTATGCATGCCAGTATCAAACACGGCATACCTTGCCTTACCCAGCGCTTTGGCCCGATACATGGCGATGTCGGCATCCCGTAGAAGATCGTCGGGTTGGTTATACCCTATGGTATTTAGGGCAATCCCAATACTGGTGGTCGTACATACCTCTTGCCCATTTAAATTGAAGGGGATCCTCAGTTCTTTTTGGATTCTGTCTGAAACACGAATCGCATCATCAAGACTTTCGATTCCATCAAGGAGGACTGCAAACTCATCTCCCCCCAGACGGGCAACGGTATCCCCAGGGCGCAAACACCCCACCAACCTTCGAGCAATCTCAACAAGGAGTTGATCCCCGGCCAGATGACCGAGACTGTCGTTGACAACCTTAAAGCGATCCAGGTCAAGAAAGAGTACGGCAAATTGATAATCCTTACGGCGTTTTGCACGCTCGGTTGCATGCTCCAGGCGATTCATGAACAGAGCTCGATTGGGTAAGCCTGTCAGGGCATCGTGAAACGCATCATGCAAGAGTTGCATTTCGGCTACCTTACGGTCTGTGATATCAGTCTGAGAACCGGCCATGCGATAAGCCTTCCCTTCTGCATCTCGAACTGCAAGCCCTCGACTGAGCATCCAGCGGTAAGTTCCGTCCTTATGCTTCATCCGGTGTTCGTTTTCAAAGGGAGTAAGACCTTCCAGATGCAAATCGATCCGTGCCCTTAACCCGTCAATGTCCTCAGGATGCACCCGGCTAAACCACTCCTCGATGCTATTTTTGATCTCGTTCTCCTCATAACCGAGCATCGACTTCCAACGGGGAGAGTAATAGATCTCACCGGTTTTCAAATTCCAATCCCACAGTCCATCGTTAGCCCCACGGGCAGCAAGGGCATATCGTTCTTCACTCTCTCGCAATGCGTCCTCCGCCCGCTTACGCTCTATGGCAAAGGCGATATGACTGGCAATGGTTTGTGCCAACTGAACTTCCTCGTCGGTGAACCCATGCAAGGTGTTATAATAGATCATAAATTTCCCTAATAGCTGCCCTTGATATACCAGGGGAATGAAGCCGAGAGCCCGGATACCTTCCTTTAAAATGGCGGGTCGAAGAGACTGCAAACTCGGCTCCTTTTCCACATCCGGGACCAGAATCGGTTGTGGGTTCTTTTCGTGGCGTGACCAGGGACAATGACCTTCTGCGGCTTTTCGATAGTTATCCGAAAGCCCTCTCCAGGCTTTAAAGCGGATGATACCATCCGGATCAAATAGTAACACCGAAGCCCGGTCCACCTTCAACGTACGTTGCAAAGCGTTCAGGGCTTCGGTGTATATCTCTTCGAGAACTTCCGCACGGCTGGTAGCACTGTTGAGATGGTAAATACTCTGAAGTTGTTCAATGCGTTGTTGTAACTGTTCTTCCGTCCGCTTGCGCTCAGCCAGCTCTTGCTGGATGGAATGGTACAACTGGGCATTATCCGGGGTTATTAAGGCCAATCCTTTAATAAGTTCACTTTTCAGCTCTTTCTCTAATTTCGAAAGATCAATAAAACCCCGAAGAATAAGTATCCTCACAACCGGCGTGATAGGTACTGCAAGGAGCTTTTTCAAAAATTCTAACATAAAATCTCTTTTATTTTGGGAATTAAATCCTTCTCTCCCAGGTAGCATCCGGATCGTTTAAGCCTCTGTTCTCTTAGATAGGTTAACCTCTCTCTTCCTGATCGGTAAGCCTTATAGCCTTTCCCGACAGATTTGTAAAACATTAATTAACTTTCAAACTCTACCTTTATATCTTAAATTCCTTAGAGATGCAATCAAAAAATCATCTGAAAATTTTTATTGATCTTCAACTTTTTTGATTTATGTTTATCTAATTTAGAACTACGGGATTAATTCCTTTAACTAGCTATCCAGCCTTGTGAGCGATCCAGAGAAGGATCCACCTGACAGATCGAAAATACGGTCCAGCCTCTCCGGAGGAATACCCACTCCCGTATCTCGTATTCGAAACACCACCTCATCCCCCTCCTGAGCGCCGGAGAACCAGATATGACCTCCGGGTTCGGTGTATTTTATGGCGTTATTTAAAAGATTTATCAAAATCTGTTCCAATCGAACCGGATCTACTTCCAGGGGTATAGGCCCCTGGGGTAGCGAAACCGATGATCTGTGTTGACGGGCCTTGAGGAGCGGCAAAGTGACTTCTAGAACATGGGACATGACCGTTGTCAAATCCACGATGTCTTTTCGTAGCTGGATCTTGTCGCTGTTGATCCGTGAGATATCCAGCAAATCATCGAGGAGCCTGGCCATATGCTGGATCTGTCGTTCTATGACTTCCACCATCCGTTTCAGGATAGGGTGATTTATATTCTGCGTACGTATTAATTCCGTACCATTGTCAAAAACCACTTCTTCTTCAAAGTCACACACTTCAATACCCCGAGCAGCCATCTGGATGGGAAGCTCTTCCGGTGCCAGTTCCACTCCATCTTTGAATACTTTGAAATGCGTGGGTTGCTCGTTTTGGGGTGCAGTCTTTGATAGATTAGAGCCGAGGGGCATCTGGAGCAATTCGTGGGCTGCACGACTACCTGTGATTATCCTGCATTCCGGGTCGTGGGCGATCCAGACTATGGCAGGGGCTGCTTCCATCAAAGCTTTCAGTTCCTCCGCCCGGGCCCTTTCACGCTCCTCACTCTCACACAATGCCCGTTCTGTCCGCTTACGTTCCAGGATGTCGGTAAACATACCGAGTATACCCATGGGCGAGCCGTTAGCATCCAACAACTGACTGCTGGAAATATGAACCCAGATTTCTGAACCCTCTTTCCGCCGAAGCCGAAAATCGAGAGGTTCTTTATTACCTTTCTTCTTCTCTTCAAAATACCTTTGTGCCCCATGCAGGTCCTCGTCAAAGACGAAGTCAAAAAACGAACTCCGGGACATTTCCTCAACGCTACAACCCAATATTTCGGCCATTCGCCGATTAACAAAGACCGTACGTATAAAATACTCATCGTGCAATGGGGAGCCAAACTGTAAAGGTTGTACCAATTCCTTTTTCACTGATACACTGAATGCCTCCCCGATGCTCTTTAAGAATTTGCCGAACCAACGGCAACCCTAACCCACTTCCCTTGGCTTTGGTGGTAAAAAAGGGCTCAAAGATTCTCTCCAAATTTGCTTTGTCAATGCCAACTCCGGTATCCCTAATCTCAATTTCAACTTTTCCTTCTCCCCTTCGAGTCATCACAACCAACTGCCCTCCCTGAGGCATGGCTTCCATGGCGTTTCGAAATAGATTAAGAAAAACCTGTCGAAGCTGGTTGACATCCACAAGGACTTCTGGTAAATCCGCCTCAAAAACCTTTCGAACTGAAATCCTCTTCTCATAAAGTTCTAAGGCCAAAAATTCCAGAAGCTTCATTAAAATCATATTCACATCCCCACGCTCCAGTTTGGTTTTCGGTAGCCGGGCAAACTGATAGTACTCTCTTACCATATCAGCCAAACGTTCTAACTCTGTTCTAATAACTTCTAGTCTTTCCCTCGCTTCTTGAATTTGAACCTCTGGAGTGGTCAGAATTTCTTCCAGGATATCTATATTGAGCAGGACCGAAGTCAGGGGATTCATCAATTCATGGGCTACTGTAGCACATATCCGTCCCACAGCCACTAGTCTCTCTGCCTCAGCTACCTGCCGGTAAAGAGTTCTCTTTTCAGTAACATCTTTAACATAGACAATAACTTGATCAACCTTTCCATCTGGACTTTTCAAAGGGAATGTGGAAATCTCCATCTCTATCCGCCTTCCCTTTTCAGCGATTCCGACCCGTTCCAGGTGAACAGGTTTCCCGGACTCAAAGCTTATACATACGGGACATTGTTCCTGAGAAGATTCAGCTCCTTGAAAGGGTCGGTGGCAGTCCTGGTAGATAAAATCATCAGCAGATTTACCCATCAGAGCTAGAAATCCCTGGTTAACCGCCTCAATAGTGTGATCTTGGCCCACCATTAAAAGCCCATCTGTGATCCCTTCAAAGAGGGTCTGGAATTTGATTTCACAGGCAATCGTTCCCTTCCTTTGAGCGCGATTTCCTTTTTGAGTTATCTCCATAATAAACCTCTTTTCTTTATAGAAAATCTCCAAAACAGGGAGAGATAATATAAAATTTGTGTCCTTGAATAAGAAAGTTAGGCAACGCTAACTAAATTAACCCAAGTCCCCCCGATTTATGGTGCATTGTACTAAATTCTAGCCGATTATGTTATGCAATAGAATGAGCTTTTTTGTAGATTTGTAACTTGAGTTGTGAAATCGTTACACAGAAATGAGGAATGATTACGGTCTTTTTTAATTTTTTTATTAAGACACACCCCAAGTAACTGAGATTAAGGTAAACCGAAACAGATCTTGGGAGGATTCCAGCTTGGTTTCCTCTTTTTTTATACGAACAGAAGGTGAAAAGGTTCAAAAATAAACTGAGGTGTTAAAAGGTTTGTATGTTACTTTGAGAACAAGGTGCGATTTAGATCTTGCTGACACCTAACCAGGATCCCAGGGTTCCCCCGGTCAGAGCCCCTAAAAAGGACCCGAAGAGTAGATTTGTATAGAGGCCCAGTGTGAAGGGGATACAGAGGACACTGAGGGCAGGAGCTATAGCCATGGTAAAGAGACAGGCAGCCAGGGGACCTTGCCCCAGCGGATTTACAGATAACGGTCTTCCCAGGATAAGGCTCCCAATAAAAAGGGAAAAGAGGGATGTCATACTCCCTAGAAGGAAGTAACGTGTTGGATTGGAGAGCCGGTTGAGAAGGTTGTTAAGAAATAATTTTATTTCCTTCAACTGAGGAGATTCTGAGAGAATCAAGAAGGCTATAAGCGTAGCGATTAAGATCGCAGCCAGGGCCGGCATGGCTGCCTGAAACAGGTAAGATCCCGGTTCCTGAACAGAGGCTTCTTCCCTTCTTGTTCGGATACCCAGGAAAGCCAAGCAAAACAGGATACTATAGGCGGCGCTCCAGAGAATTCCACAGATGAGAAGGGATTTGGGAGACAGATTGGTAGGTGGTATATTCCTCGACAGGACAAGGACCGAGAGGATCGCTGTGAGGGTCCCACAGGCTGTGGATGAACCCACTTTAAAAAGAGGCCTTTGCCAGATGCTGCCAGGCATTTTTATGCTAAATCGCGCTTGAGCTAGCTGCTCCTGGAGTTTCTGGCTGAGTCCTGACGCAGGGATAACCTCTTCCCATGAATTTAGCCGTTGATGGACTCGCTGCAGGAGTTCCAATTCCTCCCGACAGATGGCACATCTTTCCAGATGCTCCTTGACGGTTCGGATCCCTTCCGGGGTTAATTCGTCATACAAGTAATCGATCAATTGATCTTTTATCTTAGAACATTCCATATCGTTTTAAAGTTTTGTAACCCTTTCAAGGGGATAACCTGTAGAATAACCCACCAGCCTTACCGTTTTTAGCATACAAACAAAATGTTAAAGGTAGATAACAAAAGGCTTATTCGGAGGATCTATAATTTAAATTTTATCTCCCTTTTCACCAAACTGCAATTCGTATCAAGGACAACACTCTTTTTGATTTCTCTTTTATACGATCAGAACAGAATGAATCATCCTTTACTTATTAGTCCTTTAAATCTTAACAAATTATTTATATCTCTATTTCTAAGACATATGTCTCTACTAAAGTGACATGTTTTCTCCGGAACGGTCTATCAAGGTTTGAATCCGGTGTACCAATACCTCGAAGATCCCCTGACAAACGGCTGGATAGTCTTCCAGGATTTCCCAGAAGCTTTCCCTATCTAGCTTCAAGCAAAGGCAGTGCTCCAGGGCCCGGGCGGAGAAAAGGCGAGGCTGATGGGTGAGCACGGCCAGAGTTCCAAAACTTTCTCCAGGCTTGACCAACTCCACATATCCTGAAGCCCGGCGCAGTTCTACGCTCCCACTGACCAGGCTAAAAATCTCCTGGGCTATTTCCCCTTCGACAAAAATAGACTGGCCGGGCTGGAATTCAACTTCTATGCTTTGATTGGCGAGCACCAACAGCTCATAGGGGCCCAGCCGGGAAAAGATATCAACCTTACCTAGGTTTTCCAACTTCTGAAGGGTTGTAAGTGCCGATGACCCAGCCGGTTGTCTATATTTCGTCTCTTGCAGTTTGGGTGGTGCTTCCATCTGAGCATACCTCCAATTCAGGGTTTCCTCAACCAGGGACAGGTCTGATAGAGCATGGAACGGAGAGCAGGGAGTATGGCGTTCGCTCTCTGTTCCTTGCTCCCTGCTCTCTGCTTCTTGGAGAGCTTCCAGTGCCTCCCTGATCTCAACCCGCCACAAGCTTAACTCCTTGGCACTGAGGTCGGCTATCCCTGCGGCTGCCGGAAGTGGATCCCGCTCTCGCAGGTAGGAGAGTAACACGGCTTTGTGTGCGCTCCGGGTATACGTTCCCATCTCGGCTCGCCGGTGAGACTCCAACAAAGGAAGGATGCGGTGCCGGTGGGAAGGGCTGAGAATCGTGTCCAGGAGTTCCAGGGCCGCGTCGGCACGGTGGCGATTCCCCCCGATTAGAGCCAGGTAGGCGCGATAGATGCGGTCCGGTTCGTAGAGGAGGCCAAGTACACGGAAAATGCGTTCCCGGGCCCACACCTGTCGCTGATTTAAAACCGCCTCCATGAGTCCACGGGGTTGTGGCGAAAAGGACCGAGCCCGCTGTACTTCGATTTCGAGCGTGTGTATTTCCTGTCCTAATAGGGATTCCAGAGCGGGATGGGCGGATTCCAGAGATTGGTGCTTTTTAAGACGGTTCAGGGCCTTGATGGCGGCAAAGCGGAGGATAAGATCCGCTCCGTGTGCCATCGCTACGAGCAGCTCCAGCGCCTGAGGTCCTCCAATATCGGCCGCGATTTTGAGGGCCCACTTCTTTTGCTCCAGTAACCCCTCCTCGTCCTCCAATACCTTCCTCAAATGCGGAAACAGCGATTCCCCGTAACTGGAAAGGGCCGTGCGCACTTCAGACCGCAGCGACGAGTCTCGCAGAGCTTCAATCAAAGCCGACACGACACCCGGGGGACGAGTCTGCGCGATACTGTGTAGCACCGCTTTCCGCACTTCTGGAGAGGGATCGGACAACAGCCGTTGGCATAGTTGCTCCAAAGCTGCCGATGGGCGCACGTGTTCTAGGATATGGGCGATTTCCCAGCGCACCTCGGGCTGAGATTGACTTAGTGATTTTGTCACCAGCTCTTCTAACCTCTTATAAACCCTTTGCTGGACTGTTTCTATTTCCTGATTAAGAGCACAGGAAGCAGCGGCGGCTTGTACCATAGGATCAGGATCCTCCCAGGAAAAGGCAGAGCTTTTCCATAGGCCCCACTGGACTACGGAGGCACAGGTAGTGTATTGCTTCAACTCGAACCCGCCGGTCAGCATCGTCAAGCAGCTGTTCTACCTGATGAGAGAGATCGTCATCCTGGGTGAAGAGCAGTTGGAGCGCCTTGAGCCTTACGTCGGCGTCCTCATGTTGAAGCAGCGGGCCCAGATAGGGTCCTAGCCTTTCGTCGCTGGTTTCCAAAAGTTCCAGGAGATCCATCATCGTCCGTTTCTCGGAGCTTTGGAGCAGCTCCGGAAGAAGCCGATAAAAATCAGAGGTGAAGAAGGTGGCTTTGGCGGCTGCCAGATCGACTTCTCTACGCTGGATTGCGTTTTCAAGCACCTGCGGGTATTCACGGCCCAATAAAATTGTGGATCCTATCCAAATCGCCAAAAAGGACATGCTGATGGGGGCCAGAACGGAAGGCGGAAGGTTACCCACCGAAAACAGCAGGACCAATAGTATAGCCCCTACCCCCTCGGAGATCCGCACGCCTATGGTATCCATGAAGGATCTCAGTCGAATTTTGGCGTGGTTGGGGATAGCCAGGTAAAGGACTTCCAGTGCGGAGCGGTCGACCGAATGTTTAAAAAGCTGCTCGTTTCCCTTGAGAACTATGGTCGACCACAAAGAGCCCGCTGCCAGAACCAGGGCGTTGCCGACTATCAGACCTAGGGGAAGAAAAGAGAGGGCAGCAGACACCTTCAGCCGCCTCATCAAAACCAGCGTGACCAGGACCTGGAAAAGCAGGGTGACACCTCCTAAATAGGCATAGAAAGAGCCGAAAAAGACCGCCAACGCCTCAGCTGTCGCCAGTTCCCTTTGCGCGGTAACTTTGAATTGGAAGTCGACGAAGGTCGAAACCAAGGCACTTGTTCCAACCACAACCAGCACCAGGGCCACAAAACGTTGGCGGACTTGGGGTGGCTCCGTCCCTCGACTGGAGCTTTCCCTGTTTTGATGAGGAGCGGATAGAGCCAGACTGAGAAACAGAGCCAAGAGTATCAAAACCGCCGCTGTCGGAAGTAACGCCGAAACGTTCCAGCCCAAAGCGATCCACCTGGCGAACAAACCCCCAGCCATTGAGCCTGCAATCCCGCCCGCTCCGATTATTCCAAGGACCCGCTTAGCCTGCCGGATCAGGAGTCGCTGGCTGATTATCGACCAAGCTTGCACAGGCGCCAGCGTTCCAAAAACACCGACCCACACATAGAGTACTGGTATCGTTACCTCACAGCCTAAAGTGATTCCCAGCCAGAACAGGAGTGTCCCCGCCGCAAAAGCAACTAGACTTACACCCACAGCTCGGCCCAGCGTGAGGGCTGCGTAGAGGCGCAGGTAAGTAGCCACCACTAAACCGGCAGTGAGGGTGGTGGTGACCATAAAGTATGGAAGCGTACGTGCCGGATACTTGCTCAGCACCAGGGCATCTCTGGCTGATTTAAGAACTACGAAGGCGGCGATAATTAAAAAAACTAGGAACGCTGAGAGGATTACCGTCTTTCGTTCCTCGGCTTTCCAGAGATTCATGGGGCACTTCTTGTGGGACGAATGGTGGCATGGCGCGATCTCAATGGGCGGAAACTGCTTTTTTCCGTTTCGATTTTTGCCTTTTGATTTAAACTGTGATGCATTTTCCGTTGTGGAGTCCTTAAAGGACAAACTCTATGGATCAGTCGAAGCTGCCGGAGACTCCCTGAAACCCACGTAGGGCTTGCTTGAGCACCCATCGAATCGCACGCCCTGCATCATAGCAATACGCTAGGTTGTGATTCAGAGTCGAGAAACAGTGGGTCTCACAGCTCTTCTTCATATCGTCGAGTTGCCGGGTATCAAACCTGGGATCGCCCACAACCCCCCAATCGTAGGTTGCCGAATACATGGGAAAACATGGAGCCAGGGTCCCATCCACACGAATGATAATAGAGTTCTGGCCAGCCCGGCATCCCCACGGCTTCACCTGGCCTCGCATGAAATCCTTCATGTCGTTGAGGCGCTGAACTGAATTGACCATCTTATAACCTGCCCGGTTCTTGGCGATCAGCCAATCCAGCAGGGCATCCACCTGGGGGTAATCCTCAGGACGAATGAAGGTGTCGTTCCCATCCAGGTGTTTGAAGTGGCTCTGCTCAAGCATCGGTGACTCATTGATGTGATAATCGGTGGCTATACCATAATCATGGGCGATCTCGGTCAACTGCTTGATATCCTCCAGGTTGATCCGGGTGATGTTCATGTTAAAAAACACACTGTAGCCATAGACATACTGCTTTTTGATCAAATACTCGAAGTACGACCGAACTGGGTTCAGCGCTTTGGGGAGCCCGGGCTTCTCCTCGACACAGTCCACCGCAAAGTTGACCGTGGCAACCCCTGCATCCCCAAGTCGGTCAATCACATCGGGGCGCAACAATCGTCCGTTGGTGGGAAGATAAACCCAAAATCCCTTCTTGGCAGCATAGTATACCACCTTGTGGACGAACTTCGGTCGCAGGAGGACTTCGCCCCCCATCAGGGCGAGCACCCGACAGCCCGTGTCGTACAGCCAGTCAATCGAACGCCTGGCGGTATCTTCTGTCATCCCCTTGACCCGATTATCGAAGGCCCAACAATAGTGACAGTCCAGGTTACATTTCCACTCGGTGAACAGGTAGGCGATGATTGGGTGAAAGTCCCCCGGGAGCAGGCGCGATAGGATGTAGGGGAACAGCCAACCTCGCAGGGCCCGGTAAACGAGGGGGACTGTCCATCGACGCCGATAGGGATTGTCGTTGTTCGGGCGCATCGCAATGTCCGGCTCCAGATCTTCCAGAGCCTCCGGCCTTTGGGGAAAGACCGGCTCAGGCAACGTTTGAGGTCGATCGATTTGGAGTAAATCGGCTCTTTTCTTCCCTTTCATCAACAGATCGTGCAGCTGAACATCCACCCGGAAACTGGGGATGGAAAGGTGGGTCTTCTGGTTTTTCTGGGTTTGCATCATCGAACCCCCTTTCACCCTCACCCCTAGCCCCTCTCCCACAGCGTGGGAGAGGGGAGAAGGTAAGAGGTTAGAATCTCTTCTCGTCTCGTTCCTCTCTCCCGAAGCCTCGGGAGAGGGGTTAGGGGTGAGGGCCTGAATAGTTGCAAAAAATTAATTCCTACATCTAACCCAATAAGAACTAGCACCGGCAGTAAGAATTGCCGATGCTTTCAAGGGCAAAAGTCTATTGGACCTCCCATCTTAACTTACCTCTCCCGAAGCCAGGGCCACTTGACAGCTTCCGGATTGAAAATCGTACGACCGACCCTTTTACCTTCCATGGTTACACTCTTCTTCTCCTCAGCGGTGAGTCTCGGGATCTCTTTCAGAAGAGCAGATTCCTGTAAGAGGACCAGCCTGCCTTCAGTGGTTTTGACGATATGGGGATAATCCCCTGCTTGGCAAACACCTGGCTCGAGCTTTACACCTTCAGCTGTCGGTAATACACAATAGATATGCCCTGTGATCGTCTCTTTTTCTTCTGCTGCCATGGCTACGGTTGCTGTGAGAACCAAAAGGACAACGGCCATGGTAGATATAACCTGTTTAAAACTAAACATCTTCATTGACCTCCCGTTTTGCAGTAATAAGGTCGAAAAGATCATCCCTCAGGGTATTTTCCCTCCAGGTTAAAGACCTTTTCTCCTTATCTTATTATTACACTTCGATAAGGATTAGCACCAACAGTGGGAATTGTCGGTGTCTTCGAGGGTAGAAACCCCTCGTACATCTTATCTTAGTACTTAAAACAGTAAATACGCCGCTAGTTAGCTGACCACTCCCTGACGGTCGTGGCTCTGACCGTCTGGGCCACGACCGTCAGGGAGTGGGGTTATAAATACCGGCTGGGTATTTAGCGTTTTCAGCACTTAGTATTAGTATCTTAAAAGCCAGGGCCATTTAACGGCTTCCGGATTAAACAGGGTTCTCCCTTCGATTTTGCCTTCTGCTATAAAATGTTTCCTCTGCTCTGGGGTTAACCTGGGAATATCTTTCAGAAGTTCGCTTTCCTTCAACATATATAACTTCCCATCCTGTGCTTTGAGAACATGGGGATGATCCCCACCAGGGCACACGTCAGGCTCTAGCTTGACCTCATCGCCTGCTAATAGGACACAGTAAATCTGTCCTTCCAAGGTTACTTTCGACTCTTCGGCTACCAGGATCATAGGGCTTATAACAAGTAAAAAAGCCACAACCAGCAGAGCTGATAGACCAGATCGGCTAAAAAATACAACCATATTTCGCATATCTGAAAAGCCTTTGTCTCTTGCCCTCACCATCCCCCTAACCTCTCCCTCTCCCAAATTTGGGAGAGGAGGGGTGCTGAGCGGAGCGAGGTGGGGGAGTGTGAAGACTTTTTAGACATCCTCTTACCTCCCTTCGTGCTAATCTTTGTGTAAGGTTATACGAACCGGGAGGGAAAAAGTTCAAAACTTCTTAGAAAATTTAGAGGTAGTAGAGGAGCTACGTAGATCAGAGGGAATCTAGCTTCCCCCGCATCCTATAATGCGGGGGAATTCTTATAGCTATTTAGCCTCTGGCAACAACGACTTTCCCCGCCAAAACAGGTTTGGGTTGCTGCCCACTTCCAATATTAACCACTTTAAACTCAAAGGTCCCTTCGTCTATGAAACAAAGGCTGGCTACACCTCCCGGCGGGGTAAATCCAGAGGAGTACCATCCTTGATCGTTCAGAGCGAACCGTGTCGGAGCCGTACAGGCCAATGAAACTTTTGATCCCTCTTCAAAGTAAATATGAACATGTGCAGATGCGCTATTGGCCCATACAACGGTTGTTCCTGGAGTAACCTTAACTTCCTTAGGATTTAAAGCTTGATCCGTTATATTAATCACCTTTACTTCGCCGGTCGGCTTAACCCTTTCTTGTGCAAGTCCTACGCTGATAGATCCTATAACCGCTAGGATACCCAAACTTATATAGAGCAGACTTTTTTTATACATAGAACCTCTCCTCTTATTGACTCAAATTTCGATATAAGATGAACGTATAATTTTATCGTTTAATTAATAGTCCTTCGACACACAGAATCGTTACATGATTCATGTTGAAATTAGGGGACTTAGAAGTTGTAATCTATCCTCGCAGCCAGGGTAAAGCTCAGATCATCCGGAGCATTCACAGGATCCACCGAGGCCTTGCCGGTTAAATATTCTCCAGGCCACAGAAAGAACAATCCGCCATAGGCTGTCATGTTAGGGGTCACCTGATAGGCCGCCGTGATATCCAGCTCGCTCCCGATGTATTTATCTTCGGTGCCGTCAAAGACTCGACCGCTCAGGGGACCTATAAAATGATCCTCCACAGCTCGAAGATAGGCATAAGTCGCACCAATCAAAAGGGGTCTTTCCGGAATGGGAGTAAAGTTCACAAAGGGTCTCAGCATAATAGTATTTGCTGCGTTCCCGTGCAAATCCCCACCCTTAGTGAGGTTCGCATCGAAATAATGGCCTAAGACGTCGTAATCGGGGTTAATAACTGGAAGTTCTTCATTATCGTCTCGAGTTTTGGGATCATCGCCGCTGGCGTAAAGGAAGTTAAAGCCGACGGTGACCCGGGGGTTTATTCGCACCGATTCAATGGTATGGAAAGCGAACCCTCCCAGATCCATATCCCCTCGGAAGGAATCGTCCAGATCGCCGAACCCATAGACAAATTCTCCAGAATAATCGAAGATCCCCCTTTTACCAACTACGTTGACAGCAAACCAATTGAGGGTAATCTCCTCCCCACCATAGAAGCCGAAGAAATTAGGGTCTTCTGTGGTTCCGGTGGCCCCGTTGGGGAAAGTCGGAAGCCCGCTGGTGGGACTGATGGTACCCGGAGGACCAGCAACCCGTGTATCCCCACTTTTACCGATGGGTGTGCTGAAGGTTCCGAAGACGCTGGCACCGCCAATACCGGTTTTATTGTGATTCAGGATCCAGTACCCTCCGATGGCCAGGTTCGGATTAACGGAATAAGCTACATTGACCCCCCACATGTCATCATCGTTATCAATCCCCACAGATCCCTCCTGAAGTTTGCTGACAAAGCCGAAGAGTTTCAGTTTCTCCAGATTAATATCTGCCCGGAGATGGGGGCCATTAATATAACCAACCACCAGATGCCGTAATCCCAGATCCAGGTCCCAGATGCCTACCCAGGCGGAAATCGGAGTTTTGGGGAAGTCAATGACAAAGTAGGCCTCTTCGGTGGAGGTATTAATAGTTTCCCCACCGAACCCTCTACCGGGGAAATTGGCGAAGACTCCCACGGTAGTCGTAGGTGGAAAGTCCCTCCGGTCTCCGGGGTTACCCAGAACGTTATCAGTGAGCATTCTCAAGTGCATGACGCCTCGCACATTTTCAGTTTTTGCGGTAAAAATGACATCAAACCGTGCATCATAAAGGGTTTGATCATCATCCACATCATCATTAAAATCGGGATTGGTTGTCCATCGAGGCCGGACTCTAAACGCACCGCCGTAGGTAAACTCAAGGGCCCAAACCTCCACCGCTATATCTAGAACTAAACTGATAAGCAATCCAAGGAAAACGAGCCATTTTTTCATAAAAATCCTCCCTTATCAGTCCTGAGGACCGAGTAGGGGCGGGTTTGAAACCCGCCCCTGAGGACCTGGCACTCAGCTTAAAGGCTTTTTTGTTTCTATACTTTGCAACTTGCAACAGAAGTATCCCTGATAATCGCGTCCTTTCCTTTACGATCACCCCCTTTCCTCAGACTCGCTTTTAAAGCTCGAAGAAGAGAAGCATAGAACTTCTTCGGGTCAAGAAGGCTCCCTCCTCCAGGTTTAAACCTACCATCAGCAGGGTCTTACTATGCTGGTAAGAATCCCATACCTGGTAATCCGCGATATATCCTTCAAAGCTGGGACTCTTCCAGGCTTCTTCCAGGGAAACCCCGTTCCACTTCAAGAGGACCATTTCCCCTTTATCGTAAGTAGCTGCGGAAAAGACCCCTCCTAACGAACTGGGAAGGTTGTTCTTACGAACCAGAACCTCCAGAACCCCATCGTGATCAAAATCCCGGGCGAGGATCTTTTCCTTGACCACTACTTCTTCATGGTAGTTATCGCCCGCTGCCAGGGCTCTGGATACTGGGATAAATCCTTTAATTTTTATCTGAAGGGGAAAGGTCAGGGTGGATCCCCCATAGACGCTTCGGCTCTTCCATTGCACAGTATTTTGTTGAAAGAGCTTCAGGTGATCCTGATCATCGAGGGCTAAGATGGCGGGAGGATTACTTGAGTTAAGCTTAAAAGGGGTGAACCCATAGATGTTGACCTTTTCCGGCAAAGGGAGCTCATGGATTTTTTGATAACGGCCATCCTGCCATCCGTAAACCAATACCTTACCGAAATAGGGAGTATCTATGCCCAGGGGCTGGGCTAGAAGTTGTGGAGGTTGGCCTGGATCTTTCAGAACTCGGAGGAAGAGGGAAAGATTTTCAGCAATCCGTCTGAAGCCTCCCGCCTGATATTCCAGAACAAAGGAGTTCAACCGGTTCTTTTCGAAGCTTGTCACGAAAATCTCTTCTTTCCCGTTCCGGTTGATATCAGCGACCCCTAGA
Source organism: bacterium (assembly GCA_030550175.1). Classification (GTDB taxonomy): domain Bacteria; phylum Moduliflexota; class Moduliflexia; order Moduliflexales; family JAUQPW01; genus JAUQPW01. The sequence continues at coordinate 18,681 of JAUQPW010000002.1, forward strand.
GATAGAAGGGATTCGAATTTGGTTCCTTCTATTTTCTGAAGGGTTTCCAGAAAGACCTGTCCTTTTTCTTCTTTTAAAAATCGGTAAATGAGCAGATCATGAACATTTGCCACAACGATCTCCTGGTTACCGTCCCCATACACATCTCCGATAGCCACTCCTCGAATTTCAAAAGGAAGTTCCTCGCTTCGGCTAAATTCCTTTACTTTTCCATCTACCGACTTCTCTTCTGGGGGAGCCTCTGTCCGGTTTTCACTGGGTTGTTGGGTCGTGGGGAGAACTCCGGTTTCAGAAGCTTCCGGCGGTGGGTTTTGATTGACATCCTCTGGATGGACAGATAAGTCCATGGTTTTAGGAGGTTCTGGGGCTTTGTCTGCGGAACTGATGAGGGGGACATTTTCAGACGAGGCCGTCAGGTTAGAGGAACTCCCTACCCATTTAACCCGATCGGCTGGCAAGATGGATTTTCCAGCCTCTAGCGAGATCAGCTCAGCCACCGAATAGTTTTCGTGAAGCTTGGTCACCTGGATAAGGCCGATATCCTCTTCCACAGTTCCCAGGACCTGTCCGGTAACAGGATGTTTTAACTCTTTCCCTTCCCGATAAACCTGGAGTTGAGAGCCGATGGCGATTCCATTCTTCGTCGTCAAATCCAGGTAGATGGCCGGACCTTCCACCGAAACCACGTAACCGGTGGTCGAGCGTTCCAATTGGGCAGAAGGAAGTTCTGATTCTTTAAAACCGGTGGTTTTTGATTTTGGTGGATCTTTGACTTGTTGCGTGACTGAACCCTGGGTTCCAACTGTAATGGGGATGGTCTTATAGGATATAGTATCAGAATCCTTTAAGATCGGCTTCTTTCCGCAAGCGAAAAGAATCAAACTAAACCCAATGACCGTTGCAAATATTTTAAATGCATATGTGTTTGGCATTTCAGTTCCCCTCTGCTTTTATTTAAAATGCCTGGGCTTGAAGGCTTATGGCTGAAACATCTAAAACTGGAGGTAAATGATTTTAGTCCATATACCTTCAGCCCAGGCCTTTAGGCTCGATCGTCCGTATTGAATCCAAGAAAACTTAGTTGTTAAACGGAATAAACTTACAGGAAAGCCTTGACAGGAGGTCGTGAGGGATGTAAAAAATAAAGATACCCTCAGATACCTATCTGGGGTAAAGCGGGGCTCACAGAGGGGCCTTGAGGGGAATCTCATGCCACTGAGACCTCAAGGACCCGCGCCCGCGTGAGTCTCCCCATTTTACTTTCCTTTAGGTTTTTGGACGTAGGGGCGACGGCCGATCGCCCTTACTTATTCCTTATTTCTTGGCTTTTTTCATCTTCCGGAATCTTACCCAAAAGAGAATTAACCAGTTGGTAAGCTTTCTCACTTCCCCAATCCCTTTCGCCTACGATGAGCCCGAGTAGTTTTCCCTGCCGACTGATCAGGTAGGTGGTCGGAAGTCCCATGACCCGGTACATCTTCATCAAGTGCCTTTCGGGATCTAGTACAACGGGAAACGTCAAATGGAGCTCCTCTACAAAAGCTTTCACAGCTTCCGGGGTATCTCGGTCCAGGCTTACGGCCAAGACTACAAACCCTTTATCCTGGTACTTCTTATAAAGCTTCTCGATCAGGGGAAATTCCCTTTGGCAGGGGACACACCAGATGGCAAAAAAGTTCAGAAGAACAACTTTTCCCCGGTACTGGCTCAATTGGATCTGGTTACCGTCTAGAGACGGCAAGGTAAAGTCCGGGGCTGGGGGTTCCTCCTTAAACTCCATGGCTCCAAAGGCAGCCAAAGCCTGGTTTTCACCCCAGGCTGATTTTGCTGAAGTAAATAGCACCAAAGCCCCCAGGTTGAAAACCGCTACCCAGGAGATGGCGATCGGTTTTATCCTAGAGCTCATAGACCCTCCTTAAAAGGCATTCAGTGCTTTCCCTCGCTTTCTCCCAGGAGCGAATTGACCCTGCTTTCCAGCTCCGAAGCGATAGCTTCGTCCCACCCTTCAAATTTCTTCTGGATGTAGCCCTTGGGGTCGATGAGGAAAAAGGTGGGTGTTGAGGAGATTCCTCCATAGGCTTTTTCGATCTCTTCGGTTCCCATCACAGTTGTAAAAGTTAGCCTTAGATCTCGAATGAAGGCTTTAATAACTTCTACATCTGCCTGGGCCGGATGCTCGACGTGGAGGCCATTATGGACAGCTATATGGATCCCGATAATTTCAACCCCTTTATCCTTATACCTCCTGTAAAAATCCTCGTGGAATGGTAATATCTGGCGGCAGTAAGGGCAGTGTGCATCCCAAAAGTTCACAATGACAACACGGCCCTGGAAATCAGAGAGTTTGACTTCTTTGCCCTCAAAGGAAGGCAGGGTGAAGTCTGGAGCCGGTCTCGGGACCGTTGCAACTTTTCCCTCTTCGATCTCCTTGCCGGCCAGGAGAGCTTCTACATCCCGTTCAAAAGCAGTTGCAATTTCTTCAATCCAGCCGATGGTCTTCTTACGGATGTAGCCATCTTTGTCGATCAGGAAGGTAATGGGAATTACCGGAATTCCCCCGAAGGCCTCCAGGATGGCTTTGTCACCTACGACCACTTTGAAGGATAACTCGTGCTCTTTGACAAAGTCCTTTACTTTGCTCAGGTCCTGGGTCGGCACATGGATGGCAACGATTTCAATCCCCTTTTTCCGATTTTTCTCATAAAAAGCTTGATGAGAAGGCAACTCCTTCTGACAGAAGGGTCACCCGTAATACCAGAAGTCCACAATCACGATCTTGCCTTTGAGATCCGAGAAGCGTAGCGTTTTTCCGTCCAGGGTGATCATGGGGAGGTCCGGAGCTTTTTGCCGATCCCCGGGTTCTCCGTAGGGGTGACCTGCCAGGTCGCCCCTACTGACTTGTTTACCGGTAGCACAACCAAATAGAAACAATAGGAAGACTGTCCCCCATAAACCTATTCGTATGTTCTTAAAATTCTTTGAGGCCATAACCTCTCTCCTTGTGGGTTCCGCCCGGCCCAGCTTTATGCAAATCCTGGGAGGAAAAATAGTAACCCCTGCGAAGTCGCAACAATCAAATCCTCCTGGGCAGGTCATCTTACTGATTCCTGCCCAGGATAGGAACAGTGACAAGGAAAAAGGAGAGGTCACTCTTATGATGCTTGAGTTATACGAACGAGGAAGAAAAAGGTTCAAATTTTAAAAAAATTTTTAGGAGAGGTCTGTAGGAAGGAAAAGAAACATGGCAGGATAAGGAACAAGCAGAACGTTCACCCTTACATCGGAGAGATGAGGCAGGATCAAGTTTGAGGTTTAGGTTAATTTAGATTTAAGATGTTCTAAAGCATAATGCATGCGGGATTTAACGGTCCCAACCGGGCAGTTTAAAATCTCGCTGATCTCCTGATAGCTTAACCCTTGGTAATGCCTCATAATAAAAACCAGGCGATGTTCTTTAGATAAAGACTTCAAAGCCCGCTGGACCTCCATGGCCCACTCTTTTTTTTCAAGCTGGACTTCCGGCTCACAGACGGCACTCGGCAGGATATCACCCAGGCACAAGGACTTTTCTTTCCGACCCATTTTGGTTTCTAAAGAAAAAAAACGGATTCGTTTTCGCCACCTTAATTTATCCAGACAAAGGTGGGCTGCAATACTATAAAGCCAGGTTGAAAATTTTTTGGCTGGGTCATATCGGGCTCTTGACTGGTAAAGATGTAAAAATGTTTCCTGGTAGAGATCTTCTGCCAGAGGATAATCTTCCACCATCCGGAAGATAAAGTTAAAAAGAGGCCTTTCATACCTTTTAACCAGGATATAAAAAGCTTCCTCGTCACCGGTTTTGACCTTCTCCATAAGCTGTTCATTAGGGGTGTTCACAAATTCGCTTACCATCGCAACACTTCTTCAGGAAAAAGGCTACATTGCTAAAGCCTCCTTGGACAGAAACTCGTTGTGCTTCCGCCCAAGGTAGTAGGCCTCATCTATAGAAAGAAGGAAAGTTCCAGGGTTCTTTGAAACCCAGGTAGTCCCGGCTTCCGCAGAACTGAAAAAATGCACGTAGTGGCAAAAGTTGGTAATCACATTCTCACGAATTTTGGCAGCCTCCGGGATCATAAAAGACATAACGGTGTCGGCTGGGTCAAGTTGCCTGACCCCTTCCGGTGCTACGGTAAGCCGGATCTTGGCTCCTGTCACAGGACAGGTAGACTCGACCTGAGCGGTTTTCTGGATAATCGCGGGGATAAATAAACTATCCATGGCGCACCAGGTGTATAGCGTATGACCGTTGACCTCAAAACGGTGGGACATGGGTTTTAGGGTCAGTCCCCAAAACCCTATGATACGATCTTTTTCATCATAATAGATCCCCCACCATCGACTCAGAATATCGTTTACAACGTCGTTTGAGATAGGGAGCGTTGGGGCTATTTTGTCACGGGGCACAGGTTGACCCTCAGCCAAAAGCCGATAGAGTTGCACAAAAACCTTTTGCTCTTCTGGGCTGAGTTTTGGTAATGAATTCCTTATCAGGTCAATAATCTCCTCTAGGTCTAATTTTTTCTTTTCCATGGATTTACCTCCTTTTGGGGTTATGCAGGTATTGGGTTATCGCGTTGTCTTGTGGTTAATAGCTACTGCATAATCTTTACCCTCCCAGCGATCTCCTTCCACCCATCGGAAGGTAAAGCGGATCGGGGCACGCTGCTCTAACGCAATGGGGATATCCACGAACTCGATGCCGAGGGCCGTTGGTATTGAGCGCGTATCGCGAGCGTCCTGCCACTCATTATCCGTCCAGTGCAGCCAGAAAGCCGCTGGCGCCTGAACCCGGAGCACTTGTTTGGGTGCCACTTGCCGTACCTGGCGGTTTGGCTTCCACACTTCAAGATCCTTGCGCCCTCGCCCGGTCAGGTAGCGCTCGGCCACAATTGAGATCAGGTCGAACACCTGGCCGTCGGCGACAGACCGTAGCAGTTTGATGTATTCTGCGTGGGCCCACATCAGGGGCATGGCCGAGCCCGCAGGCCGCCCCAGGTGCATCTTGATCTCAGGCCGGTCTGCTTCGTCCCACACCTGCTCAGGAAGCAGGCCACCTCTGGAAGCGAATCCCTCTATCGCGCGGATGTATGGTCTCACATCGCGGCCAGCTGCAAGCTCATAGTGGCCGCGCTCCCCTGTGAGAAGCGGCCAGGCTCGTCCCTTTCCCCATCCTTCAAACGGGCCGCCATCCGGACGCTGGCCGTATCCGTCATGGTTGTAGCGATGCCAGCAGGGACCGAAGGGGGTATCTACTTTAAGCACCGCGTCCACGACTTGAAGCGAATCCTCGATAAGGGGGTCTCTCGGCTTGCGTAGGCCGTAACGGACCAGTTCCAGGAAACCGGCATCGACGATGTCTTTGGCCGGAAACTCCCAGGGTTCCCCCGGGGGTCGGTTGCGAATCGCCAGCACGCCGCGATTCGGATCCTCGTCCGGAGCGGGGTCGTGGATATCCGTCGGATGGATGCGGATGTAATGCCTGGGAATCTCTGGCAATAGACCCCCGTGGGTCGTCACCGTCCAGTGCTCGACATGGGACTCCAGGAAGTCCGCATATTCCTGCAGGAAAACGGCGGACTTCTCCTGCCCACGAGATCTGGCAAAGTCGGCGGCACAGATTAGGGCTGCAATGGTCGCTGCGAGCGTCGAGGGGGAGTACCCGCTATTCTCTTCCCAACGCTCTTGCTGGGTCATGGGACCTTGGCGAATCAAGTAGGTAGCGGCGGCCCTGACCATGGGATAGGGGTCGAACTCGCCCAGGGCACTGGCCTTCCAGAGCTTCCAGGCGAGGATCACAGGGAAGGCGACCTCGTCGAGTTGGATGCCACTCCAGTAAGGCGTTCCGTCCAGCCAGAAGTTTTGTGGGAAACCCCCATCTGGACGCTGCGAGCAGGCCAGATAGATGAGGGCTCTGCGCGGGGTTATCAGGTCACCGCAGGCCAGCAGTCCTGTGGCACTGTGAACCATGTCGCGGGTCCATACCAGATGATAGCCGCCAAGGTCTTCATCTCCCTTGGCGTCTCCCCATGGAATGCTCGCTGAGGCGATCAGGGCACCCGCAAAGGTCTTGTCTTCGTGGGCCAGCAGTAAGCTATGGCTGATCCGATAGATCCGTCCTCCATCTCCGGAATACTTGTCCAGCCCGGGTATATCGCAGCCGACACGATGCCATTGCGCGATATATTTTTCTCGATGATCGGTGAAGGGCACGCTCAATGATTGGAGGAGAATGGTCACCGCCGTATGGTATCCATCACCGAAGGCCAGCCCTAGTGTGAACTCTTTGTTTTTTGTAAGGTCGATCTGCCCAATGACCGCGACATTCCCATTCTCAGCCCGTTCAAACTGCCAGTCCATCTGAAAGTTGTCGTGGAGGTCTTGCCAGCCATCACTGAAACCCACGTAGCCACAAGATGTCTTGGTGAACCCCACGTTCACTCCCATTGCCAGATAAGTACGGCCTTTCCATGCTACGAGGATGTCATGGCCTACCACTCGAACCCTTCGGGCTGAGTTACCCCAGCCGCCCACCTCCAGATGAGGAGCCAGTAATGCATAAACCTGCAAGCGGTTTGACCAGTCTGCCGAGGCTTCGATTCGGGTGTGTATCAGCACACAAGGTTCATGGGGGTCCGTGATGATCTCCTTGATCATCCGATATCGCCCTTCAGGGTCGGTGCTCACGATGCGATAGCCCAGGGTGTCTCGCTCGATGTACTCAACTTCACTAACCAGGTTGCGCTTTTCTTCGTGAAAAAAGGTTTCCCCGTCACTGAGGAGAAACTGTAGATCCCTGATCTGCGGATGGTCTATGGTGGGATAGTAAACCTCATTAAGGATGCCGTGGGATAGAGTAAACCATACCCGGCTGGACGTGGAATAGGCCGTTCCCACCCCTTCCTTTGAACTCGAGGTCCACCTGGGTGGAATCCCTGGGTAGCCAAAGGCATGGCCGTCATCTGTTAAGATATCCCCTTTCATAAAAGTTCTCCCCAATTCCCTTCTTTCCCGCCCATAGGTAAGATGGGCAGGGATCCGGAAGTGCTCATGCCAGGTTCTCTGGACCTGATCCCTGATTTTTCCTATTCGGCACAACAGCTCAGTTTAGAAACATCCTTCGTAAACGTCTGGGCCACCATCCGGATAGCCTCGGACATGGTTGGATAAACATGAATCGTTTCGATGAGATCATCCACTGTGAACTTAAACTTAACCGCCAGGGTGGCCTCATGGATGATGTCTGCTCCCCGATGGGCTATCAAGTGGACTCCCAAAACCTGTCGGGTCTTTTTATCAATGACCATTTTTACCAACCCTCGAACATCCCGAATGGCAGCAGCCTTGGGGATATGAACCAGATCCAGACAGTTGGCATCTACCTCATAGCCTTGATCTTTGGCCTGCTGAACCGTTAATCCTACGCTGGCTACCTCTGGATCGGTGAAGATCGCTCTCGGAATGGCCCAGTAATCCATCTTCTTATGAGCTTCTGGGTTCAGGATGTTCTCAGCTGCTATGACTCCTTCCCGGGCTCCCACCGGAGTGGCTAACGGTGCTCCGGTGACATCCCCTGCCGCCCAGATATGGGAAGCCGTGGTCCTCATCTCTTCGTTCACTTTCACAAAGCCTTGCGGGTCGAGTTCGACGCCCACCTTCTCTAAACCCAGATCCTTCGTATTAGGCGCAACGCCGGTAGCTAACAGCAGCTTCTCACCGACCAAATCCTGTTTCTGACCCCTGACCTCAACGGTCAGACGGACCTGCCCTTCTTGTTGGGTAACCTTAACCGGATGGGCCTCAAAGACCAGCTTCACCTCTTCCTCCTCCAGCACCTTTCTTAAAACCTCCGCCACTTCTTCATCAAAAGTTTTGATGAGCCGGGATCCCCGCTCAATCAACGTAACCTGCGTTCCGAACCGCTGGAACATCTGACCCAGTTCCGCTGCGATGTATCCCCCTCCGATAATCAGCAGAGATTGAGGTAATTCCTTGAGCTCCATGCTCTCCCCGCTGGTCAACAAATCGCTGGTGAGGTACCCCACTTCCGATAATCCTTCAATATCTGGAATCTGGGTTCTCCCGCCTGTTGCAATGAGGAACTTCTCGGCCTGAAGAACTTGATCCCCAACCTGAACCTGATGGGGGGAGATGAACCGGGCCGATCCGGTAAAGATAGCTATCCGGTCGTTCTCTTCGGCAATGCTGAGATATTTTTTGTATCGGAGACGTTCTACCAATTCATCCTTCTGGGCAATGAGACGACCAAAATCCAGCCTTTTCTGCTCCAGCTCAATGCCGTCAAAGGGCTGGTTACGAGCGCTGTAATAAATCTCAGCGGCTCGAATCAGGTTTTTACTCGGGATGCATCCCCGGTTGACGCAGGTCCCACCCACGACCCGGCTTTCCGTCATGGCCACCCGAGCCCCTAATTCAGAGGCTTTGATGGCGGCAGCAAAAGCTGCCGAACCGGAGCCTAAGATCACTAAATCGTAATGTGACGGCTTTTCTTTCTGCTTCATAAGAACCTTGACTGGGGTGGAAGTATGGGGGTGTGGGAGTAATTCCCGCACTCCCACACCCCCATACTCCTACCCTGGTTTTCCAGCTACCCTTTCAGCCTCTGGAAGTTTGACCATAACCCGTCAGCACTTCCCCCGACCTTTCTTCCCCAAAGGGGAGCAACTTCAGAATCGTACCCCGGTCCCGAACATATCGCTGGAGGATAACTCCCATCACAATACCCATGGCAATATGAGCTAATAGGCTTACAATAAACAATTCCGGACCGAAGTTGATCCCGAAGGGCCCCACTCCCATGGAGAGCATGGCCGGGCTGATCATCATTCCAGTCTCAACAAAAACTGCCGAGTAGATTAAGGGACCGATCCAGCTCGTCTTACCGAAAATTAGGGCATATACAATCCCGAAGGCACATCCATTCCAGAAATGGTAAGTATACCCAATAAAATCAGATAAGGCGTTGGGGCCTTCCAACATGTTTCCCCAAATCATAACTCCGAACATCCGTGGCATGTTGCCGGGCATGTAACCCAACTTAAACCCTGTGAGTCGTACTATATCTAAAGCAATGGTCGCGGCGAACCCCGCCCACATTCCGACCCACATCTGATTGAAGAGCCTTTGCTCACTAGAGACATAAGCATAGATCAAGATGCCTATAAATACGATGAAACCTGGAACTACCAGATACCAGAAATACGTGCTCCAGGAGATGAACCCAGCCGGGCTGAAGACGGTCAGGTTTGGAGAAACTCCAGCACTCGCCAGGGCTATCAAAGTCAATAGCAGTTCCTTGGTATGCCGATGCCTTTTTATAAGCCCTAGGATCACCAGGGCGCCTCCGACTATGAAGGCTACAATGGCCATAAGGATTATCGAAGTATAAAGGAGTTTATCAATCATACGACTAACCTTTCTTTTAAAGTAAAACCAAAGGGGTTAGGGATCAAAGCTCATCCCCAGCCCCTAACAACTAACCCCTGGATTTAAATTATTTTGTGGCACTATCGGTAATGGCCTGAAGGATACCATCCAGGGTCTTGCCCAGCTCATCCAATTTGGGATTCTTGTAAATTGCCAGAGCCACTGAAGGCTTATGATAACTGACCACGGTTTTTCCCTCCTTAGTTTCGTAGACATAGATTCTTAACGGTATTTCCAACCCGGCAGCGGGATTGTTCTCAAAAAGGATCTTACCAAAGTCGGGGCGAAACACCTCATACGTTTTGCTCCCTTTGATGTTCATCCCTACCATGGTCAGCATATTTTGATGGTCAATTTTGTTGACAGCCATCACTTTATTAGCCGTGATCGCATCCTCCAGTTGTTTGATGGTTTTATCAAACGGAGAATTAGAAACTTTCTCGACCCGTCCATCCTGAGCCAGGATCAGGCTCGTGTGAAGTGTAAATATTCCCATTAAGGCAAGAGTTAATAAGAGTATACCCAGTTTATAAGTTTTAAATTCTTTGAACATAGTTTCCTCCTCGTAAAGTTAAAGTTTAAAATTTGGTAACTGTTCGCCCTCACCCCCAGCCCCTCTCCCACAGCGTGGGAGAGGGGGGCGGGTAAGAGGTTAGAATCTCTTCTCTTCGTTCCCCCTCTCCCGAGGCCTCGGGAGAGGGGTCAGGGGTGAGGGCCTGAATAGTTCAAAAATTGAGGGGTTTACCCTTTAGGGTTTTGATCTAACAAAGATTTAATTAACTGATGGGCAGTCTCACTCTCCCAATCCCTCTCTCCCGTTAACCATCCAACAACCTTCCCCTGGGGATTGATAAAATAACTGGTCGGCAATCCGCGAACTCCATAGGCTTTAACTGCTTCCTTTTCCAGGTCTATGCCAACCGGGAAATTTAACTGATGCTCTTCAAGAAACGCTTTGACTACCTCCGGACCCCCAAAATCCAGAGATACCCCTATCAGAACGAATCCTTTCTCCTTATACTGCTCATAGAGCTTAGCCATTTTAGGAAGCTCCTTGGCACAAGGGCCACACCAGGTCGCCCAAAAGTTGAGGAGAATGGCCTTACCCTGATAATCCTTCAGGTGAAGCGCTTTCCCATCCGGAGTTTGTATGGTGAAATCCGGGGCTTCTATAGCTTCCTTAACCTCTAATCCCCCAAGGGCTTTTAAAGCCTGGTTTTCGGCCTCTCCGGGTTTTACCACAAGCCAGGTCATCAAGGTGAAAAGGATAAAACTTCCCAGGATGATGCAGATTGACCAGGGAATGAAGGCTTGTTTTGACCGATTGGCCATATTCTTCCCTCCTTAATTGTTATTGGGTTATTCAAATAGGTCGCGATGGGAAAATAACTGCATTTCATCTCTTCCCATCAACCTCTCTGATTGTATTTTCCGTTTTTTAAAAGATTTTCAATCTTCTCTTTGGCTGTTTCATAAGTAAAAAAACCGACAATATAGTCCACCGACTGTCCATCTGCAGATTTAAAGACCAGATAAGGAATTGCTTTTAGATTTTCCTGCCGAGCCAGCTGGAGTGAGTCATCGTCCGCAATCATATTCACCCACCGGAAGCGTACTTTCCCCTGGTAGGTTTTCTCCAGGTTTTCCACGATGGGGTTTAAGACCGCGCAGGTGGGGCAGGGCTCCCAGAAATAGAACACTTGAGGGGTATAAGTGGCGGCAACCGAAGCCACCTGGTCCGATGACGGACGGCTGGCATGGGAGTCAGGGAGATAAGAAAAAACTACAAAGGTCAAGACTATGAGGGTTGAAAAGATCAACAAGGCCTTGTTAAACCTCGTGTTGACCCTCTGGCATCCCTGGATGGTACAGCGGGTCTTCTCTCGAAAGTATAGATAATAGGAAAAAGCCAAAGCTGTTAGACCTAGACAGAGGAAAACCCCTTTATATTTTAACAGCCCAACGGTTAATCCGGCACTTCCCAGCCCTATAACCCATAGAGCTAAGGGGCCGAAACAACAAACCGATGCGATCAGAGTAGACAATAAGCTAAATTTTCCTTCTTTCAAAGAATAACCTCCTTTGCTTGGGTAGCCAGGTCGTTAGGGCGCTAGTGACCAATCTGACACCCTAACCAACAAACCCCCTAAGCCAAAAGTTCCATCAATCGTTTGGGATTAAATCCTATAACTACCTCATCCCCGATGAGGACCGTAGGCGTTGCCAGGGTCCCTCCGGCTTTCTGAATCATTTCGTCCAGAGCTTCCGGATTCTCGCTGATGTTAATATCCGTGAATGCAACCCCCCTTTGCGAAAGAAACTCTTTCGTCTGGTTACAGGCAGCTCAACCGGTGGAACTATAGACAATGACTTTTTTAGATGTCACTTAGATATCCTCCTTTTAGAAGCTGGTCGTGGGTTCTTAATTTCTTATCCTTCGCCCGAACATAGATTATGGACAAAGGACTATGGATATGAACTCATGACCCATCCTCTACTTCTTTGCTAAGGATTTTCAGGCCGAAGGCCAACGCGAAAAGAAAATAGACCAGAGCCAGAACAAAAATCAGCGTCTGGTTTGCTGCGATAAACCCACCCAGCGCAGTTCCCCCTAACAAGGCTAATGTCAAGGGGAGATGGCAGGGGCAGGTGATAAAAGCTGTGATTAAAAGCAAATATCCCTTCAGGGTTCTCTTTTCCTGGGTTGATTTCATCAATCAATCCTTCGTTAAATTTTATCTTTAGCACCTTCTTCAACAGAAGGCATGGTCACCTTATAGCCCAGTTTAGAGATCTCTTCAGCGATCCGTTGAAGGGTCATCTGATTTTTCATATACTCCACGTAGAGTTCTTTTTTCTGTGCATCCACCAAAGCTTTCCTAATCCCATCCACCTTCTCCAGAGCCGGTTTGATCTTCAGTTCATCCTCAGGACCCTTAAGACCTTCGATGGCTAACGTAACCTCCACCAGATCCTTAGGAGGAAGAAACGCCATAAATCCCGCCTGGTTTACGGCCGCCACCATCTGATCCGGAGTGACCTTTCTAGCCTCATACTCCACATAAGCTGAAGCTTTTTCCAGACTGACTTCAGCTTTTTTTACACCCTCCAGCTTCTCCAAAGCTGCTTTCACCGCCGGAGGTCACTTTTCACAGAGCATCCACCCCACCTTGATGGTCACTTTCTGAAGATCTTCAGCATGAGCTGAACCGGGGTGTAAAGAAAGCAGCCAAATCAAAAGCATCAGAGTTACACCCAACCAGGTTGAAAAAAGGTTAAAAAATTTCATAGGATTCTACCCCCCTTATTTAGAAACGCAGTTAGGATCCCAGGAAGGGCCACCCTTATATACAGCTCCCTGGGTTAATGGCCTTTCCTCCTTTTTCTCAAGGTCCATCACATAAATATTGCCGCCCCGCTCATAGGCAATCTGTCTCCCATCCGGGGAGAAGGCAGGTTGGACATCCGCGATATTGTTGTAAGTGAGCCGGGTTTGATGGCTTCCATCGCTGTCCATGAGGTAAATCTCAAAGTTCCCATCCCGATCCGAGGTAAACACGATCTTCTTCCCATTCGGGGAGAAGGCAGGATCCATGTTATTTCCAGCGTTGGAAGTAAGCCGTTTGAGTCCGGTTCCGTCAATATTCATTACGTAAATTTCCATGGAACCATCCCGATCTGAGACAAAGGTGAGTCGCTTTCCATCGGAAGAGAATGCCGGACAGGCATTGTTGGACGGTTCCTGGGTCAATCGTTGCAATCCGGTTCCATCTGTATTCACCATATAGATTGCAAAATTCCCATCCCGGTTCGTCTGGAAAGCGACCTTATCTCCAGCGATGGTTGGGCAGGAGTTAGCTTTTGGATTATGGGTCAGATTTCTCGGCTCACTTCCATCGGCGTTTGCCATATAAATCTCCTCATCCCGGTCAAAGACGATTTGTTTCCCATCCGGGGAAAACCAAGGGTTGCTATCCCAGTGCTTCGAGGTCAGGTCTTTCACATCCGTTCCGTCTATCCGAACCGTAGAAATTCCAAATTCTTTTTCTCCCCTCTTGGTATGGAAGGCAATTCGGCAATCTGGGATGGCAGCCCTCACCCCCTTCCCCCCCTCCCAGAGCTTTGGAAGAGGGGGACCAAAGGGGTGAGGGGCTGAGAAAACACCTCCCAGGATTGAAAAGCTGGATAGTACCATATAAAACAGTACTTTTCTCATTTTTCCCTACCTCCTTTTACTTACATCATCTTTCCCCCGAGGGAGAAAAACATCATGATCTTATCCACATATTCGTGAAACAGCGGAGCATGGGTTACTTCAAATCCCACGATTCGGAGCAAGATGACCACAGCCAAAGCACCCAGGATGGCCGAGACAAATCCTAAAGCTTCCACGGTCAACCCCAGTTTGGGGCCCAGGAAACTTCTATAAGCCCAGAAATTTCTGAGGTCCAGGGTGCTGGCCAGAAAAAAGCCCAGAATTCCCCCGTAGGTTAAGGTATAGGTCTTCCACAGGAAAGCGGCTACGAAGAGATGCCCCACGGGGGATAAGGGAATGATTAGGGAAATAGTCGCTCCGAGGATCACGTTTAGAATGTCCGTGAAAACCCCGCCACCGCCCACTGTTGAGAAATCTATCCACCATTCGGTTCGTCCGGCGGCTGCGATGAACCCTGCCAGAATAATCCCAAAGATGACGTTCTTCCAGATCACCTTGATCTCCCTGCCTACGTATCGAAAATATCCTCCCCAGCTTTGTGGAAGAGGGTTACCCTCACCCCTTATGTCCCCTCTCCCAAAGCTTTGGGAGAGGGGGATGGAGGGTGAGGGGATACGTAACCGCTTCCTGGCCTCTTCCCATGTATTCTCGGGAATCCGGCTCAAGAAAAGGGTTGTCAAGCTTATCATGATCAACGCGGCCACGGCGGGTCCCGCAAAGAACTCGCCTCCAACCAGAGCCATGAAAAAGGAGAGGGAATACAGAATCAGGTGCTGGCTTGCCAGCCAGAATGCGAAAATCAGGGGAAAAGGAACCGCGCCTTTTTCAAATAGACTGGCCATAGTCCCCAGTCCCCTACGACGATCTGTAGAATAAGACGCCCCTAACTTTAGGGCTTGAAGAAGAGATCTCAAGGTCAAGGTTCGCCCTTGCAAGGTTTTATCAACAGGATCTCGATGCCATCGGGTGAACAGGTAGCCGGAGAGGAGAAAAGCCGGAAGCCAGACCCAATACATCATTAAAAAGGTATGGTTGGCTGTGGCATAGATAAATATCAGAACTTCTTTAAGAAATTCTCCCATAACTCAACCTCGTCTGTTGTTCATTGTTTTTTGTTCTTTGCCTTTAACCACGAACAATCGACCAGGGATAACAGACAAAATTCAACCTACATGGCAGGTGATTCAATTTTTTCAAGGATCAGGGTAAATGGAGCCCTCTCTCCTTTTATCTCCACTTTAGCTGTAATCGTCGCTTCTTTTCCGGTGCCCAGGGCTTTAAGTTGGTTGAGGACTTCGTTCTGTGCCAGCAGAAAAATTTGATTACCGCCACTGACCTTAAAGGCCGGATATCCTTTCTCTTCGGTCAGGCTTCCCCTGGCGATAAGGGTGATCTCATCTACGCCAAACCCGGCTGCGTCCATGGCTTTTGCCAGTTGGTTAGGATCCAAAGAGGCTCCTTCCTTGAAGGTAACCACCGTCAAACCGGCTTTCCAATCGGTCTCAGATTTCTTAACGCCTTCCAGGCGTCCTACGGATTTGTCAATCCCGTAAGCTCAGAATACACACCTCAAAGTTCCCTTGACTTTAATAACAGCCTTTTCAATTTCGGCCACGGTTGCCTTAGGAATGAAGGCAGCTATGAGAGCAAAGATTAATAAAAAGCTTAATGAAATTCTTTTTAAATCTTTCATGGGAACACCCCCTTTTTGAGTGTTTGCCGGCCAACGGGCCAATGACCTACCTCTTACTTCTCAGGAACCTCCATATCGAAATTGGCAATTTTCCTCTGTCCTCCTTGATTAATCCGGACGGCAATTCTCCATTTGCCCTCCATGGAAAACTTCCCTTTTCCTATATACTGTCCTTCTCCGGCGGGTTCCGCCTTAAATCGCATCTCGTCCATGGTCATCCCGGGCATACTCAAATCCACTTGAACCTCTGCATCGGAGACAGGCTTCCCATCAGAGTTCTGCAAGATTACGTCAAAATGGACTTCCTGGTCTTTGATAGGTTTCGGATGGATCTCCAGGGCTACCAGGAAATCCCCTACCTGGGTCGTTAAAGGAGGAGGAAGGGGGGTATAACCGAGTTTTGTCAAAGTGTGGGTGAGTTGTTGAACCGTCACCTTATCCTTTAGATAGTCTACAAACACCTCTTTTTTCTCGGCATTGACTAAGGCCTTTCTCACTCCCTCTATCTTCTCCAGGGCCGGTTTGATCTTAAGCTCATCTTCAGGTCCTTTGATATTCTCCACCTTCAAAGTAATCTCTGAAAAATTTTCTTCAGCTGGAAAGGCTTTAAATCCGGCCTGATCCACTGCCTGTATCATCTGTTCAGTGGTAACTTTTCCGGGTTCTGATTCCACATAGGCTTCGGCCTTCTCCAGGCTAACCTCTACTTTCTTCACCCCCTCTAACCCTTCCAGAGCTTTTTTAATCTTGGGCGGACATGATTCGCAGACCATGCCTTGGATTTTGAGAACTGTTTTTTGAAGCGGGACGTCCGCCGCAACCATATTCTGTAAAACAAAGGATCCTATTAAAAAGAGAATCAAAGCTGAAAAAATCCCCCTAGTTTTCATCGGCTAAACCTCCTTAGGAATATTGGAATAGGCTAACTGTCTTTTTTTAATAACTGCATACACAGCCAGGATCACAAACACTCCCAGGGCCGGAATGAGAACATAGTCCAGGTAGCCTACTACGGTACTGAGCCCCACTAAGCCCAGGAAGACAACCAAAACCGGGGTAAAACAGCAGATAGCCGCAAGGATTGCTCCAATCATCCCCGTTTTCATGAGCCGATTACAGGTTTGTTCGGTCATAAGGAAACCTCCCGGGTCCGGAACGCGATCCAATAGCCGGTAACTCCTCCGGCCATGGATCCCAACGCCGTCCCCAATATCCAGCCCACCAGCATCCCCAGGGTTAAAGGGCCACACTGAAGGAAAATTCCAGGTACCATCAAGAGCACAAAGACGATCCCGGTTAACACCCCATAACTGACAGGGCTCCCGGAGACTTTTCTTCCTTCAAAAGCAGCTACCATCAGCAAGGGAATCCAGGCATATAATCCTCCAAACAAAAAATAGAACCCGGTGATGGAAATTTTATCGGCGATCCCCTGCAAGCCGGGTTGGGTTAAACAGAATTTTATAACACTGTCAATGGGAACCAGCCAGGAGATAATCAGAGAAATGACAATGGAAACCAGCCCCACATAGGTAATACGGGCTAAGTCGACAGATCCAAAGACTTTATTAAGGCTTAAAGGGAAAATACTGTCTTCAGAAGCCACGCGATCTCCCCTCCTGGAAGCCAACCAGAAAGCCAGGATGTAGAGGCCGGTCCAGAGTATACTGAAAGCCAGAATAAATTGAAGGGTGAGTGGTTCTGTGTAGGGACGATCCGCCGGGTTGCTTTTACTAACCAGAAGTAACACAGAAAGAACCGCGGTCAAGGTGCCATACACGATGTGGGAAAAGCCTCTAAAGTATCTCCACCCATCAGCTCTTCCTGTCCTTTTCGCATCGGCTAATTTCTGAACTTGAGCCAGGACGCTGTTCCGAAGCTCTTGGGATGGGACCACATCCTCCCATTTATCCAGCAGATCCCAGGTTCTCTGAAAGGCTTGAAGTTCTAAATTACAGGAGACACACTGGGCCAGATGTCTTTCTACTTCTCTCCTCTCTTCAGCTTCTAGCTCCCCGGCGATATAGGCGGGCAGTTGTTCAACGATGGAGTTACACATGTTTATTTCACCTTCTTCTTTAGGCATACTCGGCTAATTGCTGCCTGAGGTTCTGATATGCTCTGAAAGCCTTTTGCTTCACAGAGCTTATCGAACATCCCAGGATTTGAGCGATTTGAGGATAACTGAGTCCTTGATATTTATGGAGGATCACCACCTCCCGCTGGCTTTCGGGAAGGGAGTCCAGGGCCTGTTTGATCTTTTCCACCAATTCCTGATCGGCCCTTGCCTGCTGAGGTGTGGCATTAGGGGTTGGAACTTCTTCTAAAATCTTCCACGTGGACTCTCCCATACGCTCCTCGACCGGTTCTCGTCCCCATTGTTTTCTATACACATTCCGGGCAATGGTATAGAGCCAGGCTGCAAAAGAAGCAGAACATCCGCCGCGAGTGGTCGGCTTATAGGACTTGCTGAATTGAAACACCCGAAGAAAGGTTTCTTGAAAAAGGTCTTTAGCTAACTCTTCATCTCCCAGGTAACGAAGGAAGTAATTGAAGATTTTTCGATCGTAGCGTTTGAATAATTCCTCAAAAGCAGCCTGATCCCCCCTCTGAACTTGAGACATGAGCTCTTCATCGGTCATTTTATTAAACAAATGCCTTGTGACCCTTATTTTTTTACCTGTTCCATCTATAGAAATCCTCGAAACGTGAAAACGGTTATGGTCCAGGAGAAAAAATTTTAAATTTTTTTAGTTCCGCAATTTAATTGCCTATCGTAATCGCCGCGGCATCCCAGAAGTGCCCTTCTTTCTCTCTGTTACCATTTTTTGTGTTTGGATTCAGACCACTTTTCTGCTCGAGCCATCTTGTGTAATTTTATCAAGTCCCAAATAACACCCAGGGTTAACACGGCCAGACCTGTAGAGAGAAAAACCCGGAAAATCCAGACATCCAAGGCTTCGTGGAAGGGGTAGAGAATCAGGCCGGAGCCAACCAGACCTGAGATGAAGGGAAGAGGGTGACGGTGACGGCGATAAGAGATCAAAAACCCGGCTAAAGTTGCTCCCAGGGAAGTATACAGGATCGGTAACGAAAAATTAGCGAGGGCCCCAAGGCTTAGAGCCGAAAGCCCCGATGCTAGATAAAGGAACGGTCCAAAACCGCAGCAACCCATGGCAAAGGCGGTAGAAAGATACGTTCCCATAATTCCCATCTTTTTCAAACAAAAGGGTTTTTGCATTTTTTAATGCTTGGTCCTTGGACACCCTTCTCTCCAAGTTAAATCTCCGTTCGCATTTGCCTTTAGAAGCGTAGTCGCTTTTAAATCTCCTGAAGCTTGGTTTTACAGAACGGGCAATCCCCTGCTTCAAGCGCTGCGTAACCACAACTCGGACAAGCGATACGTTGCTGCCTTCAACTCCATCCCGTGTTCAGGACAAAAGCCCGGCTTATCAGTCCGCAGATGTCCCTTAGGACGCAATTAGGTAATGGAATTGTTCTCATTTGCTATAAAAGCCTTCTCACCGATCTGGTTGGACAGTTTAACGTCATGCCCGGGACCCAAGTTAACAGCCTTCACGGCAACGTGCAACCGCTGGAAGCATCCATCGTTTGCGGAGCATATCCTCAACCTCCTTCCTTAAATAAATTAAGAATATTCTGCTTAAGGCATGGATTTTTCATCCGTCGCTCTATTAAACCCATGTCAAAATGAAATTCCCCTTTTCATTTAGAGAAATCCCAAAAGCAGGAAAATGGTTACGGTAGATAAAGAAAAAAATTAATTTTTTTGTTAACGAAGGGGAAGATCGTAGTCCTTTTGGATCTTTGGAGAATTTTCCATCCGGGATGGAATTCAACAATCTATTTTTATGGAAGATTAAAAACTGGATTTGCTTATCGGTTCCGTGGGTGTTAGTTTAGTAAAATAAGCTAACCTTTCTCAAGGGGAGGATCCGGCCCTGAAGGGCTCGGAGTACTCTGGGTTCAGACTCCGATTCGGTTTCTAAGGGCGGATCTAGAGGAGGAGGGATTACGGTGAGCCAGTTACTGGGTGCGCATATGTCGATATCGGAAGGGCTTTATAAAGCCTTTCTGCGGGGAAAAGAAGTGGGATGCACAACGATTCAGATTTTTACGAAGAATTCCAATCAATGGAAAGTTAAAGATCTGACCGAGGAGGAGATCTTGAAGTTTAAGCAGGCCCAAAAAGAAACCGGGATTAGTCCGGTGGTGGCCCATGATTCCTACTTGATTAATTTGGGTTCTCCAGACCGGGAGCTTCTTCAGAAATCTCGAGAAGCTTTTCTTATTGAATTGAAGCGATGTGATCAGTTGGATATCCCTTATCTGGTTATGCATCCCGGCTCCCATGTGGGAGCCGGAGAATCAGAAGGAATCAGACGCATTGCAGAATCTTTAAATTGGGCTTTGGAGAAAACCCCGGGATCTCGGGTGATGATTTTGTTGGAAAATACGGCGGGACAGGGAACTAATCTGGGTTATCGGTTTGAACATCTTGCCGAGATTTTGGAACGGGTGGAAGAGAAGCCTCGGTTTGGGGTTTGTCTGGATACTTGTCATCTTCTGGCAGCCGGTTATGATATTCGCACCGAACAGGGTTATCAAAGAACTTTACAGGAGTTCGATGGGATTGTGGGTTTATCCAGAGTCAAAGCCATCCACGTCAACGATTCTAAAAAAGGGCTGGGTTGCCGGGTGGATCGGCACGAGCATATCGGGGAAGGGTGTTTAGGGCTGGAAGCCTTTCGATGCTTCCTGAAGGATGAACGCTTCAAAGAGGTCCCTAAGATTTTGGAGACTCCCAAGGACAAAAAAAATGAAGCCGAATCAGACCGAAAAAATCTGAATCGGCTTCGGGAGTTACTTACTTAATATCCTCGAACTCCGCATCTACTACGTTATCGCCACCTTTAGATCCGCCGGTTGCCCCACCTGGGCCGGGTCCACTTTGGGTATATCCACCGGTTTGCTGTCCACCAGCCTGCCGATACATGGCTTCTGCGAGACGATGAGAAGCCCGGGTCAGATTATCCTTAGCCTGCCGCATACGCGAAATATCACCGGATTCCAAGGCCCTTTTGGCTTCTGCCAGGGCATCTTCAATGGGTCTGATATCGCTTTCCGAAAGTTTGGCCCGGTTTTCATTAAGGAGTCTTTCGGTACTGTAAATAAGGGAGTCTGTCTGGTTTCGAACTTCTACCTCTTCCCGTTTTCTTCTGTCCTCCTCGGCATGGGCCTCGGCATCTTTTATCATTCTCTTGATTTCCTCGTCGGTTAAGCCGCTGGAAGAAGTAATGGTAATCTGCTGTTGTTTACCGGTAGCTAAATCCTTGGCCGAGACATTAACGATTCCGTTGGCATCGATATCGAAGGTCACCTCAATTTGGGGGACTCCTCTAGGAGCCGGAGGTATTCCTACCAGATGGAACCTTGCAAGAGTTCTATTATCCCGTGCCATTTCTCGTTCGCCCTGAACCACATGGATTTCTACGCTGGTTTGATTATCCGCCGCCGTTGTAAAAATCTCGCTTTTTCGGGTTGGAATGGTCGTATTCCGCTCGATAAGCCTTGTGGTCACACCACCCAAGGTCTCAATCCCCAGAGAGAGCGGAGTAACATCCAGGAGGAGAAGGTCTTTAACTTCTCCGACAAGAACTCCGGCCTGAATAGCAGCTCCCACCGCAACCACTTCATCCGGGTTAACCCCTTTATGCGGTTCTTTTCCAAAGAATTGTCTTACCATTTCCTGGATCTTTGGAATTCGCGTAGACCCTCCGACAAGAACCACTTCATCGATATCACTGGGTGCAAGGCCAGCATCCTTCAAAGCCCGTCGGGTAGGTTCTAGGGTTCTCTCCAGCAGATCGGCTACCATCTGTTCAAATTTAGCTCGGGTCAGCTTCATATTAAGATGTTTGGGACCTGAAGCATCTGCTGTGATGAAAGGAAGATTAATTTCCGTTTCCATAACCGTGGAGAGATCCATCTTCGCTTTTTCTGCAGCTTCCTTGAGCCGTTGTAAAGCCATTCGATCTTTACTCAGATCAATGCCGTAATCTTTTTTGAATTCGCTGACCAACCAGTTAATAATCCTTTGATCCAGGTCATCTCCACCCAAATGGGTATCTCCATTGGTAGACTTTACTTCGACTACCCCTTCTCCAACTTCCAGAATGGAGATATCAAAGGTTCCTCCTCCAAAATCGAAGACGGCTATGGTTTCATCTTTCTTTTTATCCAGTCCATAGGCTAAAGCTGCCGCGGTAGGCTCATTGACAATCCGAAGGACATCGAGACCTGCAATTTTACCGGCATCTTTGGTCGCCTGTCGTTGACTATCGTTGAAATAAGCCGGTACGGTGATAACCGCCTGGGTTACCTTTTGTCCCAGATAATCCTCCGCTGCCTGTTTCAGTTTCTGCAAGATCATGGCGGAAATCTCCGGTGGGGAGTACTGCTTACCCATAATTTCAACCCGGGCATCCCCGTTGGGAGCTCTCACCACTTTATAGGGGACCATTTTAATTTCTTCGGTTACTTCTTCGTACCGCCGTCCCATGAACCGTTTGATAGAGAAGACCGTATTTTCAGGGTTTGTAATGGCCTGATTCTTTGCAATCCGTCCTACCAACCGCTCACCATCTTTTGTAAAAGCTACTACAGATGGGGTTAACCGGCTCCCTTCCTGATTAACGATAACCGTAGGCTCGCCACCTTCCATAATAGCAACTACGGAGTTCGTCGTTCCTAAATCGATTCCTATAACTTTGCTACTGCTAGCCATGAATAACCTCCTTCCCCGTTTTTACTCGGTGGAAAACTGTTTAGGTGTTTCTCTGAAATGGAAGTATTGGATCCAAAACCTTCCTACCCTAAAACTTTTGACAATTAATATGATTACAACCTTAATATAATAATTGAGTCTCTTTTTGTCAATGTTTTAAAGGTAAAACTTCCTCCCCCGGATCTCTCAAACGGAAAACCAGAATTTGCCTTTATCTTTTATGTTTTACTCTTGACAAACTATAAAATTTCTGATACTTAGCGGAAAATAACCTACTCCAAAGCCAGAAAACCTCTGTAGCAAGGGAGATATGACTTTAAGTGAACTCCCTTGACGACAGAAACCCGTAGATTAACCCGTGAGGACCCATATGAAAACGTTTAATCAGTCCCTTAAAGCCGTTTGCTTCTGGATGGTGCTGTTAAGTTTTGCCTCAGGATCTCCGGTTTTTGCCCTGGATGCCTTTTTGAAAACCCAGGTCTCCACTAAAACAAAGCCTGAGCCCGAGATTTCCCAGGTTAATATTGTAAAATTGGATGAAAACGTCAAGCCGGTCGCTACCCCTGTTACCTATGAAGAAGTCCTTAATGTGGAGATTATTCTGGATGCTTCCAAGACCATGTCCGAAATGGACTTACAGGGTCGGACAAAACTCGATGTTGCGAAAAATATGATAACCACCCTCATCGAGCATCTCCCCAAGCATACCCGGTTCGCCCTGCGCGTAAACGGGGGTCAATACGATAACAATTGTCTGGATACGACCCTTCTGGTCCCCTTTGAAAAAGGAAATGGCTCTAAAATATTGGAAACCCTTCCGGGAATTCAACCCAAGGGATTGACCCCTCTTTTTTATTCTATCCGGGACTCCATCAAAGACTTTCAAAACCTGAGTGGAGGGAAGGTGGTATTTGTTTTATCCGATGGACAAGAAACCTGTGATATAGGACAGACCGATACCTGCGCGGTGACCTTTGAGAGAGTAGACCAGGCCAGAACGGGGCAGGTTATCCATGTTATCGGAATTAATCCCCCGTCGGAAGATGCCGTGCGCGGATTGAGCTGTATAGCTGTCCGGGGTCACGGAGACTTTTTAAATACCCAGACCCATACTCAAGAAGACTTGATCCGCCTTGCCCAAAAAACAGGCCGACTCCGCTACTCCATCTATCAAGTCTTCGAGAACCTGACCGATGTAAAACTTTTAGATGCTGCCATCGGGGACTCTCCCCATATTTTAAAGCCGGGGGTTTATCGGTTGGAAATTTCTACAATCCCTCCTTTATCCACCTATTTTACCCTGGATCGGTTGCATAATCTGACCATTGGCATTGTAAATTCCAATGGAGGTCTGGATACTTACGATCGGGCCCATCTGGCTTTAGGAAACTGGTATTACAGAAACGGGCAGACCCGGGAAGCCATGGCGGAATATACTAAAATCTTAAAATTAGATCCTCGCAATGCCGATGCTTATTTAAATATGGCCATTCTTATGGATGAAGTGATAAAGGATAAGGCGAAAGCCATCGAACTTTATCGTACCTATTTAGAGTTAGGAGGCCCTCGCCAGGCAGAAGTCAGGCAGTGGATTCGAAGGAACTTAGAAGCTCTTCAGATCACGGCACCCAAAGCGCCTCAGATTCCTAAACCCGCCACCAAAGAGGAGATGTTGACCCGGTTAAGACAAGAAACTACCGAAAGATCCGGACTCTCCCCCGAAGAGCAGAAAGCTATCACCCTACGGGCGACCCTCTTGTCCACTCATCCACAAATCGTCTCCTTCAGAAATGAAGATTTGGATAAAGCTACCCTGATAGGAATTAATGTTTTACCCCAGACCACCGATGCAGAAGCCTCTAACCTGGCCATTGAGGTAGGAAATCAAATTCAGCAAGAATTAAATAAAACCCCCGGGATCGTCATATTTAGAAATAATGTCCAGGTCGTCGAAGCCCGGTTTAGCGAAACCGAAAAAAGGTATATTACTGTCCCCGCAGGAACCTCCAGATCCTCTCCCACCGGTGGACAATCTCCTACTGGTGGGCAATATCCTGCCAGTAGCCAACCCCCTGCGGGCGGTCAACCTCCTGCCGGTAGACAACCTCAAACACCGAGATAGTTCCATCAGATTCGGTCCCCCTTCCCTTGCTACAGGGGGAAGGGGGACTTCGCCCCAAGGTCCCTTCCTTTCTCCCATATACGCCAGGATAAGAGTGAGAGCCCCCTTCCTGACCTTCCCCCGCTTTGCAGGGGAAGGAACTTTGACGCGAAGTTCCTTCCCCCCCTTCCCACATAGGGAAGGGAAGTCGGAAGGCCCAGGTTCAAAAAACTTACCCCTGAAAGCTAAGAAATCCATTCCTGAAGGTCAGATGAAGCCCCGGGAAGCCTGCTTCGGTTCTTAAGGATTTATCCCTTACAGATTGCCTCCTTAATGGTTTCTGCAGCTGCTTTGAGATCTTTAGCTTTTGTTATAAATCCTCCCACTACGATAATGGCAGGATGGAACATCATAAGGTAAGGAATGTCATCCAGGCTAATACCTCCGGCTACGACAATAGGGAAAGAAACAGCCTGGGAGATAATTTCTAGGTCCTGGTAGGGAAACTTACCCTTCCTCTGCTCGTCGATTCCGGTTTGTATGCCGATGAAGTTAGGCTTCATCCATCGAAGGCGTTCCACACACTGGAGCTTATCGTGCACTCCAATCAGGTCAATAAGAATTTGTTTGTTCAACAATTTGGCCTGATCTATAGCCGCTTCAATGGTCTCTATGGAAGCGACCCCGCACACGCTCATAATATCTGCACCGGCTTCAAATACAATGCGGGCCTCTAAGTCTCCCATATCCATGGTTTTGGTGTCTGCAAAGATCGGCTTATTCGGAAATTGATTTCGAAGGTGCACGATGGCACTCCGTCCTTCCGATTTTAAAAGAGGAGTTCCTACTTCTAAAATGTCCGCATAATCTTCGACCTGCCGGGAAATTTCAAGGGCTTCCTGGATGGTGGTACAATCCAGGGCGATTTGTAATAAGGTCGCATCTCCCATACTCAGTGTGCGGTTTTTCGGAATCCAAAAATTACCAAAATTAAAACTTATGAAACTAGGATGACGGTCTTAAAGGTCTTATTATCAGAGGTAGGATTGGAAAGGCAAGAAAATTTTATAAAAACCTGACTACTCAGCGACAAAGACACGTACCTTTCTCCCTGAAAGAGAAAAGATCCCGGCAGCTGAGCTCTTCCCTTCGACTTTCAACCCGGGGGTGTCTTCGTGTCTTTGTAGCTGAGCCTTACAGAGTTTTAAGCCTGAAAAGATTCTCCACAACCGCAGGTGGATTTAGCATTGGGATTATTAATTTTAAATCCGGCTCCCATAAGTCCATCTACATAGTCCAACTCAGATCCAACTAGATAAAGCGAACTTTTCATATCGATGAAGATTTTAATCCCCTTTGTTTCTAGAACCCTATCTGTCGGATTGGCCTTTTCCTCAAAGTTTAACTGATATTGCAATCCGGAACATCCACCGCCCACGACCCGCATCCTTAATCCGTATTCCGGCTTACCTTGTTGTTCCAGAAGACTCTTGATTTTAGATGCGGCGGCATCTGTTACAGTTATCATAGTCCA
This sequence comes from bacterium, assembly GCA_030550175.1. Lineage (GTDB taxonomy): Bacteria > Moduliflexota > Moduliflexia > Moduliflexales > JAUQPW01 > JAUQPW01. The sequence continues at coordinate 44,519 of JAUQPW010000002.1, forward strand.
TCCTCCTCCTTTTTCAATTTTTAAGTTAGTAATTTATCATGAAGCCTATAATAAAAATATAATTGTTTTCTTTGATAAAGGCAATTTGGACTTACCGGGAATAACCCGGCTTTAGCCGGGGGAGTCCGAAGCCGGAAAAGCTATTTTTCTTTTGGATTTAAGGTTCGGAGTGTTCCAGGAATTTTTCGGCATCCATAGCGGCCATACAACCACTTCCGGCGGCTGTGATGGCTTGTCTATAAACGTGATCCTGGACATCTCCGGCGGCAAAGACCCCGGGGACACTGGTAAGGGTTCCATTTCGGGTGATGATATAGCCCTGCTCATCCAGTTCCAATTGTCCGACAAATAATTGGGTATTAGGGGTATGTCCGATGGCTATAAAGAGGCCTGAAAATTTTTTCTCGATCAATTCTCCCGTTTTAACGTTTCTAATCAAAGCGCCGGTGACCTTACCCAGGTTTTCATCGAGGACCTTTTCTACAACCGAGTTCCACATGAATTCGATTTTTGGATTTTTAAACGCCTTTTCCTGCATGATTTTAGAGGCCCGTAGTTTATCTCGTCGGTGGATAACGGTCACTTTGGTTGCAAATTTTGTAAGAAAGATTGCTTCCTCCATGGCGGAATCTCCCCCACCTACGACGGCCACCTCTTGACCTCGATAGAAAAAACCATCGCAGGTTGCACAGGTTGTAACTCCCCGTCCCATCAACTTCTTTTCCGATTCAAGTCCCAATAGCTTTGCGGAAGCTCCTGAAGCGATGATCAGGGATTTGGTTTCGTAGGTGTTCTCTTCCACCTGGATTTTAAAAGGTCTTTGAGAGAGGTCTACCCCAGTCACATCTTTCCGGATTAATTCGGCACCGAACCGTTCTGCTTGTTTACGCATATCTTCCATCAACTGGGGACCTAAGATACCTTCGGGAAACCCCGGAAAGTTTTCCACCATGGTGGTTAACATCAGCTGACCTCCTGCTCCGTATCCTTCAAAAACAAGGGGGTTCAAATTGGCTCTGGCGGTATAAATAGCTGCCGTGAGTCCTGCAGGGCCGGATCCGATAATAATGACGTTTCTCATTATTTTGAATGGCCTCTACTTTACTAAGCTCAATATGAGGATCCCTTCCCACATCGATTTTAGTAAAGTAAAGAAAATAGGTTCAAAAATCCGTTAAACGTAATAGGGGCGGGTTTAAGCCCGCCCCTATTTAGTATAGGAGATGGTATTTAACAACCGTCTTTTAGATTCCTTTTTCGATAACTTCCAATTTTTCCTCGGTTTTAGAAGGTTCTTCGATAAATCCAAGCTTATTTTCCTCTTCCACAACCACTCGAACAACTGTCTCTTCTTTGAATCGACCTTTTAAGACCTCTTCGGCCAGGGCATCTTCCACATACTTTTGAATCACCCGTCGTAAAGGTCGTGCTCCATAGCTTGGATTGTATCCTTTATTGGCCAGCCATTCTTTTGCCTCAGGTTCAAGCACCAGCGTAATTCCCTTCTTCGCAAGTTGGGCATTGACCTGACCGATCATAATATCCACGATTTGATTGATATGCTCTTTTTGTAAGGTATGGAAGGTGATGACCTCATCAATTCGATTCAGGAATTCCGGGTTAAAGACCTTTTTCAGCTCCGAGGTCACCAACTCTTTCATCTTTTCATAGGTTACCTCTTCATCCTGCTGATGGAATCCTAAGGAAGTCCTCTTTTCGATCATCCGCGCTCCTACGTTAGAAGTCATGATAATAACCGTATTTTTGAAATCTACGACATGTCCAATACTATCGGTCAACTGACCATCTTCTAAAACCTGGAGCAGGATATTGAAGACATCCGGATGCGCTTTCTCGATCTCATCCAGCAAGATGACCGAGTAAGGTCTGCGCCGAACCTTCTCCGTAAGCTGCCCACCTTCATCGTATCCGATGTAACCCGGAGGAGCTCCAACCAATCGGGATACCGAGAACTTTTCCATGTACTCCGACATGTCGATTCGGATCAACGCCGCTTCGCTGCCGAAGAGGAATTCAGCTAAGGCTTTACTCAGTTCAGTTTTTCCTACCCCTGTAGGTCCGAGAAATATAAAGGAACCAACCGGTCGTTTTGGATTTTTGAGTCCGGTACGGGAGCGTCGAATGGCCTTGGCGATTGCTTTGATCGCTTCATCCTGGCCCACCACACGCTTATGGAGCTCTTCTTCCATATGCAGGAGTCGCTCGGTTTCGGTTTCTTCCAGTTTATAAAGCGGAATTCCGGTCCACTTGGAAACCACATGGGCTACATCCTCTTCGGTAACGACGGGAATGATTTTCTCTCGATTTTCCCGCCAGTTCACCTTCATGGTTTCCAACTTAGCCCGTAGTTGACGTTCTTTATCTCTTAACTCTGCCGCTTTCTCGAAATCTTGTTCCAGAACCGCGCTCTCCTTCTGCATACTCACCTGTTGAATTTCTTCTTCGAGCTCTTTAAAGCTAGGCGGATACATGTAACCATGAAGTTTCCGTCTGGAGCTGGCCTCATCGATCACGTCAATTGCCTTGTCCGGGAAAAATCTATCGGTTATGTACTGCTCGGACAGCCGAACCGCCGTCTTGATAACTTCGTCGGGGATCTTCACCCGATGGAAGCTTTCATATTTTTCCCGCAGGCCTTTCAAAATACTGATCGTTTCTTCTGCTTTTGGAGGATTTATAATGACCGTCTGGAAACGTCGTGCCAAAGCTCCATCTTTTTCGATATATTTACGATACTCATCCAGGGTGGTAGCTCCAATACACTGGATTTCCCCTCGAGATAAAGAGGGTTTTAGCATATTGGAAGCATCAATGGAACCCTCGGCAGCACCGGCTCCGACCAAGGTATGAATCTCGTCGATGAACATAATAATCCGGTCAGAGCTTTTGATTTCTTTCATAACGGCTTTTAACCGTTCTTCAAACTGTCCTCGATACTTAGTTCCTGCAACCAGAGCAGCCAGGTCTAAGGTGATGACATGCTTGTTGAGGAGAATTTCCGGTACCGTTCCATTGACGATTCGCTGAGCCAATCCTTCCACGATAGCCGTCTTACCGACTCCGGGTTCTCCTAATAAAATAGGATTGTTCTTCGTTCGCCGGCTCAGGATCTGGATGACTCGTTCCGTTTCGTCATCACGACCGATGACCGGATCAATTTTACCTTCTCGGGCCAACTGCGTAAGATCTACACTGAAATGTTTAAGTACTTTAAATTCCTCTTGTTCCTTGGTAGTTTCTTGAGGAGTTCCTAAAAGCCATAAGATCTGTCTTTTTAGTTTCTCCTCAGTTATCCCAAAATCCCTGAGGACCTTAGCAGCCAAGCTATTTCGCTCCTTTTCGAGCCCTAATAACAAGTGCTCCGTACCGATATAATTGTGGCCTAATTGACGAGAAGCTTCTATCGAAAGCTCTAACACTTTCTTAGCAGCAGGAGTAAAGGGTATTTCACTGAGCGAGGGTGCTTCCTTACCCCTTACCAATCGGCTCTCGATTTCTTGTCGCAACCGATCGGGGTCTACACCTAGCTTTTGCAGGGCTGCTATGGCAATCCCTCCTCCTTCTCGAATAAGGCCTAGCAAGAGATGCTCACAGTCTAAACTGTCATGTTTAAGACGACTGGCTTCATCTCTGGCTAAAATAATCACTTTACGTGCTCGCTCTGTAAATCTGTCGAACATCGGAACCTCCTTATAAATTTTTAACCTATTGTCACGCAGAGACCCTTTTTATTAATAAATGATTAAACCGAGTTCCGGCGAATTTTATTCGCTGATGATAGGGATTATCCTATATCGCTTTCTTATTGATAATATACGAGAATACCGGTTAAGAATCAAGAACTTTTAGTCCTCCGGTATTTACAGGGATCCCTTTTCAGAAAAATCCTTTTCCACCCCCATTCCCCCCGGATTCACCCGGTCTGATTTTAATTATCGGTAAAAAGATTTATCCCACGTAAGGAGTTTAAAATTCAGATTGGGGCATGCCCGGGGCGTGCTCCCGAATTATAGTTTTTTCAACACCTTAAAAATTTCGGCATTATCGGGCTGGTCCCCGATGGGATGAATATCGATATATCGAATAATTCCTTGCTTGTCAATGACAAACAAGGCCCTCTCGCATATCCCTTCTTCCCTTAAGATTCCATATTTAAGGGCAACCTGACCGTGGGGCCAGAAATCGCTTAGAAGCGGATAAGATAACCCACCCATACTTTTCGCCCAATTCTCCAGGGAAGGTACGTTATCTGTGCTGATACCCAGTACCTGGGTGTCATACCTGCTAAACTCGGCCAGATCTTCCTCGTAAGCAGGCATCTGGGCACTTCAAACCTTCGTAAAGGCCGCAGGAACAAAAGCCAGAAGTACGTTTTTCTTCCCCCGGTAATCACGCAGACTGATATTCTTTCGTTCTTGACCTTTTCCGGCAGTTTCACCCGTGGCCGGAAGGGTAAAGTCCGGTGCTTCATCACCGACCTGTAATCTCATGGTTGCGCGCATAATGATTCTCCTTTTTAACCTAAATCCGGAGATTACGGAACAAAGATCCGCATCTTTGCATTTCGCGATCTTGGATCCGTCATCTGCCTCTTTACATTTTAAACCTCTTATTCGGTACCTTACGTGGGATTTTTAAAAGCCTTAAGCTTCCCATCTGAACCTTAGAAGAAATCCTTTACCACCCCTTCACGAAAGAGGATATCTTGCCTGGAGTAGGGATTTTCTTAATCCATTTCTATGGATTCATTCAATAACTGAACCACGTCAACCGTTTTCAGGGATTCTTCTTTTCCGATTTGTCTGACCCCATCCCCCAACATGATAAGACAGAAAGGACAGGCGGTTCCGAGTACTTCGGCTTTAGATTCGACCACTTCTTCTATCCGGGCCAGGTTAACCCGGGTCCCCTGGTTCTCTTCCATCCACATACGGCCTCCCCCCGCTCCACAGCAAAAACTGTTTTTCCTATTCCGCGGTAGTTCTACCGTTTTAGCTCCGGGGATCGCCTGTAAAATTTTTCGAGGGGCTTCATAAATGCCGTTATGCCTTCCCAGATAACACGAATCATGATAGGTCACGGTTTTTTCCAAAGCCTTCGTGGGTTTGAGTCTCCCTTGTTCGATCAAATCGGCTATAAACTGCGTGTGGTGAATGACTTCATAATTTCCTCCAAATTGAGGATATTCGTTTCTTATAGTATTAAAACAGTGGGGGCAATGCGTCAATATCTTCTTAACTTTGTATCGGTTTAAAGTTTCAATATTGGATCGGGCCAGCATCTGAAACAGATATTCATTTCCAATCCGGCGGGCCGACTCCCCGGTGCAACCCTCTTCATTCCCCAGGATACCGAACTTCACTCCGGCCTTTTTGAGTAACCGAACCACCGAACTCGCTACCTTCTTGTTTCGGTCTTCAAAAGCTCCGGCACAACCTATCCAGTACAAAATTTCCACCTCTTCATCCTCGGATAGATGTTTAACTCCCAATTCCTTTGCCCAGTCTGCTCGGGAGTCTGGACTTAAACCCCAGGGGTTACCAGTGTTTTCCATATTTCTAAAGGTGGTCTTTGTTTCTTCCGGGAATCGACTCTCCATGAGAACCAGATAGCGACGCATCCCCACAATGCGGTCAATAAACTCGATAAAGAGAGGGCATTGTTCCTCACAGGCTCCACAAGTTGTACAGGCCGAGAGAACATCTTCATGAATCACTCCTCCGGCCAGAGGGAGTTCTAAATCTTCCTTCCCTCCGTTCCCTCGATTCCAGGTCCAGAGAGAATCTTTTTGGTAGATGTACTCGCGCAGGTCTTCATTGATCTTCTTGGGATTCAAAGGTTTTCCTGTAAAATGGGCCGGGCAGGCATCCTGGCAGCGGCCACATTCCGTACACGTGTAAATATCCAGGATATTTTTCCAGGTGAGGTCCTCGAGTTTGTGGATCCCAAAAGTCTCTGCATTTTCAAGGTCAAGGGGTTTTAGGGCGTTCTTGTGGAAATTTCTAAAAAATACATTGGGTAAGGAGGTAATAACATGGAAATGCTTAGAAAGGGGCAGATAATCCAGGAAGAAGAGGAGAACTCCCAGATGAAGCCACCAGGCAGTTCCCTGTAAAACTTGAAGGGTGGTATCCTGTAACCCCCATCCATTAAAAAAGCCGGCCAAGACGGCTCCAACGGGAGATCTGATATTTTCATAACCCTGTAAAGCCGTTTCAGCCCCATGGAGGATGAAATCGGTTACCATGAGAGTTCCGATCAGGGTCAGTATCAAGACGGCATCCCAGGATCGGGTGATGCGTGGCGGACGGAGTATTGCCCGACGATAGGCAGCCGCCAAAACCATGGCCAGGACCAAAACCTCAAAGATATCCCGTACGAAAGCGTAAGAAGCTCCCAACCGGGTCTGGGGACTCAAATAGGGCAAATGAAATCCTTCCACAAAACCCCCTCCTATCATATGGACCGTATGGATGGATACAACCAAAAATCCCCAGAAAATAAGAGCGTGGAGAACCCCTGCAAGGAAATACTCCCCTTTGAAAAGACGCTTCTGTCCGAAAACGTAAATAAGGGTTTCTTTGATTCTTCGGCCTATTTCACCGAAACGATTCTCGGGTTGCGCCCGGCGCATTAAGTCATAACGCCGATAGATAAGATAGGAAAAGATTCCTATGGAAACTGCCAGCAGAAGGCAGAAAAAAATGAAACCCAGCATGCTTTGTGTTGGATGCATAGAATTTATTGACCCCTCTTTTTCAAAAAGCCGGGAACTTTCTTTTAGGACTTCTCCCCACTCAACTAAAGCCGTTGACCCTGTGAAGTTATTTTCATAGGTTCATTGGCCAGCAATCTTTCCATGGTATAAATCATGTCTTGACGGGTATAGGCCGCAAATTCCAGTATTCCCGTATCCATCCGAATGGCATCTTCTGGACAGGCTTCGACACAGTAGCCACAAAAAACGCACTTGCCCAGGTCGATATCAAAGCGGGCAGGTCGCTTCTCGATATCGGGATTCGGATGCTCGGCAGCGACAATATAAATGCATCGGGCCGGACAGATGGTTTCGCACATCATACAGGCAACACAACGAGGGGTTCCATCTGCCCGCTTTACCAGACGATGTAAACTCCGAAGTCGAGGAGATAGCGGTCGACGTTCTTCGGGATACTGGATGGTGACGGTTTCATCATCCTTTACAGGTTTCCCTAACAAACGGGCAATATGGCCTTTCATGTTTTTAAAGAAATGGCGGGCCGTAACCTTCAAACCCTCATAAATTTGCGGGATATAGATTTGTTCCCAAAAAGTTAATTCTTCTTTCCTCATAGAAATTTATAACCTACTCGATATGGGCGCCTTCACCCATCTCTGAATCTCCGGATTCCTAGGTTTCATCGAAAATATGTTTGATAATGAAACAGGATCTCCAGGATATTCCTGAAATTTTCATCTGCAACCAGGTTGCCAATGTTTGATATCTCTTCCCAAGAGAAGATTAAAATTTTTTAGGACTTCTTTCTAGTTCCATAACAGGATTACCAATCCTGTGACGAAGATGTTGGCCAGGGAAAGGGGAAGCATCATCTTCCATCCGAGCCTCATCAATTGATCGTATCGGAACCTCGGAAGGGTCCATCGAATGAGCATGAAGAACCAGCAGAAGAAGATCACTTTTAACGTAAAAGCCAAAACCTGTAAAATAACGATAGTCAGGCTATTTCCATGGACATATGGAATTTGCCATCCGCCAAAAAACAGGGTAGTCATCAAGGCTGCCGCCAGGACCGTTTCGACAAAATCGGTCATGAAGAACATCCCGAATTTCATCCCACTATATTCGGTGAAGTAACCGATAATTTCAGACTCTCCCTCTGGAAGATCGAAGGGAATCCGTTTGGTTTCTGCAATGATAGCGGTCATAAACAATAGACACGCCAGAGGTTGCGTGATGACCCCCCATTTGGGGATAAAACCCCAAAGAAGCTCGCCTTGTCTTCGGACAATTTCCTGGAGATCCAGGGAATTATAAACCATGATGATCCCCATGATGGAAACTCCCATGGTGATTTCATAGGATATCATTTGTGAGGAAGCTCGTAGTCCTCCCAGCAGGGAATATTTATTGTTAGAAGACCATCCGGCTAAAACAACCCCATAAACTCCCATGGACATCATGGCAAAAATGTAGAGAATCCCTACATTCAGATTGGCGATTTGCAGGTTAATTTCCTTTCCATCGAGGATCAGTATATTACCAAATGGGATTGCTGCGAACGCGAGCAGGGCAAAGAACAGCGACGCAAAAGGAGCCAGCGTATGTAAGACTTTATTACCGCCTTCCGGGATAAAATCCTCTTTAAGGATCAATTTGGCCGCATCTGCCAGAGGATGAAAAAGTCCAAAAGCTCTGATCCCCAGAATGGATGCACGATTAGCTCCAATCCGGTCTTGCATGACCGCACTCTGTTTGCGTTCTACCCAGGTCAGTAACCCTGCTAAGTTCAAAACCCCGAAGAGAACGACGACAACCTTAATGACTTCAATAGCTAAATCCATTTCTATTTAACCAAATGTATGGGAGTGGGGAAGTGTGGAGGTGTGGGGGTATGGGGGTATGGGAATGGGGAAGTATGGGAGTATGGGAGAAATTCTACATCCCCACACTCCCATACCCCCACACCTCCACACTTCCCCACCCACACCCTCAGGCTGTTGCGAGCTTTGCACCCTGGTTACCGATTACCTTATAACTCAACCCATTAAAAGCAGGGATCACCGTTGCAATTTCTTTGAAGATTTCCCGGGCGGATTGATAAGGATAAGAAAATCCCATGAACCTGGCCAGTTTAACGATAATTTCCCAATCCGGTAAGGATTCTCCCAGAGGTTCCACGGCTTTGTAGATCCGTTGAACCCGCCCTTCAAAGTTGGTAAACGTACCGTCTTTCTCCGCATAGGTTGCGGAGGGTAAGATAACATGGGCGTATTGTCCGGTTGGATTCAGATTACTTCCCTGGAAAACCAGTAACTCCAGGCGAGAAGCTATATCTTTAATTTTTTCTTCTCCAAAGAAGTTGGTTAGATCATGTCCGAAGACATATAGAGCCTTGAGTCTCCCTGCAATGGCTGCTTCCAGCATATTTTCGACATTCAAAGAGCCTTCTTTGGCTCCCAACCCAAGCTCTTCAGCCCCTCGTGTGTTGGGGTTCTTGTCTGCTTTGATCAGAAAATCATCCTCGTACCCTTTCTCTTTCACAGGGACCTTAAAGTCCACATGGGGGAGTCTGAGATCTTCCACAAAGAGCTTTCGGATGAGGTAGAGATCCTCGTTGGTTAATTGAGGAGAGGCAATAACCCCGATACTTTCGGTTCCGTAGGTGGTAAGAATCGACCGAAGGGTTGAAGCTACCTTATCCAGGACTACTTTCCAATCTGTTTCCACCAGAACTTCTCCTTCTTGCAGATAAGGCATTTGAATCCGGCTTTTATCATCTATGAACTTGTATCCATAACGTCCTTCATCGCAGATCCACCATTTATTAACCTCCGGGTTAAAGCGCGGTTTTAATCGCAAAACCCTACGTCCTCCGGCGTGGTGGGCGCGTTGAACATTATAGTGGATTTCAATGTTGCATCCCCGACTACATCCGGGGCAAATGGATTCCTGTTTATCCAGATACCAGACCCGGCACTGGAACCGAAAGTCTCGATCGGTTAAGGCTCCGACTGGACAAATATCTACTACGTTTCCGGAATATTTATTATTCAACTCTTTACCCGGGAATATGGTAATCTCCGAGTGATCTCCCCGGTTCACTAAAGCCAGTTCATAGGTTTTAGTTATTTCACTGGTAAATCGGACACAGCGGGAACAGAGGATACAGCGTTCTGAATCCAGATTAACCCAGGGTCCGATCGGGGTGGCTTTGAAATGTTTGCGAACTTTATTTTCCATGAACCGGGAGTTATACAATCCGTGTTCCATGTAATAAATTTGAAGCCAGCATTCACCGGCCTGATCGCAAACAGGACAATCTACCGGATGATTAATCAATAAAAATTCCAGGATAGCCCGCCTGACCGCTTTAACCTTTTCGCTGGTTGTATGAACGACCATTCCATCCGCAGCCTGGGTGTAACAGGAGATCTGGAGCTTAGGAGACTTTTCAATCTCCACCAGGCACATCCGACAATTCCCGGCTATACTGAGTCCCGGGTGGTAACAATAGCGAGGAATTTCAATTCCCAGCTTTTCGGCTGCCTGGATAATCGTCGTTCCCTTTTCAACGGTGATTTCTTTTCCGTCAATGGTTAATGTTGGCATAAGAGAACATAAACCCCGAGGAACCTGAAGAAGCAAGCAGAGAGAAAAAAGTCTTTCTGCTGATGGACCCTTCCTGTTCTTCGTGGGTTATGTCTTTAAAACGTCACACTTTCTTTCCTTGGCATGGTACTCGAACTCGCTTCGGAACTTTTTCACAAAACTTTGAACCGGCCAGGCTGCCCCATCTCCGAAGGGGCAGATGGTATTACCGGCGATATTATCGGCTACCGATTTAAGGGTATCCGGGTCTCCAGGGCGGCCGTCCCCATGGACCAGTCGGTATAAAATCTTGGCAATCCATCCAGTTCCCTCCCGACAGGGAGTACACTGACCGCAGGATTCATGGGCATAAAATTTAGCAAGGACGTAGAGTGCCTTGACCATACAGGTATCTTCATCCATGACGATCACGCCCCCCGATCCACCCATGGTTTTTGCGGCCATGAGGGAATCAAAATCCATTTTTACATCGATTTCATCGGCGGTTAATACCGGTGCGGAAGAGCCTCCCGGTATAACGGCTTTGAGTTTTTTCCCACCTGGAATTCCCCCGGCATGGTCATAGATAATTTCCCGTAGAGTCACGGTCAGGGGTAATTCATAAATCCCGGGTCTGTTTACATGACCGCTTACACTAAAGATTCGGGTTCCACCGCATTTGGGAGCCCCCTGGCAGATATTGGCAAACCAAGCTGCCCCATTTTTCATAATATGGGGTAATTGGGAAAGGGTTTCCACATTGTTCACGACGGTGGGACATTTAAAAAGTCCCACAATAGCCGGAAAGGGGGGTTTAAGTCTGGGCCATCCTTTCTTTCCTTCCAGGGATTCCAGTAATCCAGTTTCCTCTCCACAGATATAAGCCCCCGCACCTCGATGGATAATCATGTCCAAATCGAACCCTTTTCCCAGGATATTTTTCCCCAAAAATCCATGTGCATAGGCTTCTTCAATGGCATTTTGGAGAATTCTCGCAGGCTTTACATATTCTCCCCGAATATACACGTAGGCCGTATGGATTCCCACGGCGTAAGCAGCGATGACGGCTCCTTCGATAAGCATATGGGGGGCTTTTTCAAGGAGATATCGATCTTTAAAGGTTCCCGGTTCCCCTTCATCGGCATTAATCACCAAATACTTGGGCTTTGAAGAGTCCTTGGGAACAAAACTCCACTTCATTCCTGTTGAGAAGCCAGCTCCTCCAAGTCCTCGCAGGTTGGATTTCTTTACTTCTTCGATCACCTGATCCGGTGTAAATTCTTCCAGTGTTTTTTTCAAACCCTCGTAGCCACCGCACCGGATATACCCCTCGATCGTGTGAAAATCCGGAACCCCAAAGTTTTTAGTTAAAACCAGTTCAGCCATCCCTGAGAGGCAGGAAACTTGAGGCGAGAGGCTGGAAAAATCAAGCTTCCAGTCTCTCGTTTCAAATCTCCTGTCTCAAATCTTTTCCTACTTCAAGTTATCCAAAATTTCATCGACTCTGGCTTCTGTAAGATAGCCATAGTAGTCCTCATTGATCTGCATCATAGGAGCCATTTCACAGGCACATAAACATTCCACGGTGGTCAAAGTAAACTTCTTGTCAGGGGTGGTCTCTCCGACCTGAATTCCCAACTTTCTGGAGATGTAATCAACAATCTTCTCACAGCCCCTCAGTGTACAGGAAAGGTTGGTACAGACCTGGACCCAATACTTTCCGGTAGGCTCCTTTTTAAAGAGGGTGTAAAAGGATACGACTTCATGGACGGTGGTAACCGGAAGATTCATCAACTCTGCGATGTATTCTTGAACCTCCAGAGAAAGGTAGCCGAACTCCTCTTGAGCCAGATGGAGTACCGGGAGTAAAGGCGCTTGCGTACCCGGTGGATAGAGGGTCAAGATCTTTTCAAATTTGGCTTTAGCCTCCGGGGAAAACGAAATAGAGGGTTTTACGGATTTATCTTCGGTAGAAATTTGTAACAAGCTCATCGATCCAGTTCTCCTCCAATCATGTTAATAGACCCGAATGTGGGGATAATATCGGCAACCATGCCGCCATTGATCATTTTAGGGAGGGCCGCAGTTAACTGAAAGCAAGGAGGTCGGACCCGTACGCGGTACGGTTTATCGGTTCCATCGCTGATGATATAAAACCCCAACTCTCCATTGGCTCCTTCCACAGGGAAATAAACTTCCCCCTTGGGGGGTCGAATCCCCCACCCATCCATAATCAACATGAAGTGATTCATGAGTCCTTCGATATTGCCGTAGGTTTCTTCCTTAGGAGGTAAGACAACCCGTTTTTCATTGGCATTGATGGCCGGATAGACCTTTTCCTCGGATCCTTCTAAATTGGGTGAAAGGGGAATCTCCGTAATAAGGAGATCTTTAGTTTGCCCCAATTTGGCTCGATCGACCATATCGGCCGGTTGGATCAAAATCTCCCCCCGGTGATCCACGTTGATAGGTCCTGAAGGTATCTGTTCCAACGCCTGTTCTACAATTCGCATACTCTGTTCCATCTCCGCCATGCGAACCAGGTACCGGTCGTAATTATCCCCGTTGGAACCCAGGGGAATTTTAAAGTCTAACCTGTCGTAAACCAAATAAGGATTGGCTTTTCGTACATCATACTCAACCCCCAAGGCTCGAAGGAGAGGGCCTGTAAACCCATAACTGATGGCATCTTCTTTGGAAATAACGCCCACCCCTTTCATTCGGTCCATAAAAATGCGATTCCGTGTGAGAAGCTTATCGACTTCATCCAGGATTTCTCGGACCTTTGCAAAGGCCTGTTTCGTCCTTTGGGCAAATCCTTCCGGCAGGTCTGCCTTTACGCCACCTACCCGGGTATACGAAATGGTCAATCGAGCTCCAGTCACCGCTTCGATAAGCTCATACAGGAGCTCCCGGGCTTTGATCATATAAAGAAAGGCCGTAAAGGCACCCAACTCCATGGCAGAGGCTCCGATACAGGTCAGGTGATCCGTAATCCGGGAAATCTCACTCATAATAACCCGGATATATTTACATCGCTCGGGGACCTCAATCCCCAGAAGTTTCTCCACCGCCAGGGCGTAGCCCACGTTATTGATCAGCGGAGACACGTAATTTAACCGGTCTGTATAAGGAATCACCTGGTTGTAGGTACTGTTTTCCGCATGTTTCTCAAAACACCGGTGGAGGTATCCAATCTCTACCTCGGAATTGACCACCGTCTCCCCGTCCAGCTCCAAAATGATACGGATAATCCCATGCATGGCCGGATGCGAGGGGCCCATGTTTAAAAACATATGTTTCGTCTTAAGTTCTTTACTCAGGTCTGACACACTTATGAGTCCTGAGTGCTGAGTCCTGAGGGAAAAGTTTAACTCAGTACTCGGCACTCAGGATTTAAATCTTTGGTCCTATCAGGGGTTGGCGCTTTGTTATGGGATAATCCTTTCTGAGAGGATGTCCAACAAACTCTTCATACATCAACAACCGCTTGAGGTTGGGGTGTCCTCTAAATTTAATTCCAAACATATCCCAAACCTCACGCTCATACCAATTGGCGGCCTCCCATAGCGGGGTTGCAGAATCAATTACCGGATCATCCTCATCAACCGGAGCTTTGATCCGTACGCGTCGGTTATATTCCAACGAATAAAGATGGTAAACCACCTCAAACCGAGGGTCCTTTTTATAGGTCAAATAATCTACTCCGGCCAGATCCATCAAAAAATTATATTTTAACCGTGCATCTTCTTTAAGAAATTTTAGAACTTCCAGAATGGCTTCCTTCTTTACAACGGCCGTATCATCCCCACGATAAGAATGGGTTTCTATGATTTTATCCGGGAATTGCTCTTTCAGGAGCTGAAGGGTAAGGCTTTCGTCACTCATGGTGTTTTCCCTATTAAACCAGTTGCTTTTGTTTTTGGATTTTTTCCTGGAGTTTCATGAGACCATCCAGGACGGTTTCGGGACGTGGCGGGCAACCCGGTATGTAGATGTCCACCGGGATAATGGTATCGATCCCTTGAACCGTCGCATAGTTATCGTAAAAACCCCCCGTACAGGTACATACGCCAAAGGCAACGACCCATTTAGGTTCGCACATCTGGTCATAAACTTTTTTAAGTACCGGAGCCAACTTGTGGCTGATGGTACCGACCACAAAAAGTACATCTGCCTGACGGGGTGAAAACCTGGGTAACCCGGCCCCAAACCGATCAATATCATAATGGGAACAGGCTGTTGCCATATACTCCATACCGCAACAGGCTGTTACAAAGGGGTATTGAAAGATGGAATATTTCCTTGCCCAGGCAATAGCTTCCTCTAATTTAGAGAGAAGATATCCTGAACTCCAGGATCCACCCGATTCCATGATGTCCATAGTTGTTTACACCTCTTTTATGAAAGATGACCAGACTTTAACAAAAATTAAACTCAGTACTTACAATATACGAGTTTTCATCCAGAATTCGCCAGTGACAAAGAACTCATAGCTAAGTAATATCCTCTATTTGAAAAAATCAAGGAAAAAACTTGAAGGATTCGCAGTTAGCTTTATTCTGCTCTTTTAGATAAAGAAGAAAGTTTCGGAGGCTTACAGCAGGGTTCCTTTTAATATGAAACTGGCTATAGTGAAATAGATAACGAGTCCGGAAACATCGACCAGGGTTGCCACAAACGGAGCGGAGGCACTGGCCGGGTCAAATCCCAGGCGTCTAAGAATGAAAGGAAGTGCAGAACCGGCGAGGGTCCCAAAGGTTACCACACCGATCAGGCTGCAGGCAACAGTAAAACCGACCATGAGGTAATGTTCTCCGTAGATGGTTTGTTTAGACGGCCACAGGAGAATACGCATGAGACCGATGATTCCTAAAATAACCCCCAATGCGATTCCTGCCAAAAACTCCCGAAAAAGTACCCGCCACCAATCCCGTAGTCGGATCTCTTCCAGGGCCATGGCCCGAATCACTAAAGTAGAGGCTTGGGAGCCTGAATTTCCCCCACTGCTGATAATCAGCGGGATGAAAAGAGCCAGTACAACGGCCCGTGCAATTTCATGCTCATAGTAACTCATGGCTGTAGCGGTCAGCATCTCACCCAGGAAAAGAGCTGAAAGCCAGCCGGCTCGCTTCTTGATCATACGCCAGAACTCAATCCTTAAATAGGGAGCATCCAGGGCCTCCATACCACCGATTTTTTGAATGTCTTCTGTGGCCACCTCCTGAACGACGTCTACAATGTCATCCACGGTTACGATCCCCTTCATACGTCCTTCACTATCTACAACCGGGATGGCCATCAGGTCATACTGGGCCAGTAAACGACTTACCGCTTCCTGATCCATATCTTCGGGTACTGAGACCACATCGGTCCGCATCACATCCCGGATTTTTTTATTTCCCTGGGCTGAAAAAAGCTCACGAAACGATACGACTCCCAGCAAATGCTGTTGGGCATCCAATACATAAGCATAATAGATGGTCTCAACCCGTTCCCGCGCCTGCTTTCGCAGGTAACTGATAGCCTCATCTACGGTCATATCCGGACGGACTCTGGCATAACGGGGATTCATCAATCCACCAGCTTCATCCTCGGCATAGGCAAGAAGCGCAGACACTTCCTTGCGGGTGGTATCATCGAGAAGGGCAAGAAGTCCCTCTCTTTCCTCGGGTGGGGCTTCTTGAATCACATCCGCTGCATCATCCGGCTCCAGCAACCGCATCCAGGTCCGGCGTTCTGTCGGCTTAAGGGCCAATAAAAGCTCTAACTGTTCTCTGGCCTGCAAACTGAAGAAGAACTCCTCGGCATCTTCCTGAGGAAGCTGTTTAAAAAACTCCACACGATCTGCTGTTAAAAGCAGAGGCCATGCTTCCCGAAGCTCATCGGAGGTAAAAGAATCCTCCATTTTATCCTGTTGAAGCTTAGACGACATGATCCGACCTCCACCCCCCGAGACAGGGCAGAGGCTCAACCCATATCGCGGTGGGATTCCTATAGTTTAGCATAAAGGCTTTTTCCGGTACCATGTGATCCGCAGCAAATTACCCGACATAATTCGTCTTACCTAAATATAAAATTTTCTTCACGTTCTTCCCTATAAAATAAATTACATTGTTTAACAAAATTACTCTATGGTTTGTTGAAGTTCTCGTCATAGAACTTTCCAGAAAAATTCCTTGTACTTCCTGATCGGTCGGTGTATGATAAAAATATTATTTTGTCGGTATCCGTTCATGGAGTAGGAGGGAAGATATGCCAGGAACCACAAATTCCATCTGGTTACGCTATGGGATAGCTATCTTAGCTGTAATTCTGGCTCTGTTATTAACTCATGGGTTATGGCCACTGGTTGAACCCAGTGCCGATCCCTTGTTTTTTGCTGCCGTGATGATCAGTAGCTGGTATGGAGGCCTGGGACCCGGATTAGGAGCAACCTTTCTGTCTGCCTGGATGATCGACTACTTTTTTGTGCCTCCAACCCATACCATGACTTTTGGGTTAGATGATATGCTGGAGTTGAGTGTATTTGTGCTCGTAGCCCTTTTAATCAGCTCCCTCACCGAGACCCGGAGGCGATTAGAGAAAGAGCTTAAACAGCGGGTGGCAGACCTTGCAGAAGCCGATAAACGCAAGAATGCCTTTCTGGCCATGCTCGCCCATGAGCTACGTAACCCTCTTACTTCCGGCCTGAATGCCGTTCAGATATTGCGCCTGGAAGATACCCCTAACCCAGATCTCCGGCGGGCTGTAGAGGTAGTAGAACGACAGCTTCGACACATGAACCGATTAGTGGAAGATCTACTGGATATTTCTCGAATCACCTGTGGGAAAGTCGAACTATGTAAGGAACTTCTGGACCTGACAACGGTTGTGACCCACGCCATAGATACCAGCCGTCCTTTTATCGAAGCCCGTAAACATAAGTTATCGGTTTCTCTACCTCAAGAACCTTTGTATTTAGAAGCCGACCCTGTTCGGTTGGAACAGGTTCTGGTCAACCTGTTAAATAATGCTGCCAAATATACGGATCCCGGGGGTCAGATCTGGCTGACGGTTTATCGAGAAGGAGAACAGGCCGTACTTCGGGTGCGGGATACCGGAATAGGCATTCCTCCAGAGATGCTGGATCGTATTTTCGATCTCTTCACCCAGGTGAATGACTCTCAAGATCGATTCCGGGGAGGTCTTGGAATAGGACTTATGCTGGTACGGAGTCTGGTAAAAATGCATGGTGGAAAGATCTCTGCTTACAGCGCAGGCCCGGACCAGGGAAGTGAATTTGTTGTCCAACTACCCCTTTTGTCGGTTTCGCCGGAAACCCCCTCGAAAAAATTTCAATCTGCCTCCGGGGTCAAGAGCCCTCCGCATCGACGCATCCTGGTGGTAGATGACAATACCGACGCAGCGGTTAGCTTGGGTAAACTCTTGAAGTTATGGGGTCATGAGGTCCAAATCGCCCCGGATGGCCCGACGGCCATTGAGTTGGCAGCCACTTATCGACCTGAAGTTGTGCTACTGGACATTGATCTACCTGGAATAAACGGCTATGAAGTGGCCCGACGGTTTCGACAGGAACCTCAGCTCTCTCAGGCGGTATTGATCGCCCTGACAGGCTATGGACAGAAAGGGGACCCACAACGAGCCCGAGAAGCCGGCTTTGACTATCACTTTACCAAGCCGGTAAATCTTAAAGCTCTTCAACGGGCTTTAGAGTTTCCGAAGTAACCCCTCAATTCAACAGGATTAGTTTTAAAGTTACTTGGCCTTGCTGAGGAAATCTCTTACATAAATATAGTCACCAAACTGAGAAGCATCATCGTTTGCAGCATTGGCAACCACATTAAATATTACAATCTCCTTGCCTGTTGTGGGGGCCATCCATTCCACGGTCCATCTTGCCATATCTGAAGATACCAGAGAAGTTCCGGCCCTGGTATGCTGAGCATATTGGATCTCAGAAGAGACCTCTTGAACCAACTCCACCCGTTCATCCACGGCTCGTAAGGAGCCTGCCTGCTTTCCTGTTTTAAAGCGAGCAGCCAGTTGGAAACCGCCTTTACGCATATTCGGTCTCCTCAGGTTGACCGTTAATCGATACGAGGTACCGGCGGTATAGGTCTCGGGTAAGCCTTCCAGAGTTAAAGATCCCTCAGGATCATTGAGGGTTTGATCAAAATGACATTGCTGACAGGTAGGTTCTCCAAAGCCTCCGGTGTGAGCCAGGGGAGGATGTTCGGGATAGGCCAGGGTTGTTTTCAGAAGATGGGATAATACCAGGATGACCCCAAAACTGCCAGATAAAATAAGCCAGATTAAACGCCTTCCCATTGTTATGAAGGATTAATGAAGCCGGGCGCGTCCGATATAGTTACTATCTGTTCCAAACCAGACCGTTTGAGAGGGTTTGTGGAAGAACATGTGACGTATCGATCCCCTTGCATTCTCGATTTCCGTAACACTGAAGAACTGATGGGTCTTTGGGTCGAAGCCTACAAATCGATTGGGTTGAGGGCCGGTCTCAACGATCCAAATACGATCCTGATTGTCTACAGCCATCCCATAGGGCCTGGAATCGGTTCCTGCCGGCAGTGGCCATTCGTCGAATTTACCAGCAGTCGGATCATATCGCCCTAAAAAGCCTTCTGCATAGTCTACATACCAGATCTTATCATCGGAAGTTGCAGCGATCCGACGGGGTCGGGCCGATTCACGGGGTAGGGAGATCTCCTGGAGTTTCAGGGTATTGGGATCTACGGTGGCCAGTTTGTTACTCCCAAATTCACAAATCCAGGGACGATTTTTTGAGTCAATGATGATTCCATAGGGTCGTGCATGGGGAGTTGGGACGGAAATTAGCTGAATCTCACCGGTCTGGATGGAGAGTTTTCCAACAAAATTTCCTCCCTGGACTGTAAACCAGATATCGCCTTTTTGATCAAAGATTAGGGTATGGGGATCTCGTGCGGCAGGATTGGGCATCGCATATTGGGTAACTTTTCCGGTCTCGGGATCTAACTTTCCGATGTAGGCTTTTAAATTACCCGCGTACCATACATATCCCTTGGCCTCCACAATCAAATTGTGCGGACCGGTGCCTGATTCCAGATCATATCGCTTGAATTGAGAGCTCTCTGGATCGAGTTAAGCAATGTAATCTCCCGCTTGTCCAACAAACCAGACTCGATTTTGCTGGTCTACATAGGGATCGCGGGGTCGTGTATTTTTCCAGGGAACGAGCCACAGAGTAATGTCTACTTTTCCGGCCTCTAAGGCCCAGACTTCTCCAAACAACATAAAAAACAGAAAAATTAAACCCGTCAAATAACGCATCCTCTTACCTCCTGATAGGGATAGAGGGTGAGTGAATCTATCTCACCCGCAAGTAGCGAGATCATACCTTATAACCAAATATACGAATATTCTAATCACCTCTTGGATCAGATGTCAACTTTTTTACCGGTTGTGTAACTGTAACCATTGAGTAGGTGTCACTTTTTCTGTCTGAACACCCCCCCCCCCTCTAATCCCCCCGTATACGGGGGGAGGGGGGGCCAGGGGGGTGTTTCTTTTTCCACCTACTAAGTTGATACGGATACACCGGTTGTAGGTTTACCGGAGTGGGTAAAGGCCGCCGGGATAGATAATAAAAAAGCTTCTCCCCTCCGGTTGGGCAGAGGGGAGAAGCCTCTTGAGGAAGGGCTTATTGAGAAGGCCATCCCCGGGATGGGTTTTTTTAATTTAATTAGGCATTCAAGGCTTTTTCACCGGTTTCAACCATTACAGGAACCTTTTTAGGAACAATATCTGAAGCCGGTAGAGTAATTTCTAAAACCCCATCTTTATATTTTGCATGGATCTGTTCCGCATCTACTTTTCTGGGAAGGGTAATGGTTCGTTCAAATTTTCCATAGGGAATTTCGCTAAAATAATAATCTTCACTCTTCATCCCTTCCAGGGGTTTCCGTTCGCCTTTGAGGATCAGTTGATTTCCCAATACGGATATATCAACTTCTTTTGGATCTATGCCAGGCAATACCGCCCGTACCACCAATTCCTCTCCTTTAATGAAACATTCCATAGCGGGCTGCCAGTGACCACTTGTGTAGCTCCAGGGACTCAGACCTGTTACAAACCTGCTTCTCACGGTATCACCCCAAATTCTGTCAAACAGGTTATCCAATTCGTTTTGAATGGTAAAGATCTCATTAAAGGGATTCCATTTGGTCAATCCTAACATCGTCGATACACCTCCTTGGTTAATCTCCTGATCAGAACCCATCCCAGGGAGGCTTTTTGGCTTTCCAAGTTTATATACTAAAATCTCCGGGATGAACTTTCAACTTTGAATAAATGGATTACATAATCATTAAAAGAATCCTAAAGCCGGAGAAGAAAAATATAAAATATTTTCGAGTCTTTTCTTTAAAAATTTTTTATTTACTTTTAAAATTGAAGGAGTGTTAAAAATTTTTGAAGGAAATTTGATATAAAGACACTAAACTTTTATCTGTGGATTTCTCTCAAAACTACTCCCTGAACTTTCTGAAGGCTTCAGAACGGTCAACGTTTCAGCGGAATAAAACCGGATCCCAGGGCCTGGTGGGCATTGCCGATTACCACGAAGGCCTTGGGATCCACCGATGCTACAATTCGTTTCATCTCAATAACTTGCGGACGGTACACGGCACACCAGACAATAAAATGGGGTTGATGGGTATAACCTCCGATCACCTGCCAGTGAGTAACCCCTCGATGCAATCCTTCCATCAGGGCTTTGGTTAATTCTTCGGGATGGTCTGTGACGATGACCACGGTACGTACCGTGCTGGGCCCTTCCAGGGCGAAATCGGAGGCCAGTCCATTCAGAAACAGGGTCAAAAGAGCATGTAACGCAGTTTCCCACCCAAATACAAATCCTGCGGCCAGAATAATAATCCCGTCGGTATATAGGTAAATCTGGCTCAGGGGAATCCCGGTCTTCTGTTGGAGGATGCGACCCACGATACCGGTACCTCCTACCGTCCCTCCTGCCCGATAGATAATTCCCACACCAATACCGGAAACCAATCCGGCATAGATGGTACTCAGCAGTATGTTGGTGGTAATGGGATATTGGGTCAGGATCATAGGAAAGAAGACAAGGAACAGATCCGTTGCCAGGGAAAAGATAAAAACGGCCAGCATGGTGTAGATTAGGAATTGCCAGCGTCCTAAATAGAAGTACCCTAGGGTCAGGAGAGGAATATTCATGATTAAGTACAAAACACCTACCGGCCAGCCGGTAAAGTGATTAATGATGATACCGATTCCACTGATCCCACCTGCTGCAAGGTTGAAGGGTACCTGGAAAAGGCTATAGCCAAAGGCAGCTATAACGGCCCCAACGGCAATGATAACCGGTTGTCTGATTTTCTTCCAGATATGAGAAAAGGCATGCCGCTTCCTCACCAGTCGTCTAAGGAATTGTTTCATGTTAGGGTTCTCCTCTATAAACAAGCTGGTTTGATCGTTAAGGAGGTTTAAGAGGTCTTAATGGAGGCCCTTACCGGGGTCATCTTTGTCCTTCCTGGCTTTCATAAATTATATCGGCAGGTAAATCTTTCTGCTGGGCTGCTTGTTTAGCGAGTTGATCGCAGCGCTCGTTTTCTGAATTACCCGCATGCCCTCGGATCCATACAAACTTAACTTTATGTTGTTGACATAATCGGAGTAGTTGCTCCCATAAATCGGAGTTGAGAGCCTTCTCCTCCCTGTTTCTCATCCAGCCATTTGCCTGCCATCGTTTCACCCACCCTTTCATCATGGCGTTAACCAGGTATTGTGAATCGGTATAAATGGTTACCTCACACCTGGTCTTAAGGGCCTGTAGACCGGCGATGGCTGCCATGATTTCCATACGGTTATTCGTTGTCCGTCGAAATCCACCGGACAGTTCTTTTCTGTGATCTCCATTAAGCAAAACAACCCCGTAACCCCCCGGACCTGGATTTTTTAGGCATCCGCCATCGGTATACATAATCACCTTCTTAAGCTTGTTCATCTCTCTCCGATCCTACGACGAACAAATTCCCCTCTTCCCTTATCCAGGACAAAGCCTTTCAAATCTTTAGTAAATTCTAGGGTGACTTCCCCGGCTTGTCAATAGCTTTGTCGGGAAGCTATATCAGCCCGCTACCTTTCCAATCAACTGCAGATTGGTTCTCAACCTGGCCTGAGGATGATCGAATTACCCTAGGAAATACACAAAGGCTCTTCCGAGAGGAGTAAAATGGGAAGAGGGATCCTAAACTTTCGCTCAGGTTTGGGAAAAAAGCAAGGGCACATTGCAACGTGCCCCTATGCTCGGGTTGAATTTCAATAGGAAATCGGTATGAGGGGAGATAGTCTTGAAGTCTGTTTTATTTCTTCTCTAAAAGTGGATAAGAAAGGTTTGGAAATGGAAAATTCCCCTTGTCAAAACTCGAAGCGCAGAATATATTAAATTCTGAATCTTGACAAAAGAGTCAGGTATTTTATTTTTTGCTGTCTCAAGAGACCGACGAACATTTTGAAGCAGATTCAAAAAATTGAGCCATTTTCATTCAAACAAGGAGTAGATAGATGATGGTAGCCACCTTAGATAGTAATGTAAAAGCCCCGAGGCCGAATAGAACTGTTGAAGGGAGTCTTCGATCTGGGTCCATACTGAGTCAAATTGGTAATACCCCTTTGATAAAGATTGAAAGTTTAAGCCAGGAGTTAGGGGGGGTAGAGGTTTATGCCAAGGCAGAATGGTTCAATCCGGGTGGTTCTGTCAAGGACCGGGCTGCCTTGATGATGTTACGGGAAGGAGAAAGATCCGGCAGGTTGACCAAGGATAAAATTATTTTGGAGCCTACCTCGGGTAATACCGGCATTGCTCTGGCTATGATCGGTAGTGCGACCGGGTATCGAGTTGAAATTGTCCTTCCTGAGAATGCCAGTGAAGAAAGAAAAAAGATTTTAAGGGCTTACGGGGCTAAAATTCATTTCTCAAGTCCTTTTGAAGGTTCCGATGGGGCTATTCGGTTAGCCCGTAAAATTTACTATGAGAATCCCGGTAAGTATTTCATGCCAGATCAGTATAATAATCCTGCCAATGTCAAAGCCCATTACGAAACCACAGGTGTAGAAATCCTCAATCAAACTGGAGGTCGTATCACCCACTTTGTAGCGGCTCTGGGAACCAGTGGAACTCTCATGGGAACGGGAAAGCGACTGCGGGAGTACAACCCCAACATTCAAATCATTGCTGTAGAACCCGGTGAGCCTCTGCATGGGATCGAAGGGTTAAAGCATATGGCTACTTCTATTGTTCCCGGAATTTACGATGAAAAGTTTGCCGACATGAAAATCAACGTGAATACCAACGACGCCTATGAAATGGCCCACAGAATGGCCCGGGAAGAGGGACTTTTGATAGGCCACTCAGCAGGGGCCGCTTTAGTTGGGGTTATGGAGGTAGGCCGGCAGCTTACCCACGGGGTAATTGTAACTATTTTGCCCGACAGTGGAGAAAGGTATCTCAGTACAGAAGACCGATTATGATATATGTCGAGAAATCTAAATTGGAGGAAATTTATCAACATGCCGAGGCAACCTACCCCGAGGAATGTTGTGGCATTATAACAGGTCCTAAGGATCAAGATACCTGGACGGTTCATCGGATTACCAATATTCAAAATGAGCTTCATCGGAAAGACCCGAATAAGTATAAGCGCGACGCTCGAATTGCCTATTACATGGATCCTCAAGAGATGATGCGGGTTTTTCAGCAAGCCGAGGAACGAAAGGAAGAGATCAAGGGGTTCTATCATTCTCATCCTGAGCACGAAGCTTATTTTTCTCAGGAAGATAAATATATGGCTCTCTCCGGAGAGTGGGGAGAACCCATGTATCCTGACGCTTTTCATATGGTCGTTTCGGTTTATGGAGGAAAAGTAAAAAATGCCCGGATTTTTATATGGGATGAAGTGGCAAAGGATTTCAAGGAGGAAGCTTTTCAAGTTAAAGATTGAACAGGAAACAAGAGGCAAGAAATAAAATTTCTTGTTTCTTACCTCTTGCTTCTGATCCTATGAGTTTAACGAAAGATCAACTACTACAACAGGTAAAAAAGGAAATATCGGAGGTGACACCCCACGAAGTCCATGAGAGACTTCAGAAAGGGGACAAGTTTGTCCTCTTAGATGTGCGAGAAAAGGAAGAGTTTGATGAAGGAGCCATTGAAAATGCAGTGTTTATTCCCAGGGGCTTTCTGGAGTTAAGAATCGAAAATGCGGTTCCAGATAAGGATACCCCCATCGTTGTTTATTGTGCAGGCGGGGTTCGATCTGCCTTAGCTACTAAAACCTTAAAAGATATGGGCTATAAAAATGTACAATCCATGGTGGGAGGTTTTAATGCCTGGAAAAATGCCCAGTATAAAGTGGTAAAACCAAAGTTCTTAACTCCTGAACAACGGACCCGTTATAGCCGTCAGATTCTTATTCCGGAAGTTGGAGAAAAAGGACAAATCAAGCTTTTAGAAAGCAAAGTTTTATTAATTGGAGCGGGTGGACTGGGTTCTCCTGCGGCTTATTATCTGGCTGCAGCCGGTGTAGGAACTTTGGGGATTGTAGATTCAGACGTGGTAGACGAATCGAATTTGCAGCGGCAAATCCTGCATAATACCGAGTGGTTAGGTAAGAGCAAGGTAGAATCTGCCCAAAATACCCTCAAAAAACTCAATCCGGGTATTACCGTCATTCCTTATGCCGAGAGGCTTTCGGTGAATAATATTGATATTATTAAGGACTACGATGTGATCATTGATGGAAGTGATAATTTTAAGACCCGGTACCTGGTCAATGATGCCTGTATCTTTTATGGTAAACCCAATATTTATGGGAGTATCTTTCGATTTGAAGGGCAGGCCACAACGTTTATTCCCGGTGAAGGGCCTTGCTATCGGTGCCTCTATCCCATACCCACTCCGGCAGAGTTAGCCCCAACCTGAGACGAAGCCGGAGTCCTGGGCGTGTTACCCGGGGTTATTGGTTTGTTACAGGCCACCGATGCCCTCAAACTTATTCTCGGTATCGGTTCTACCATGATGGGAAAATTAATCCTGTATGATGCCTTGAATACGGAATTTCGTGAATTAGAGATCCGTCGTGATCCCAATTGCGCGGTTTGCGGAAAAAATCCGGAAATCAAAGATTTTATCGATTACGATGAATTTGTTGCCACCGGAGCTGTTTGCAGTGTGGCCCATGCTTAGAGAGAAGAGAGTATAAGTGCGTGGGAGTGGGGGGGTATGGGGGTGTGGGAGTGGGGGGTATGGGAGTATGGGGGTATGGAAGTGTTAAAGTGTGGGAGACATTGCTTTCCTACCCTCCTCTACTTCCATATCCCCACACTTCCATACTCCCATACTAGCAGGGTAGTATGCCCGTTCAGGTACGTATTCCAGCCCCTTTACGAAAATTAACGGGAAATAAGGATGAAATACAAGCCTCAGGAGGAAATATCCGGGAGGTTTTTGAGAACCTGGAGAAACAATATCCGGGGATGAAGGAAAAGCTTTACAACCCGGATGGAACTCTTAAACGGTTTGTAAATATTTATATTAATAACCGGGATATTCGGTTTATGGAAGGAGAACATACACCGGTTCATGATGGGGATGAAGTAGCCATCATTCCTGCCATTGCCGGAGGTAAAAGCTAAGCCGTTTAAAGAGATCCTTAACCCAGGCGGAGGAAAAAAGATGGAATCTTTTTTCCTCATTTTTTGTATCAACGGAAATTTCCAAATCAAGAGTCCTTCCCAAGATAACAACTTCCAGCTTCTAGCACCCCTTCCAGGGGCGCAATCACTTCGTTTAATCGGGTTTATACCAAATCTGATAAAAATATTATCTTCAATATGAATAGCGGGTGACCGGTCCATTACTCCTTCGAAAGGTTATATCTGATCGGTGTGGAAATGGGGGATAAAGAATAGGGGTAGGCCCGCAGGGTCGCCCTACCATCTTCAGGACGATAGGTTTTTAAACCGATAAAACTTTTTCTTTAAACTTTTCGAGCGGATTCTTTCTTTTTTTCTTGCAAAATAAATAAGAATGTTATATTTATAGTCACGCTTGATGTTTAACCATGGAAACCCTAGATTTTAAAGGGATTTTCAAGATTTGTTTTGAGTTCAGGTAAGAACCTTTTAGGTTAAAGGAGATCATTTTATTTTTTATATCAGGAAAGGAGGATAGGTCGTTTTGACCAAGGTAGAAATAGCCAACAGAGTTGCCAAAGAAACGGGATTAACAAAAACCAAAGCCAGTGAAGCGGTAGAATCCCTTTTAACCATCATCAAGGAGGCTCTTAAAAACGAAGAGCGCTTGGAGTTTAGAGGGTTTGGGGTTTTTAGGGTTCGCAAACGGAAAGCCAGAACAGGCCGTAATCCGCGTACCGGGGAGGAAGCTCCGATTAGCGAAGGTAGGACGATTAAATTTAAGCCGGGAAAGGAATTTAAGGAAGCCATTATCAATCAAGGTGAATAAGAGAGATATGGTTTTAAACCTCTAGAGGAGTTTGATGACTGTCAATTAAGCTTTGATTCTAAGGCCATGAGTTTTTGACCTAACGTCCCAGAAAAGGAGGCTTTATGAGAAAATCGGTGTATTTAAGTTTGGTAGGATTGGTAGTGTCAGGTTTCATCCTGGTAGGGCCATCCCTAAGGCTTGTTCCTTCGACGGGTTTAGAATCTGCCCCGGGTTTGTCAGCAGGACGAATGGGAAACTTATGGAAGGACGGCTTCCAGATAGGATTCTCGGAAGCCCTGGCAGACTGGCAGAGTACTGCCCTGAGAGGAAATCCAACCGAGTGGCGGGTCAAAGCCTTTAAAATAGATTTGGTCCGGGATCAAATAGGGATCAGTGGGGACGTTCTGCGGCGAGAGGATACAGGCTGGATTCATATAGGCTCCAATCACTTAGAAGGGGGAGCCATTCGTTATGCGGTTCCGGTTGGAAGGCTGGATAAATCGGATATTTTAGAAGTCTGGATCGACGGTTACTCAGACAGTAGTAACCCCGACGTAGGTCCGACTATTCTCATAGGCGGTCGTAGCATTGGACAGGTAACCCGACGGGTTGGAGATGCCTGGAAACCGAAGGTATTTCAATTTGCCGATGATCTGATCTATGGAGATTTAACGGAACCGTCTAATCGAAATGAGAGCTGGAGGATTCGCTACCCTTCAAACAAATATCAATCGGACCGAATTAATCGAGATCCCGGAAGTCTTGTGGGTCCGGATGGGCGACTTCCCATTGAAATTGCCATGACAGGAAGTGATGCCTTTGTTATTAAGCGGGTAGAAGTGGATATTTACAAAAATATTACCGGAGGAGATTATGGATACAATCCCGAGATCCATATTGTGGATATTCATCCCAATCCGGCTTACACCGGGGATTTTGTTACCCTGCATTTTAACAAGAATATTCCGGCGCTCGGAGTGGATCTGTATGTGATAGATCCCGATGGCATTGAACAATTAAAGGCGAGGAATCCGAATTTAACCGCCAACTCTATCAGTTTTTTAGCTTCAGGGGCTCCTTTCTTTAAATCCGGACTTTATAGGGCTCGGGTGGTTTTCCGTTCTGGTTCTAAAACCATGTCGGATATGGATAGTTTCTACTTTTACACCCGTCCTACCCCTCCTTATTCAGAATCTCCACAGGCCTATGCGGAGCCTCCAAGGCCACCTTACGAGGGTCCTCCTCCCTTTGCAGTGCCTCCCCCGCCGTCTTCTGAAAGACCTCCGGAGGCTTTTACAGAACCTCCGGTACCGTCTTACGGGAGATCCCCTCAGACCTTTGTACCCCCTCCTGCTCAACCCTACAGGAGGCCTCCAGCCCCTCCGGGAGAACCCCCTGAAATTTATACCGCCCCACCTTTGCAGCCCGATTATGAAGTTCCACCGCCGGATATGCGGTTAGCCCCTGTACCCAGAGGGAATTATACCATTCAGGTCGCAGCGAACCGAACCCACTATAACGCCGTAAAACTGCAAGATCGATTGAAAAGAAGAGGGTATCCGGCCTATATCTCAGAAATTTATGTCCCCGGACTGGGTCATTTCTTCCGGGTGAGGGTAGGTACCTATCCCGATCGATTGAGTGCAGAAAGAGAAGCCTATAACCTTCGGGTGCTGGAAGGATTAGAAACCTGGATTACGCGGGATGAACCCTACTGGAGGGAAACCCATTGGTCTACTCCTCCGGATTCTAAACCCTTTGAGTTGGCAAAACCTGTCGGTTATGGGAAGACAGAATCTTTTTCCAACAGTGGATTTTCTGATCGCAGATCTTCCACCGGAAACAGTCCTTCCCCTCTGACACGGGCAGATCTTAAATCTACCCGTACCTCTACGCAACCCGCAACGAATTCCCCCTCTTCATCAACCCCCTTGATCCCTGAGAAGCCATCCAAATCGGATGTCAAGGCGAGTCTAAAATCGATGCCAGCCGCTGAGGCCACTCCTAAAACAACCTCTAAAACAGAAGCTACTTCGGCTGCAGCGAAGTCCGGTGAAAATGAGATCGAAGAGACGGTTTGGAATGCTTTGATTAAACGAAGTATTCCAGGATATTCCTATCAGGTTAAAAATATAAACGTGACCGGTGAGCAGGCAGAGGTATTGGTGGTCGAGGAATCCAAAAAGGGAGAATTAAAGAATATCCATTATGCCCTTGAAAAAAAAGCTGGCAAATGGTTCGTTCGATCGGTTGCCAATGATTAATTTTCCAATCGTGAGCGAAGTGAGGGATAAGATAAATGCGGATTTTGATTTTAAGTTTTTTAGTTATATTCACTGTAAACGATCTGTTCTTTCATTCGGTTGCAGCCCAGACCAGTTCGGTTGTAACCCCATCGAATACCTCCCGTCAGGATCGATTCAAAATTATACCCAATGAACCTTTAACCATCAACGCCGAATCCTTAGAGAAAGATGTTGAAACGGGCCTCTATATTATGGAAGGGGATGTAGATATAAAGTATCGAGATATCCGATTACGCGCAGATCGGGTAGAATTAAATGAGGAGACGGGAGATATGGTGGCCATTGGAGAGGTGGTCTATTCCGAAGGAAGTGATGTCTTGCGGGCAGAACGACTTGAATTTAACATTAATTCTGAATTGGGGATTGTTTATAAAGGAGATGCCGTAATTCAGCCAGATCAATATATTACCGGTGAACGGATAGAGAAAATTGGAGAGAAATCCTTTAAAATCGATCGTGGAAGTTTCACAGCCTGCAGTTCTTTTCTTCCTTTTTGGAAGTTTAAAAGCTCCCAGGCCACTATCCATAAGGGAGATTACTTCATAGGCCGAAATATCTTGCTGTTTATCCAGGGTATTCCCATTTTGTTTACCCCTTATCTGATTTTTCCTATCAAGGAAGAACGTCAGACAGGCTTTTTGGTTCCTGATATCGGGTCCAGTCGAAGTAAGGGCTTTCACCTGGGTAATACCTTCTTTTGGGCCATCAATGAAGGCCAGGACCTTTCTTTAACCCACAACTTTTACGATATCCGGGGTCATGAGCTGGAGTTGGATTATCGCTATATTTATAATGAGAATACCCGGGGAAGTTTCCTGGGTCGTGTGATAAGAGATCGTGTAGAGCATTCGGATAGAGGGGATTTACGATTCAGTCATCGTCAGACCCTCCCCCTGGATTTTGAAACCCTGGCCAATGTGAACTTGGTTTCGGATCGAACCTTCCTTCGGGACTTTGATGATAGACTGGATGAACGGACCCGACAGAGCCTTACGTCCGATGTTTCTTTCACCAAACGCTTTGGACAAAATAATCTGGTAAGAATTCTTTTTGATCGTCTGGAAAATGTCGTACCGGCAAACGTTAATCCATCCAGTATCAGCCAGCAGACCGATTATCGATTACCCGAGATACGATTCAGTAGTTTTAATCAGAGACTTTTTGATTCCCCAGTCTTTTTTCAGCAATACACGGTTTTCTCCACCATCCGTCGGGATGTTAACGATAAAACTCAACTGGAGTTCTCCCGGTTAGATATCAATCCTACCATCTCGATCCCTCTTAAAACTCTGGGAAGGGCTTTAACCCTGACGCCCAAATTGAATTACCGGGAAACTCTCTATACCGATGATATCATTACGGCAGCAAACCCGGATATTAAAAGTAATCCGGTCGATCGGAGTCAGTTTGGCTTCAGCCTGGATTTGAACGGTCCCAGATTTGATAAAATCTTCGATCGGGGTGAGGATAAATCCATTACCAAGATTAAACATTTGATCGAGCCTTCCCTCACTTATAATTTTATTCAAAACACCGATCAAAGCAATTTACCCAGCTTTGACAGCATCGACCGGATCAGTCAACAAAATCAGCTTACGTATGCTTTAACAAATCGGTTGTTGGCCAGAAGAAAAATCAAGCCTAAGGAGGAAGAGACTGGTGTTTCAACAACATCTGCAACCACCTCTTCCACCTCAGATTCTGAGTCGAAACCTCAATTTGAAACAAAAGAATTCGTCTCTTTACAGCTTTCACAAAGCGTTAACTTTACCCAACCGGATTTTAGATTATCCAACATCATCGGAACCCTCCAGGTTTTTCCCGGCAGCTCGAATCGGCTTCAATTCACGGCGAGTTATGATGTCTATGTTAATGCCTTTGTTGGATCCGGTGTGGATCTCTACACTAACTACAAGGATAAATTTAATCTGGCCGTGCTATGGCGACGAAATTTGGTAGTAGATCGGGTTGCAAATTCTGTGATAGATGAGACCCAATTCTTAGATCTTCAAGCGGGAGTTAAATTGTGGAATACGTTGGGTATCCAGTACCGGACCCGATTCAACATAGAAGATCAGGATCGGGTGGAAGATACACTGCAACTGGCTTATAATGGTCAGTGTTGGAATCTCATTTCTGAATTTACCCAACAGGATATTGCGACCGGTACCATTACCTCAGATCGGCGATTCATCGTAACTTTGGAATTTAAACATCTGGGAAGAATTGGATCACTCAGATTTTAAGGAGTCTGGGAGTATAGGGGTGTGGGAGTGTGGGAGTATGGAAGTGTGGAAGTAGGGGAGTGTGGGGGTATGGGAGTATGGAGGTGTGGAAGTGCGGGAGTATGGGAGTGCGGAAGTGTGGGAGAAATTTTTCATATTTCCATACCTCCATATTCCCTTACTCCCATACTCCCACACCCTTATACCTCCACACTTCCACACTTCCACACTTTCTATCCTTCTATGAAAGGTTTAATCCTCAGTGGTGGTAAGGGGACCCGGCTACGGCCTATTACCCATACTAGTGCGAAACAGTTGGTTCCTGTAGCCAATAAACCGGTTCTGTTCTATGGGATAGAGGCTATTCGGGATGCTGGAATCACAGATATCGGTATCGTAGTAGGAGATACAAAAAATGAAATTATAGCAGCGGTAGGAGATGGTTCTAAATGGGGCGTACAGATTACCTATATCGAACAAGAGGCTCCTTTAGGACTGGCCCACGCAGTCCTTATTTCAGAGGAATTTATTAAGGGGGATTGTTTTGTCATGTATTTAGGAGATAACCTGATCAAAGATGGAATCTCCAGCCTGGTGGATGAATTCAGGAAGAATAGTTCCCGTTCTTCCTTTGGCTCTCAGATTCTTCTGGCCGAGGTCTCCAATCCTCAGCAATTCGGTGTTGCAGAGTTAGAAAATGGGCGTGTGGTAAGACTTGTGGAGAAACCCCAACACCCCAAAAGTAATCTGGCCCTTGTGGGAGTTTATATGTTTAACCCCCCTATTTTTGAAGCCGTTAAACAGATCAAGCCGAGTTTTCGCAATGAGCTTGAGATTACCGATGCCATTCAGTATCTCATCGATAAGGGGTATGAGGTTCATCCTTATCTAGTTAAAGGCTGGTGGAAGGATACGGGAAAATTAGAAGACCTTTTGGAAGCGAATCGCATCGTTTTAGATACCTTTGAGAGTAAGAATGAAGGCTATATCGATAGTAGCTCTGAAGTTTACGGTAAGGTGGTGATTTCTAAGGGAGCTGAAATTATAAACAGCACGATTCGAGGTCCGGCCATTATTGGAGAGAATTCTAAAATTATTAATTCCTATATAGGGCCTTTTACTTCCATTCATTATAACGTTCTTGTCAAGAACAGCGAAATCGAACATAGTATTTTGCTGGAAAATAGTACTATTTCCGATATCAATGCCCGCATCGAAGACAGTCTCATAGGTAAGAATGTCGAGGTGCGCAAATCCTCCTCGAAACCCAGGGCTTATCGGTTTATGTTGGGGGATAATAGCTTAGTAGGTGTTTTATAATTTTGTCCATTGATCGTTGTCTGTGGGACAGAATAACCCTAAATGGAAGTAGGGGGGTATGGAAGTATGGGAGTATGGAAGTATATTCTCCCTCCCACACTTCCACACTCCCATACTTCCACAACCCCTCCCATCCACCGGGAAGGGAAGCTAAGGGGTGGGGAACGGACAAATGAAGAAAATTATCTTAATCTTCCTGGTAGGAATTTTAAGCACCTTAGCAAGCTGCAGTCATATCCCCTTTTTTGATGGCGATGATAACCATGATTCAAACCCCCCCCCAACGCCCCCTCCCAAATACGAGATTCCGAAAGTTTTTGCTTTTTACTTTCATTATTTTCGGAATGATAGTGGTGGATTTGCCCAATGGTTCTATCCGGGTAAGGATCCAAGACGAATCAAAGGCCCCGAAGGCTGGCGCAGGGATATCTGGATAGGAGCTCCAGGGGACTATCCTTACATAGGTCCTTACGATAGTACAGATCCGGAAGTACTCAGATGGCAAATTCGTGCAGCCAAGGCAGCAGGCCTTGAAGGATTTTTCCTGTACATGAACGACTGGGTAACCGAGCAGAATGTAACCAGCAAGCTCCTGGATGTAGCCTATGAGGAAAATTTCAAGATCGCCTTTGTAGATCATTTTACGGCCTTGGGTTCGGTTCGAGGTATTAAAGATGGAAGACCCCAACCCCTCATTTCCCATAAATACGATGCCGTTGAAGAAATAGCAAATCGGATCCGTCGTGAAGGAGTTCATCCCGGTATTTTTACTCCCCAACCTTCTCGTAGACCTTCTGTTCGAGGTACTACGCAGGAGGCTGCCAACCGAATTGCCACCATGCTTAACCTTTGGAAAGGTCATGGGGCCTACCTCCGGTTCGGTGGAAGACCAGTCATTGTTATTCCCTACTTTGATGTGGCCTTAACTCCTGCCATATTTAAAGAACTGGTCGATGGTGTCAAAGCACAGGTTAACGAACCTATCTATGTGATTGCCATGGTGGCTCAGGTTTATTTCTACTTTATTCCAGATGCTGTATTCGGAAGTCCTATTACCCAAGAATGGGCAAATACCGGAGTCGATTGCTTCACCCACTGGACTCCTAACGGCATGGTTACTGCAGAGCAGAGTAAACGAATTCAAGTCGATCAATTCGCCGTGAATGATTCTCGTAAATGGAAAAAAGATTCCATGATTCCCATTATGCCGGGCTTTAATGATGATGAATGGCGACCCGGGGACTCTCCAGCTCCAACCAGTCCCCGGGCTGGTGGATTAAACTGGGAAAATCAAATTGCTGCCGCATTGACGGCCCGGCCGGATTATATCGTCATTCAAGCCTGGAATGAATGGCATGAAGGTTCTCAGATTGAGGCTTCCACCTCTTACACGGAGCCTTATCTTTATCTGAAACTTTTAGCCCAAAAACTCGGAATTCCCTTCGTAGATCCCCCTTTACCTCCCGCCCGAAGCATCGACCCGCTTCGGATTCCTTTTATCCCAGGAGTGTCGTGAATAAGAATAGATTATACCCCCTTTCTACTTTAACCTGGGGTCGAGCACATCCCGTAATCCATCTCCTAAGAGATTAAATCCCAACGTGGAGAGGAAAATAGCTAATCCGGGGAAGGTGATAACCCACCAGGCCCGGAGAATCAGGATTCTGGCCTGATTGAGCATGGCCCCCCATTCCGGGGTAGGAGGTTGGGCCCCTAAACCCAGGAAGCTTAATCCGGCTGCTTCTACAATGGCCGTAGCGAAGCCCAGGGTAGTTTTAACCAAAATCGGTGCAAAGCAATTGGGCAGAATGGTAAGGAGGAGGATTCTCAAGTCCCGGGCACCCAGGGACCTGGCTGCCTGAACATATTCCCGATGACGTTCTACCAACACCGAAGCCCTTACAATTCGGGCGTATTCCGGGATTCCTACGATCCCAATGGCAATCATGGCATTGAACAGGCCGGGGCCTAAAACTGCTACGATGAGAATCGCCAGTAGAATTCCCGGGAAAGCTAGGAGGAGGTCCATGAATCTCATGATGAGATGATCCAAGGCACCCGAATAATATCCGGACAAAGTACCAAAAATAATCCCAAATCCCAGGGAAATACCTACCGAAACCAATCCAACTTGAAAAGAAATGCGGGCTCCATAAAGGATTCGGCTGAGGATATCCCTTCCAAAATCATCGGTTCCCAGAGGATGTTCCCAACTTCCCTTCAAGTCCCAAACAGGTGGCTTTAAGCGCCCGTACAGATCTTGGGCTAGTGGGTCATAAGGAGCCAGATAGGGAGCCAAAAGTGCAGAAGTCAGGAATAACAGGAGAAGAATTCCCCCGGCCAGTGCGGCTTTGTTTTTTTTGAAACGATACCAGGTTTTACGTGGGGAGGTAGAAGGGTATCGAAGTATCAGAGGTACTTCAGTACTCCCATACCATTCCTTTTCTCTTCTCCTTTTCTCTTTTTCATCCTTTAACTCGGGGGTCCACATATCTGTATAAAAGATCTACCAGAAGATTAATAAGCACAAAAGTTGTCGCCAGTAGCATGGCCCCACCCTGAACGGCCGGAAAGTCTCGGGCTTGAACGGCGAGAACCAGCCATCGTCCCACTCCCGGCCAGGCAAATATGGTCTCGGTCAGAATGGCCCCACCCAGGAGAAATCCTAACTGTAATCCGGTTACCGTGATGATAGGAATCAAAGCGTTACGAAGGGCATGCTTATAAATCACCCACCGCTCTGAAAGACCTTTGGCATAGGCAGTTCGGATGAACTCTTGCCCGAGAACTTCCAGCATACTGGAACGGGTCATGCGGGTGATGATGGATAGGGGGATGGTCCCCAGAGCAACGGCAGGGAGAACCAAATGCCAGAGTGCATCCTTGAGAGCGGCCCAGTTCCCGGTCAGCAGGCTATCTACGATATAAAAATTGGTTATTGTCTGTAACGACAGTTGGGGATTGAGACGACCTGAGACCGGAAACCAACCCAGGTTAACGGAGAAAACGAGAATGAGAAGCAGCCCAAGCCAAAAAATGGGCATAGAGACCCCCATAAGGGCGCCGATCATGGTTCCATAATCCAGGAAAGAATACCGCCGGGTTGAAGAGATAATCCCGGCCAATATACCCAATGTTGTGGCAAAGATCATGCTGGCTATGGCTAACTCCATGGTGGCCGGAAATCGGTTCTTGATTTCTACAATGATTTTTTCCCGGGTTTTGATGGACCGTCCCAGGTCTCCTCGTAGAACCCCTTTCAAAAACCTTCCGTACTGAATATACCATGGTTTATCCAATCCCAATTCCCGACGAAGCTCTGCTAAAGCCTGTTCCGAAGCTCGTTCACCCAGCATAATCCGTGCGGGATCTCCCGGCGTTGCACGTAGGGTTAAAAAGACAAGAAAGGATATTCCCAGCAGGGTTGGGATGGAGGTAAGAAGGCGGTGGAGTATCTCTTGCAACATTTTCTAACTTCTTCAGGTATTCAACACGCCAGCTTTTATCTATCGAGAATTCACCCTGGAGAAATCCAATTCCAACAACATATGACAGGAAGCACAGACCAACTTATTTTCTAAAGCTTCATCTTCTGCAATGGAATAAACAACTAGATGATGGCAGCGCTCACAGGAGACTACCGGTCGTGAGAAGTCTACCTCGGTTTCTGGAAGATCCCCCAAGGATAACTCTTTCCCCAATGCCCGGGTGAAAGGCTCAAAGGTGGTGTAACAATTTGCACAGACATGGTTGAAACAACAGGAAGGGCTACAGGTATAAGCTACGTCCTGAGAATTACAGGCAGGACAGGAAATGGTAAGAGGAAGAAGTTTCATATTTCCGTCCATTGACCGTTGTCCGCCGTATTTTAGTTTTTAATCGGGAATCCTTCAAAACAGGCTTTAAGTCTATCCATCCCCTTCCCGTGTCGGGAAGGGGAACTCGGGAATTACCCGGGCTCTCCATCCTCACCTTTCCTCATAGGAAGGGATTAGGTTAGAAAAAGCTTACCCCATAAAGTTCTTACCTCTCCAATAGGGAAAAAGTTTACCCGATTTTATCTTAAAAATTATGATTACAAAGTGATAACGGGCAACGGACAACAGGCCTCTAGGAAAGTTTATATCCAAGCTTTCTTAAAAGTTCTTTCCTTGCTTTAATATCCTCTTCCGTCTCAATTCCTTTGGATTTAAATCCATCTATGACCCCCATGATACCCCGTCCCTGTTCTGTTTCGGCAACCAGAACCTCCAGGGGATTGGCGGTAGCGCAGAAAATCCGGCATACTTCTGGAACGTTTTTAATGGCATTGAGAACGTTGATGGGAAAAGCATCTTTCATAAAGACGATAAAGGAATGACCACAGGCTAGGGAATAGGCGTTATTTTTAGCCAGTTCAATGAGTTCGGGGTCGGTTCCACTGAATCGCACCAGGCAAGGGCCCGAAGATTCACAGAAAGCTATTCCGAACTTGATGCCGGGTACTGCGTTGACCATCACTTCATGGATATCTTCTACAGTTTTGATAAAATGACTCTGGCCTAAAATCAGGTTCACATTGTCTGGCTTTTGAATTCGAACGGTTTTAATTTCCATTTTTGGGGTAACCTCCTTTCCCTGAAAGATCAGGCTTTTGGTAACAGGTAGTATCAGAACCCTACAGGGTTTCGTCGCGCTGCCACAGTCGATCTATCGACCACGCTCCTCCTCCGGCCACAGCCAGGTAAAGAAACACGAAACAATACAATGCCGCCAGCTCCCCTCTGTTCAAGAGAGGCCAGAACCCCTGGGGTAGATGTACCTTGAAATAGGCTACGGCCATTTCTCCCGCCAGGATAAAGGCTACCGGTCTGGTGAACAGCCCCAATAGAATGAGCAGTC
This sequence comes from bacterium, assembly GCA_030550175.1. Taxonomy (GTDB): domain Bacteria; phylum Moduliflexota; class Moduliflexia; order Moduliflexales; family JAUQPW01; genus JAUQPW01. The sequence goes on from JAUQPW010000002.1 coordinate 82,124, forward strand.
CACCGAAGAATTCCAAAATTCCGGCTATCCCCAACAATGACATCAGGGGAGGTAGACCACCTTGCGGAGCAGTTGGTATGCCAAAAAGTTTCTGACTCCCATGCTGCATAAAAAGTAATGCTATAATAATTCGCATGATACTGAGCAGGTATGGTGACCATGTTATGTAAAATGATTTTGAATTAGTCATAAGGTCCCTCCTATCTCTCTAAGAAGACAGTCTTATTGGATTATGGAAAACCAATACTAGTTGTACTGGGAGATAATATACAGCTTTTGTAACTCCATTGTGAATAACCAACCCAGAGCGCTCAGAACTGCAAGCCAATAGGGTGTTTACATAAGCTATTGGATTGTATCAGCGGTCCTTTACGCCAGGATCGAGAGCCAAAATTGAATAATTATATCATTTTCCTAATGAAGAATTTAATATCTTCATAGGTAACTCTCCAAACGTATAATTTACCTGCTGGAATGGTTTGTGAATCAACAATCATTTCATCGCTCATTAACCCTGACCTGACCAATCGATTGACAAAGAAGTATACTGCTAAAGCGAATTTGTACCCGTTATGGATTCGTTTTAATATCTATGAGTTCTACACGTTCCCCGGTTTCGAGATCAATCTCTAATATCAGGCCTATACCGGGCGCATAGTACTTGTTTTCCTCAGCATCAGGTTCAATCGGCGTAAAGTCCCTGATAACTAAACAGTTGCCATTGCATGAAGCTGCAGGTACAGCGGCTGACTCTGTTAGACTTAATACCTGAGCCAGATCTTCAGCCCTACCAAGTGCAAATTCTTGACGATAAACATTTCCAATTTGGAGAAAAGACTTCATTACAATACCGGGCTTTGCTCCATCAACACCAGCTTTCCAGGAACCCTCGAGGCTAACGAGCTCACCATTATTAAATTCTTGCGAAATTTCACCGAAGTACCATACATTTCCTTGAACATCTTGAGCAAACCAATCTTCGGTATCCTCGATAGTTTGTCCGTTTTCTTGTACTATATCTCGCACAACCACGCAGGTCACACCTAAAATCGTCTTGGTCGATTTAGTTACAGAAACTGTAGTTATCTGCCCTCCACTATTGTAAGTTCGGGTGGCTCCCATTATAAGGGGAAAATAAGGATTAGGTGAGACAGTACTACCAATCTGGGTTGGGTCAACAAAATTGCTGGGAGCAATCTGCGGGTCATAACGTGCTTCACCCAACAAATCGCAGACTTCTAGACGAGCCTCCAATTGTTCTCTACACAGTTGCAGGTCTTCTCCCAATACAGCTACAGCCAAAGCTTCACACCCTGCACGAACATTTGGATCTGATAGATTATTGCAATTTCCCATCGAAATCCAGAAGTCATCTTTTACTTCATGCTGGCATGCTTTGAAAGCTGCATTTGCTGTTTGCGTACAAAAATCTGCCGCAACCGCTATGCTACCGACGAAATACAGTCCGACAATCAACATCACTAACCGATCAGAGAACCCCCGGATCCCTGGAAAATGTTTGTATGGCTTTATATTTCTTATTTTTAAATACAAGGGTGGAGTCATTTTATTACCCTCCTTATGGGATCTTCTTATGGTGTTGCATCTATAAACTTTGGAACTATCTGTTTGGTCTGATACGAATCAAAATTAGATAAGATACCAAAAGAATTCCTCTCTACTGTTTAGGAATTATCCTATTTGAGGGATATTTTTGACAGAATTGGTATTAGATATCGATGACTGCCTCCTCAAAGTTTTCTACTTGGTGAATAGAATCTCGTACTCTATAAGGTAATCTAAACCATGGCGGTTATGTCAGTTTATCTTATTATTAGGAAGTAAATATGTAAAGAAAAAAATTCCATTTCTTCTATCAAAGAACACATTGATTGGCTTCAACCCAAAACTTATTAACCTTAACAGACTGGATTGGATTACCATTTTTTCTAAGCTTCTAAAGGTCGAGACCCTTAAATGCGTGATGAGGATAGAATAAAGGAAGGAGTAGAGGCGTATTTTACCTGGAGGTGTTACTCTTAGTATTTTATTTTCCAAAACTTATGGAGAAAAGGTTCCCAAAACAAAAAACTCTTGAGGCGGATGTATCTTGAAGCAGGCTACGACCCTTTCCTCCTTGCAGGAGGAATGCTACCGGTCTAGAGTTTTTAACTCCTATGCTGCATAAGGAGTAATACTATAACAATTTGCATGAAGTAAGCAGACATAGTGACCATGGGGACGGAAGTCAGTAAACTGGACATCTTCAGACCGGTCCAGACCAGGACCCGCACGCGCGCCCTCTACCTGTCTCGCATGAAGGGATCCCATGGACAGACCGGGGCTTCAGTGATTCTCCTTTTCGGTACTTACCGCTTCGGCGACATTGGTAATTTATTACCCAGGATATTCTGCATATTGAATTCTTTATAACCCGGTGGAATAGTGAAGAGGGCATCACTGAGTGATTTTCGTTCGATTTTGGTTACTTCCAGGGTCATCTTGGTCTTTCCATTCTCCTGTTTGGTGAGCTTTAAGGGAAAGGCCCCACCCTGGAGAAACTTCACCCATTCTGGATGGGCAGCTGCTACCGTGAGAAGTTTGGGATCAAATATCAAATTCTTCAGCGAATCCCCACCCCTCTCCATGGGGCTCCCCATTCCAAAATAACCCAGTCCTTTAGCCACACATATATCTGTCTCTTGTTGATCCCCCATCAACCAGTGTTCACACGGATAACCGGCAATTGTTTCTTGTTTGCCCGTGGGCATAAGCTTGGGGAACTTTATCGGCTCCTCGGTGGCAGGTTTCTTATCCTTGGCCACTCCTTTCAAGCTTTCAGCTGTTTCCTTCAAATCTAGGGTCATGTACATTTGCTTTGATGGGATTAAGGTGGTTATTTTTGCTGCTTCTAAATCCCACAGCATCACGGCCTGTCCTTCTGGAGTGTTAGCGGCTTTCGTCTCAATGCGGATATGCCGATCTTTAAGGAAGTAAGTCATCTCCATTGTCTCTTTTCGGTTCTCGATATCTATCTTCATGTTCATAGTGATGACTCCCTCAAATTCTCCACTACCCTGGGCTACCGGAGAAGCCGTTAAAGCGGTTGAGGTGGTAGAATGATTTGACGGGGCCGGTTGCTCATTCCGACTGTAAACAAGGGTCAGGGTCATGCTACTCCATAAAATCATCCCTAAGAAGATCCTGACCAGGTCAGAGATCCTTCTTTGAAACATAGGGTTCTCCTTTTTTAACTGGGGGTATCCAATGCTCGTTGTCAGACGGCAAGCAATAGACCCCACCTATACAACTTTACTCTGTTATCCGACTTTAGCCATCCAATTAGAAACTTATCTCAAAAACTCCAGTCGGAGAGTATACGGAATGGATTCAAAAAAGTCAATAACTTTTCGTCCTTGGGTATCCGTGTCCATTTAGTAGGTGGAAAAAGAAACACCCCCCAATCCCCCCTCGAGGGGGGACTTCAGTAGCAGCAACCCCACGTCAGTCCCGCCCCCCTTCCCCCCGTATACGGGGGGATTAAAGGGGGGGCCAGGGGAGGCGTTCAGACAAAAAAGTGATACCTACTAAATTATTACAGTTACCGTCCTTGGCGCAAAGGTTTCCCCCCTCCTGCCGGTAATTCTGATTGAATAAATTACACCGCCGGCAGGCAAATGACCCCTTGTAAAGGCGATCGACGGTCGCTTCTACTCATTTTGAATACGACCTTCCCTCTCAGAAAGATTTTCACTCCTTAGGGGCAATCCAGATATCTTCGTCTATTATTTTGACTTCGTAAAGAGGCACAGGGGTATAGGCCGGGAGCGTCTCCTCACCTGTTTTAACATTGAAACGAGCCCCATGGCGGGGGCAGATGATATACTCACCTTCCAATTCACCGTCTACTAGGGGACCCCCATCATGGGTACAGACATCTGAAATGGCGTAGAACTTCCCTTCAAGATTAAACAATCCTACGGGTTCCTCTTCGTACTTTACCCGCATTTTCTCTCCCGGTTTGAGATCTGTAATCTTTGCCACTTTGATGAATCTGGCCATTTAGGTTCTTTCACCTCCTTCAGGAATCTTCTTTGTCCTTGCCTCCGTGAGGACGACAAAGTAGGAGCGACCGGCTGGTCGCCCCTACTCGGTAAAACCTTCCTGATTGCAACTTACTTTATCTCAAAGAGCCGCATTTCGAAACATTTACGGTAGTACTCACAGAAGAATTATTCGTTTTGTCGGTGGCTGTTACCTTAACCGGGGTCCTGACGTTCACGTCGCAAGTGACCGGTGCCCCTATAAAGGTAAAGGTGCGGATAGACTTGAAGTCTCCATCTTTTCCTGTAGTCTCCGTACCTGATTGCCGTGGTGATTGGTTGGGGAGATCGCTGAAATAAATGATGACCTGATTTGGGCTATTTGGTGTGAACCCCATTCCTACGATCGTCACGGTTTCACTAATCTGGGACCTTTCACTCACAAAGGCCTCCAAGGAAGGAGGAGGAAGACATGTTTTCAGCATCTTAGCCCTCGCTTGTCGTTCCAAACCAACAATTGCAAAATCTTTGTTTGGAATGTTCCTGCACCAATTGAGGTGAGCATTAAAATTGGATTGCCAGCGTGGACCGGTAAAACCACACTGCTTTCTGAGATTCTCTTCGTTTTGGGCTACAGCGTCCCGTGCGTAATCCTGACAAAGTGAGGGATCTAAGGCAGGTGGTACTTGCTTGTTGATAATAGACAGATCTCGAGCCAGAACGCGGTCAAGAGTGACAGCTAAGAATAAGCTCACAAAAAAAACTATAAAAACCCTGGAAGTTTTCATTAAAATACCCTCCCACCAATTGATACCTGACACAAAACTAACCTCCCAAAGGAGGGGAAATCGGACGTCCGATTTCCCCCTTATGTCATCTGATGATAGCCTTGTATTTGGTACCAAATTAAGGTTCAGGACCTGTTGGATATGTGCTTGAAAAAGCCTCAGCAATGGCTCTCTCTTCAAGACCACAGTCAGGATGTCCAAAGCCACTGGCACTTTTTCCGTCTGTTATATCATAAATGATGTTGTCGTCTCCTTTGGAGTTATTATTTTTCTTATTTACACCGGCAGGAACATTATCCAGATTAAGAGCATGACGTGTCTTCCAGGCAATGTTATGATCGGCACAAGAAGTATCTCCACTGACACCGATGGCTCCCACGAGTTTACCCTCAGCATTGTACAAGGCCAGGCCACCCCCAAACACATTAACCCCACCAATTCTCTTACCGGTCATAGGATCATTAGGTTTTCCATAATTTGCGGAGTCGCCGTCATAGGCAGTCTTCGGATCAACTGGATTGCTGAACTGCAAACCGAATAAACTACCCCCATCCTGAACTGCTGAAAAAAGGTTGGCCGTGGATAAAGCAAGACCTGGAAGACTAAAGGCATTGGCCGTATTGGCTTTTTGTGCAGAAATCACCCGGCTACCCGGCCATTGATCCCCCCAACCCGAACCTGTGAAAGTAACCGCGCACACAGTACCATCCCGGCCGACCACCGTTGCCCACATATTAAGGGCAAAACCACCGTTGGCTTTTGAATCCCCAACTCTAACCGCTTTTTTGAGGGCCGCAGTCAAGGTGGTGTGATCCGGCAGAGCTTTACACCCATCCTTCTGGGCCGCTAAGACTGAATTTGAAGTTAAAACCAGGACAACAAAAAACACTATGTGTATTACCCTATAAATTTTTGCCTTTCTGCGGTCGGACTTCATAAGTTTATCCTCCTCTTTTAATAAGTAACTGCTCAACCCCCCTTGCCCTTTAGGAAAACAAGGGAATCTGAAATTACCCTGGTACTTACTCTTTACTGCCCGTCGTATCCTCTGTTTGAGGAAACTCTCACTTTCCTTTGCACTTCCCATACCAGATCCATAAAGAATCTTTATATCAAGCCGATTTCCCTACAGCAGAAAGATTCCAACTATTTTCAAAAATCCAATCCTATTTAATCCCCCCTCTTTTGTCACTTTTATAAAGACAAAAATAACCCATAATTCTTTCATAATTATTTAAATACTAAAAACTTACGGCATGTAATAATTATAGAGACAGAAATCGAGGTTTTGGAGACAGAAAGGAAGTGGATCCTAGAGGGGGGTGAGGCAGAGGGTCACGCTCCCGGCTAAGCCTTATCCGGGTGCGTAGGGAGGCAGGGGAGAAACCGTATTGTTTAGGATGGACTTCAATTTGAAAGCGGTATCCTTTGGAGGGAACTTCCGTAGATAAAAAGATAAAAAGCTTCAAATTCCTTGTCGGCCGGGTTACCAAAGCTTCCTCAGAAAATATATACTTCCCCCGGCCCTTCATAACCCTTTGAGGAGAGTATTTTTCGTGGACTGTACCTTATTATTTAGATTCTTCTACCGTTCGCAAATGGTGGGTTCCACCCCGTCGAACCTGGATGAGTTCGGCGACAATACTCACGGCAATTTCCCCAGGATTATCGGCCCCAATATCAAGACCGATCGGGGCATGAACACGATCCAGTAACTCCTTGGGAATCCCTTTTCCTTGAAGCTTGTCCCACATGAGTTTAATTTTTCTTTTACTTCCAATCATTCCGATATATTTGGCCTGACTCCATACCACCTGTTCGATAATCTTTTCATCGTGCTGATGCCCTCGGGTTACGGCAACGATGTAGGAAGATTCATTAAATTCTGGGGTCAGTTTTTTAGCTACCGTAGTAAAATCATCGATAATAATCTCATCCGCTTCCGGGAATCGTTCCTTGTTTCCAAACAGGGGGCGATCTTCTATCACGACCAGCTTAAAACCGGCTATTTTGGCTACCTTGGCTATCTCCAGGGAAACATGCCCGCCTCCGAACAAATATAAAACCGGCTGGGCCAGTAAGGACTCGATGAAAACCCTGAGGACGGTACCCGGAGTCGCATTGAGTTTTTTGGCTTCTTCCTCGGTCAACGTGAAGTTCATGATCTTGAGGATATCCTGACCGAGTATCTTTTGAGCTTCGATTCGTACTTCTTCTTCAATACGACCACCTCCCAGAGTTCCAACGGTGGAACCATCTTTTCGGATGAGCATCTTGGAGTGCTCTTTAACCAGGTCATAGGCTGCATCGGAAATAATCGTTGCAAGGGCAATCGATTGATTCTCATCTCGAAGCCGTACAATCTCTTCAAAAACCTCATCCATCCGCCCCGGTACGATCGGTTCTGTGAAAAAGTCTACCGTACCCCCACAGTTCAACCCGCTTTCCCCGGCATGTTTTTCGGTTAAGATAAACCGGGAAACTTTGGAAATATCCTGCTTCATAACCTCTTTAGCTTCTGCCCAAACATCTGCTTCCATACAGCCCCCACCCACCGTCCCTATGATGGTTCCATCCTGTAATACCAGCATCTTAGATCGGGGACTCATGGGAAGAGAACCCTTACTACTGATAATGGTCGAAAGCGCTGCCCGCTCCCCTCTGGCTTTAGCTCTTAAAATTTCCCTGAATACATCTTTCATAATTTACCTCTCTTGACGGGTTGAAGGAAAAATTGGAATTATTTCTTTCTCTATGTTTAGAGAATAGGCCCTTCCCAGGGAAGGTGTCAAGCATTTTTCCAATTCCAGTATCTATATCAATTTCTCGCGAAAACCTCCCTACTACTTTGTAAAGTTAATCTGGATAAATCCTTAAAAGCTCCGTCAGGAGCTACCTGTTGGTAGTCAACTATCCCTCCTAAACCTCTAAGCTCCACCAGGAGCGACCCCTCACTTCCTTATCCTCCCCTAAGTTGGGTGAAGGAACTGGGGGGTGTTCAGACAGGAAAAAGTGACACCTGCTAAAAGGATAAACATATTCCCTGAGACTATTCCAGACCATCGCCCTTTTTCTGAAGTATAGAGTAACTAATCTCGTTATAAATTTCCTTGAGGGACTTTTCTTTATGGGCTTCGGCAATCTTTTTACAGTCCTCGTACTCCGGAGTTGCACCGATGATGCGGCCATTCCAGCGTGCCACCTTAACCTTTACTTTCCCATACGGCGTATTCCAGTCGATCAACTCCCGCTCCGCCTTCGTACGCTCCATTTCCTGCCAACGAATACCTAAAGTTGTGGTTTCTCGAAGGATGAGGGTAGAGATTTCCGGTAGAAGCGATGGAGTACAGACAACGGTCAATAAAGTCCCGGGACGACTCTTCTTCATGAGAACCGGAGTCAGATAAACATCCAGAGCGCCCGCCTTAAAGAGTTGATCCATGACATATTCGTAAAACTGGGGATTCATATCGTCGATGTTCGTTTCAACAACAACCACCCGTTCCCCGCCCCTTTCCTCCTGTCTTTCAGGAATTTCCTGCTCTTGCAATTCTCCTATACAAAGCCTCAGTACATTGGGAATCGGAAAATCCTTCGTCCCTACCCCATATCCCACGGCTTGAAGGGTCATGGCCGGCGGATTTCCGAATTCCGAACCCAAGGTAGTTAAGATGGCCGCTCCGGTAGGCGTGACCAGTTCTCCCTCTATATCTGAAAAGAAAACCGGTTTACCTTTAAGTAAAGCCAGCGTAGCCGGTGCTGGAAGTGGAATACGACCATGGGCACAATCTACAAAACCCTTTCCCAAGGTGAAACGGGAAACATAAATTTTCTCTATTCCAAGCCTGTATAACCCACAAACCGCTCCGACGATATCCACAATAGAGTCCACGGCACCAATTTCATGAAAGTGTACTTCTTCCACAGGCATTTGATGAATCTCGGCTTCCACCTGGGCAATACGCCGGAAAATTTGCCCGGCCCTATCTTTAAGGAAAGGCGCTAGGGTACTCCGGTTCAGAATCTCTAGAATATCGGATAAATGCCTGTGCTCTGGGTTTTCTTCGGCTTTTACTTCCACATGGGTTCCAAACAATCCCAGTTTCTGGACTTTTTTAACCGAAATTCGGTAACCGGAAAAAGGGAGCTTCTTGAGCTCTGCCTGAAGTTCTTCAAGAGGGAGACCTGCATCTAGAAGGGCTCCTAAAATCATGTTTCCACTGACTCCGGAAAAACAATCGAAATAAGCTATTTTCATAAGGTTTCCCCCATATAAGCGAATCCACTGTACACAGCGTCTTTACCCTTTAAATCTCATTTTTAATTCGGAGAAAGAATTCTTTATCCTTTGGATGGGTCAATAAATCCGCTACCTTATCTTTCTCAACCCACCTTGCTTCGGGATTTTCTGAATCCAGGGGATTTAAAACTTCCTGGTCGGTCCGAAATAAAAACATATGAATTGTTTTAAGTTCGGTCGGATCTTCATGGCCATTCAAGCCGATCTTGTATCGCCGATAACTGCCCAGATCCTTCACCAATTTTAAATTACCAACCCCAGATTCTTCATAAATTTCCCGTTTGGCAGCAGTTAGGGCATCTTCACCTTCTTCGATATGGCCTTTAGGCAAAGACCAGGAAGTTCCATTCTGATTGACCACTAGGACCTGTCCCTTTGGGTTAATAACAACACCACCGGCGCTTTGGGTTTGTTTCATAGTCTGGCTTTCTGTAAGTACTTTAAAAGCGAGAGTTATTTCCTATCCATCGGGGTTATCCAGTCATTTTCCTTGAAGATCTCCTGGAGTTTTCGTTCATCTTCGGGAGAAGGTAAAACCTTCTGAAGATAAAGGGCATAATCTGCTTCGTTTAAAGGCTCTCCTTTAACATTGTAGGTTTTCCCGGCATAACTTCCAATTCTTCGGTTAAACCTCATATCCGGTACGTAGAGTTTAGGTTTATCTTCAGGGACGAGTTTGTTGAGGTTATCGACAAGCCAGCTAATTTCCTTATGGAAAAGAGCCCGGGCCGCTTCATTGAGGTTATTCTTATCGGCAGGTTCTTTGGTTTCTCCTTCGTTGTATCGGGCTTTCAACCCAGATACATAGGCCCAGTGAGCTGACGAAGAGTGATCGGTGCCGAAAAGGTCATAAGCTGTGGGGATCCATTTGTTGAAATATTTTTGAATAATTTCTACCGGGATTTTGCCCGCCGTGAGAATTCTTCGCAACCCAGTATGACCAGTTCCCAGGTGGTAGGATTCTTCTTTGAGCATGGCTTTGGTACTCCGGCCTAACGGGGCGAATCCACAACGACTCAGCATCTGGAGTTGAAACTTTCCGTCTCGATCGATAAAGTCGGTATAGACAAAGAAATCTAGCCAGTTATTGACCTCTTCGTTAAAGGAACCCAGGAGACGGTTCCGTTTAAAGGCCCGCCGTTCCAAAAGTTTTCTGGCTTCCAATTTTCCTGAATCACCGAAATAGTTCACCAAAAGATATGACATCTGATATCCGTGGCGCATTTCTTCGGTCATAACCCGGAGGAGGCTTCGAAGATCTTCTTCGCTGGGTGCAGACTGAACAAGATGCCGCTGCTGTTCTACAGAGGCAAACTCGGTATCTCCTTGATAGACAATGAGGGTTAGAAGGGCATCCCGAACTTGCTGATTGGGGATCTGAAGTACGGTCTCCCATTTCCGCTGGCCTGCAAAGTCTCCGAATTCAATCTCTGGAGAGTCGACTTCTACAAATTTGGTCTCAAATTTGTAATCTCCGATAAGCTTTGAATCAAACCCGATATCGTCTCGCCATTGGGCGAACATATCGATCCAATCATCGAAAGTAGAAATTTTTTTTATCATTTTTTCCCGGTTCGTTGTCCGTTGTTCCCTTTTTTCTCAAAAACCCGGTTAAAACCAACCTTCCAACACCTTTATACCCTGAAGGTAAGGTAAAAAACAACGGGCAAAAACTTATTTCCCTTGAAATTTGGGTATTCGTTTTTCCACATAGGCACTCAACCCTTCCCTGGCATCTTCGGATTGGAAAAGTTGTTGCTGGAGTTCACGCTCCAGAGCCAGGGCTTCGGCAAAGGAAATTTCTAAACCGGATTGAACAGCCCGTTTAATGCGGCCTACTGCTTTACTGGCTTTGTTGGGTGGAACAAACTGTTGGGCGTATTCCAGGACCTGCTTAAAGAAGTCTCCTTCTTCGAAAATATAATTAATTAAGCCCATTTCCAGGGCTTCCTCAAAGGAAAAAGTCCGACCTGTTACCATCAACTCTATGGCCCGTGATTTACCGATTAATCGAGCTAATCTTTGAGTTCCTCCGGTTCCCGGCAAAACTCCCAGGTTGATCTCCGGTAATCCGATTTTACCTCCGTCTTTCTTAGCAATCCGAATATCACAAGCCAGGGCAACTTCAAGACCACCTCCAACGGTATGGCCATTCAGGGCGGCGATGACCAGTTTCGGTGTATGCTCGAGTCGATTCAATGTTTCATTGGCATGGAGACAGAAATTGTACTTAAATTGAGGCGATGCCTCGGAAAGCATCTTAATGTTTGCCCCGGCCGAGAAGAACTTTTCCCCTGCCCCACGGATTACCAGAACGTAAACCTGATCATCAAATCGCGCGGCTAAAATGGCATCGTCCAATTGCCGCATCATTTCATAGCTGTAAGTATTTGCCGGAGGATCGTTTAACTCAATAATGGCTATCCCGTTCTCAACCCGATAATCAACCAGTTTTTTTTCCATAAATTAAAGAACAAGAATCAGAAGCCAGAATTTAGGGGAGCCGGGGGCTTCCGAGATCTGACTTCCAACCCTTATTTTGCGAAGGTTATTGATTCTTCCATATGGGTCGTCGTTTTTCCAGGAAGGCTTTTAATCCTTCCTCGGCATCATAGGTTTTCATCAAAGTATTCAGATAGAGGGTTTCAATGGAAGGTAAAGTTTCTTTCCAAGGAGATTTAGCTCCACAGATAAGCGCCCGTTTAGCCAGTTTTAATACCACAGCACTTTTATCGATTAAGCGATTGGTAAGATCCGTGGTTGCCTTTTCCAACTGCTCAAAGGGTACAACCTGATTGACCAGACCGAATTCCCTGGCTTCATAGGCCGAAATAGGGTCTCCGGTCAGAAGTAGTTCAGAGGCTTTTTTATATCCTATTCGATGGGGCAGCATGGCCGAAGCAACAGGAGCAAAGACCCCCAGTTTGATCTCCGGTTGTCCGAAAATAGCTTCTGAAGCAGCGATGGCCAGGTCACAACAGGCCACCAATTCACAACCACCTCCCAGGGCCATTCCGTTCACAACGGCTAATATAACAGCTTCCACCTGACTAAGGGTATAAACTACTTCATGAACCTTGTGGATCATGGCCTCAACTTTGTCGGGAAGGTGGTCCTTGATATCCACTCCCGCCGAAAAGGCTTTATTTCCGCTTCCGGTTAAAATCAAAACCTTAAGTTGAGGGTTTCCCCGAGCCAGATCCAACGCACTATGAAGCTCCTCCAGGGTTATCAAATCCAAGATATGAAGGGGAGGTCGATTCAAGATAATTCTGGCTACCGGAGGTTCTATTTCGAACTGGATATGCTTAAAATCCACCTTTGACCTGAAGAACGGAAGAGCCAGAGGAGATAAGACTCTTTCTCCCCCCCCTACTTCCATACTTCCACACTCCCATACTCCGTATTTACTTCTTCTTTGTCGTTATCAAATCCAAAAATCCGAAACTTCCATACTCCCATACTCCGTATTTACTCCCACTCCAGGGCTCCTTTCTTCCAAGCATAAACGAGTCCGGCAACTAACATGAGGAGAAAGATAATCATCTCAACAAAACCAAATACACCCAGTTCACGAAACACCGTTGCCCAGGGAAAAAGAAAAATGATCTCGATATCGAAAAGGATAAAAAGTATGGCTACAATGTAGAATTTAACAGGAATCCGGACCACCGAGGTTTGAAGGGGTTGAACCCCACTTTCGAAGGGTTCCAGTTTGGCCTTAGTGAGTCTTTTGGGTCCTAAGATCGAGGTCAATAACAGAAGTCCTCCGGCAATGAGTGCAGAAAAGAGAGCCAGAATCAGGACAGGAATGTATGGATTCATCATAAAGAGGTATAGGAGTGTGGGAGTGGGGGGGTATGGGGGTATGAAAGTACGGGAGTATGGAAGTGTGGAGGTGTGGAAGTATGTGAGAATTTACCTCTATACCTCCATACCTCCATACTCCTATGCTCCCATACTCTCACACTTCCATACTCCCATACTTTCATACCCCCATACTTTCATACCTCCATACTCCTACACTCTTATTCCTTTAGGGTTCCCAGATCGTCTCTGGTTGACCGGCTCGTTGGTTGACCAGGCGAGCCAGGACAAAAAGTAAATCTGAAAGTCGGTTTAGATACTTAATGATTTCCTTATTGATGTCGTGGTTCTGTGCGAGGGTTACAACGCGACGCTCCGCCCGGCGGGAGACCGTTCTGGCAAAGTGGAGGTAGGCCGCACCGGGAGTCCCACCCGGCAAGATAAAGTGAGTCAATGGAATCAGTTCCGCCTCGCATTGATCGATCCACTCTTCTAATCGGGTTATCTGTTCCGGTACAATACGAGGTATGGGTTTTCGAGCTTCCAGCTTTGGTTGGTTAAAGGGAGTTGCCAAATCTGCCCCCACCTTAAACAGCTCCGATTGAATGTTCTCCAGGATATTTCGAATTTGGGTATCGGTTATAAAAGATACGGCTATTCCCAAAACCGAATTGAGCTCGTCTACGGTTCCATAGGCTTCCACATAAGGGGAATCTTTCAGAACACGTTCCCCACCGAACAGACCTGTTTCCCCTTTATCTCCGGTTCGCGTGTAAATTTTCATTACGGAATTTTAATATCCAACAACTCCCGATGTTGGCGGACCTGCTCATCGGCATGATAAGAGCTTCTAACCAGTGGACCGGATTCCACATGCTGGAATCCCATCTCTTCCCCTCGAGCTTTTAACATTTTGAACTCATCCGGGTGGTAGTATCGAACAACCGGGAGATGTTGTTTGGAAGGTTGGAGGTATTGACCTAAGGTTAAAATGTCACACTGCACCCCACGTAGATCTGACATTACCTCATAAACTTCTTCGATTGTTTCTCCGAGGCCCAGCATAATTCCGGTTTTGGTTACAAATCCCCGGGTTTTAGCCCTTCTTAACACCTCTAAACTCTGTTTATAGTTCGCCTGAGGACGAACTTTACGGTATAATCGGGGAACCGTCTCAACATTATGAGCTAAAATATCCGGCCTGGCCGCTAAAACGGTCATCAAAGCTTCTTCAGAGCCTTTAAAATCGGGTATCAAAACCTCAAGGGTGCAGGTTGGGTTGGCCTGTCGAACCTGGCGAATGGTCTCGGCCCAGATAGCAGAACCTCCATCCTTCAGTTCATCCCGATTAACCGAGGTTATCACCACATGCTTCAGTCCAAGTTTACGAATTGCCTCGGCTACCCGCCTGGGTTCGTCCCAGTCTACTCCCAATGGTCGACCGGTTGGTACATCACAAAAACCGCAACTCCGGGTACAAATATTCCCCAGGAGCATAAACGTAGCGGTTCTCCGATTCCAACATTCACCGATATTGGGACAACTGGCACTCTCACAAACCGTGTGGAGCTTGTGGTCTCGAACCAGCTTTTTAAGCTCAAAGAAATTTTCACCTTGAGGCATCCGAACCTTGAGCCAGGGTGGATGCTTCCTTGCTTTAGGTGGACTTATTTCCATATTTCTTCAAAGTAACAATCAGCAATTAACAACTTTTGTTTATTGTTCATTGTTGCCTGTTTACAGTTCGTGGTATTCCGGGTACTCGCGTTCGGCAATTTTACCCGGTTCAATGGGGTTAATCAACAAACTCAGGGCATCTTTAATGACCTTCTTGTGAAGTTCCTTCTGTCCGGGTTTACCGACCGAGTGCCCTATTTTAAATCCCTTGGGACTAAAGGCTCTGGAAGGCCTTCCCATATGGGTTTGCTCTTTATCCGTTGTGATTAAAACCGATGGAATTGCCATCATTTCCAAAGCCCGCTGAATCGACACAACTGCGCGATGGCATAAAGGTCACCCTCCCGTCATCAGGGTAATATCGGCCCGGCTATCCTGGATCTGCTTGACGATTTCTGGAATGGTTTTCTCACGAACCTCTCTAAAAGCCTGGGTATAGCCCATGCTGATATGGATTTCAGAGACCGAACCGATAAATTTTTCCTGGGCCAGCTCTCTCAGGCGATCTATAGGGAAAACGCAGTTAATATCCTTATCGGCATCGGAATGATCGTAGTGTCCGTGGGTGATCATGAGATCTCGGCTTTCTACATTTCCTGGAATTATACGAAAACTCGTATCTCCGTCTAAAATAAAGGGAGGTTGGTCTTTCAAATGTACGCCGGCTGTACTGACCAACGCCACTTTACTTTCTTCAAGCTTACCTGTAAAGGGCGTGTAAGGAATACACAAACGGGAGATTTCCATCTCTCTATTTTAGAGTGGGTAGTAAGCAACGGCTAATAAACCCCTGTCCTTTGACTCTTAGCTTTTTACTATCCCTTGCTTATCGCCCACTTGCTCTTTGTTTGAGTTTCTCAACAAAATTATAAGGGATCGCCCGCATACCTATCGGGGCGCCACCACCTCGTTCCCCATGATAATCGGAACCTCCACTTTCCAGGAGATGATATCTTTGGGCCATTCTTGTATAGTGTTGGGGGTCTCCCAGAAAGTTTGGAGGGGGTACCGTTTCAATCCCATCCAGTCCTTTTTTTGCTAATTCCGGAATTATTCCATCCTGGTTATAGCAGCCGGGATGGGCCAATACCGAGACCCCTCCAATGGATTGAATCAAAGCTATTCCCTCTTCGGGACTTAGGGGATACTTTTCTGCAAAGATCGGCCCTTGATCTCCGAGATATTTTTGAAAGGCCTCTTCATAGGAGGTTACATAACCTTCCTCAACCAAAACCTCGGCGATATGCGGTCGGCCAACTACGCCGAATCCTGCCTTTGCCAGAACCGATTCAACCCGAATCGAAAGACCCCTCCGATTGAGCTGGGCAATGATTTTTTCTACCCTTCGGATCCTTCCGATTTTGAAAAGTTCCAGATAGTCTAGGAATTTCTTATCCTTATAATTGATAAAGTACCCGAGTATATGAATATCCTTACCCTGATAGGTAACGCTCAACTCTACCCCGGGTATTACTTCGATTCCCAGTTCTTCGGCAACAGCCATGGCCGCATTAATACCACTCACGGCATCATGGTCGGTGATGCTGATAGCCTTCAAATTAGCCAACTTGGCTCGTTTTACAACCTCCTCAGGAGTAGAAGTTCCGTCCGAATGGACGGTATGTAAATGTAAATCTGCCAGTTCCAACAGGAAAGTAGGGAAGTATGGGAGTGTGGGGGTAAATTCTTCCGTACTCCCATACTCTTGAGGGTCTTTCTCACTATTCCCTGTTTAGGGTTTTCTGTCTTTTACACTGCCAGCGTCATGGGATTTTCCAGAATTTTCTTCAATTCTTGTAAAAACTTAGCGGCAGTGGCGCCATCGGTAACTCGATGATCGCAGGATAGGGTTACTTTCATACGATGGCCGACTCGAATTTGACCTTCTACCACCACCGGTTTTTCTTGGATCGAGCCGACGGCCAAGATAGCCCCTTCCGGGGGGTTAATAATTGCGGCAAAATTCTCCACATCATACATACCCAGATTGGAGATGGTGAAGGTGCTACCGGTATATTCTTCGGGTTTTAATTTTTTCGATCGAGCCTTTTCGGCCAGATCCTTGGCTTCTCGGGCGATTTGCCCCAGGCTTTTAACTTCGCAATTTCGGATCACCGGGGTTATTAATCCATCTTCCAAAGCGACAGCTACACCGATATGAATTCCTTTATAAACCCTGATCTTATCTCCTGTAAAGGAAACATTCAGTTGAGGATATTTCATAAGGGCTTTGGCTACAGCTTTAATAATCAGATCGTTAAAGCTGATTTTAAGGTCTTCTTCCAGCTCATTGACTAATTTGCGAAATTCTATCGCCTTCCCCATATCGATTTCTGATGTGATATAAAAATGGGGGACAGGTCCTTTGCTTTCGGCCATTCGTCTGGCGATGGTTTTTCGCATCATGCTTAGCTCTTTTTCTTCGAATTCCACAGGTACAGCGGCAACCGGTACTTCGGGGGTAACTTCTATTTTTCCCGGTATCACTCGTGGTGGACGTTCTGGCTCATAAGAAGGTACTTTTGCAGCCCTTTCCATAAACATCTCGATATCCCGTTTAATCACCCGACCCAGGGGGCCACTCCCCCTTATTTGAGAAAGATCGAGTCCTAAATTCTTGGCCATTCTTCGAGCCATGGGGGAGGCTTTAATATGCTCCGGTTCTTCTTCCATCTCCGTCAGCTCTTCGGCACTTGAAACTTCAGGTTTTTTAGCTGCTTCCATCTCGTCCGTTCTCCCACCTTTCATTACCTGGAGGTAGCGTTTTTTCTCCCGTTCCCCTTCCTTGATTTTTTCGGGCTCTCCAAATTCCTCTGCTTCTTTAACTTGAGTTCTTCTCTCCTGTCCGGTCTCTACCACCTCGGTAGGTTTTTCAATTTCTTCGGCCCCTCTTCTCGGGGTAGGACTTTCAGCTTCTTTCTGTCCTTCTCCTCCGGGAAGTAAGCTAGAGATATCCTCGTTGGGTTCTGCAATAATCGCAATCAACTCCCCCACCGGAGCGGATTCTCCTTCCTTTTTAATAATCTTTTTTAAAACCCCCGAGGCGTAGGCTTCCATTTCTAAATTGGCTTTATCTGTCTCGATCTCAGCGATGACATCTCCGCTCTGAACTTTGTCCCCTTCTTTCTTCAGCCACTTGACAATTACTCCCTCTTGCATCGTATCGCTGAGTTTAGGCATTGTAACTTTACTTACCATGTTTCTAGAGACCGGAGGCTGGAGGCTGGAGGTTTGTAAAGGCTCCGACCCTCGACCTCAAGCCCCAAGTCTCAAGATATCTTTTTAGTCAAAGTATAAGACCTTCTTGACGGCTTCTATGACCCTTGCTTTATTGGGTATAGTGGCCATTTCTAAATTCTTCGCATAGGGCATGGGAACATTTCTCGCCGCTACCCGCTCGATGGGGGCATCAATATAGTCAAAAGCCTTGCGGTAGATAATCTCCGCAATCTGGGCTCCAAATCCTCCAAACTCCCAACCTTCCTCGACGATCACCACCCGGTTGGTTTTACGCACCGAGTTAAGGATCGTGGTTTCATCCAAAGGCTTCAAAGTCAGAGGATCTACGATTTCTACCTCAATACCCTCTTTCGCCAATTCCTCAGCCGCCTCCATAGCCAGGAGGACCATTTTGGAATAAGCTATAATAGTTACATCGCTCCCTTTTCTTTTGATATCGGCTTTTCCAAGGGGAATAGTGTATTCTCCTTCAGGAACTTCTCCTTTCGTACCGTATAGCAACTCTCCTTCGATAAAAATAACGGGATTATCATCCCGGATGGCACTTTTAAGTAAGCCCTTGGCGTCCTTAGGGACACCCGGCATCACGACTTTGAGTCCCGGTACATAACAAAACCAGGCTTCCAGGGATTGGGAATGTTGAGCTGCCAGTGAATGGGCAGCTCCTCCGGGGCCTCGTATTACCATCGGGATCTTAAACTGCCCTCCCGACATGTATCGAATCTTAGCCGCACTGTTTACAATTTGATCCATGGCCACGATAGAGAAATTAAAAGTCATCATTTCGATAACCGGTCTCAATCCTACCATAGCTGCGCCGACTCCTACCCCGGTAAAGGCCTCTTCTGTAATAGGGGTGTCAATGACCCTTTTTTCTCCAAACTCCTCCAGTAAACCCTGGCTGACTTTATAGGCTCCTTGATAGAGACCTACTTCCTCTCCCATGAGAAAAACCCTTTCATCTCGACGCATTTCTTCTCGCAGAGCCTGGTTGAGTGCTTCTCGATAAGTTATAACCGGCATGTGGAAATACCCAGACGTAAGGCGAAAGATCAAGGAAATCTTTCCTTTCACCCTTCGCCTTGTCCCTCTCACCTTTTATGCGTAAACATCCTCATATAACCATTCTTCAGGTGGTTCCGGACTCTTTTCTGCAAACTCTACGGCTTCATCCACGATGGCTTTGATCTCTTTTTCCATTTCTTCAAACTTCTCTTCGGAAAGAATCCCTTCAGCGATGAGTTTCTGCTTAAAGGTGACAATAGGATCTCGTTTCCTTTGTTCGTTAACTTCCTCTTTTGTCCGATATAGAGCAGGATCCGACATGGAATGCCCCCGGAAGCGGTAGGTTCTAACTTCCAGAAAGGTAGGTATTTTTTCATGCCGGGCCCGTTCTACGGCCTTACCAACCTTCTCCCAAACCTCTAATACATTCATTCCATCTACGAGCTCGCCGGGAATATCATAGGCTTTGGCCTTCAAGTACATCTCCGGACCGGCCATGGCACGGGTTACCGCGGTTCCCATCCCATAGAAGTTATTTTCACAAATGTAAATGACGGGAAGCTTCCATAAAGACGCTAAATTCAGAGACTCATGGAAAACTCCTGTATTTACAGCTCCGTCTCCAAAAAAGCACAGCACAACCTGATCCTTCCCCTCGTAGTTGATAGCAAAGCCAACTCCTGTAGCTAGGGGAATATGTCCGCCTACAATGGCATGTCCCCCCAGGAAGTTTCTTTCTGCATCAAAAATATGCATGGATCCACCTTTTCCACGTGAGATTCCCGTGGCCTTTCCGAAAAGCTCGGCCATAATCCTTCGAGGTTCGGTTCCTACCGCCAGAGCATGTCCATGCTCTCGGTAAGAAGCTATTACATAATCATCCTTTCGAATGGCCGCAATGGCACCTACTGCTACCGCTTCTTGACCAATATAGAGATGGCAAAATCCACCAATTTTACCCATCATATACATCTCTGCGGCTTTTTCTTCAAACCGCCGGATGAGTAACATCTGACGATACATTTCAATCAATTTTTCACTGTCCATATTCATTCTATGTTGCTAAGATTGAGGGTTGTTGGTGGGATGGTGTGGTAGGGGAGCAGTGGGGTAGTATTCCAATCCTACAACCCCATAACCCCATAACCCCACAACCTCACTGACTACCCGCTACTGCCAGAACCGCATCAATAATCCTGGTATATCTTGGGCCGAGGCCTTATTTAAAACTCTAAATTTTTCTTGAATAATTACGTAATCTATCCCTGTCCCTATCTAAAGGGACTGCTCCTTACCTTTAAACCATCCTTCTCATTTTATTCAATATAGTTTAATTCAGAAACCTTTTTTAAATCAATGAGATAATCAGGGTTCAGAACCTTCCTTTCCACTCATAATTCTAAATCCATTCCACCGACTAAAACTTTAGCGCGCTGTGGATACTTATCCGGCAGGGAGAAAACCTCTTGAATTCTGTTCGGTCGCAGGTAGTGAAGATTTTTCAATACTCACTCCCCCTTATCCCCTTTCAGGGATAGGTTTTTAACCTAACCCCCCTTCCCATACCGGGAAGGAAGAACTCGGGGATGGCCTGGGCCCTAACTCTCCCCCTTCCCTTCGAGGGAAGTCGAAGGGGTCAGTCTCAAAAAATCTATTCCAGAAAGCCCCTGATCCCAGGGCCAACATAGGATTAGTTCTCCATACTCCTGAATCTCAGGCCAGCATCTTATCTTATCTTTAATGGAAAAAAGGTCAATTATAATTTAACCTTTCAGGAGATTGTGGGCCAATAAATTTTTAACCCCAGGGCGGGGGAGTGAAGCATTTAAGTTTTGTTTGCGGGAAATCCAGGAAGTAAAGAAAAGAGAAGAAAGGCCAGCGTCAACCCCGGACTTGGTAACGGGAATTACCTTGTCCGGGGTCGACTACCAGTCAGATAACTCCGGAGGATTCTTTCCATAGACCTGATTATAAAGGTACGGCTCTCTTCTTATACTGAAAGATGGGATCAAGCTTCTACTTTTTCTTTGACCTGGTCCGGAACCTTGACCTTATACATCTTGCGAAGTCGATGGATGGCCGCTTCCTTGATCTGTCGAACCCGTTCCCGGGAGATCCCCATCATTTTTCCGATTTCCCTTAACGTCATCGGTTCCTGACCATCTAATCCAAAGTAAAGCCTGATCACCTGAGCCTCTCGTTCCCCTAATTTGGATAAGGAATGGTTGATAGACTCCCGGGTCATACTTTCAGCCACCATTCTATCAGGAAGATGCTCGTCTTCATCGGATATAAAATCTATGAAACTGCTATCCTCATCGGTTGTTAAAGGAGAGTTTAAAGAGAGGTGGGGTTGAAACATGGTGACCGCCTCTCGAACCAGTTCGGGGTCTATACCCATGGCTTCCGCAACTTCTTCATCATCGGGTTCACGGCCCAGTTCTTGGGTTAAAGCATTTAACTTTTCATGGATCTTTGAAAAAGACCAGGCTCGCTTGATGGGAACCCGAACGATTTGAGATTGATCGGCGAGGGCTTTAAAGATACCTTGCTTAATCCACCAGACGGCATAAGAAATGAATCTTGCGTCTTTAGTTTGGTCGAATCTTTTAACTGCTTTAATAAGACCCAGGTTCCCCTCGCTGATAAGGTCCGAAAGAGGCAATCCTAAATGTCTATATTTTTTAGCAATACTTACTACAAACCGTAAATTAGAAGTAATGAGTTGATTCGCAGCTACCTGATCACCCCTTTTAATTCGCTCACTCAAATTAATCTCCTCTTCCCGACTCAGAAGAGGATAATGGCTGATTTCCCTAAGATATTGATCGAGTAGAGTGGTAGAAACAGGAGAATCAACAGCTAACTCATCTTTCATCACAACCTAAGCTCCTTTGCCTATCCGATCAGCCCTCCTTACAGAGAAACTGATGATGCAAATTTCCTTAATAGGTTAATCTTTAACTTAAAAGTAAAAATAAAATTTAAATTTGAACTTTTATGATGCAGGAGCTATCTATTTGTGCTCAAATTTTCAGCAAAATTTTCTTCTCCAACTACGAAAATCCAGCAAAGTTACTTCAGCTTAGT
Source organism: bacterium (assembly GCA_030550175.1). Lineage (GTDB taxonomy): Bacteria > Moduliflexota > Moduliflexia > Moduliflexales > JAUQPW01 > JAUQPW01. The sequence continues at coordinate 104,074 of JAUQPW010000002.1, forward strand.
TAACGTTTACGTAAATGTCAAGTTTTTTTAGAAATTTCTCTCTACCTGATGAGCACCGGCTGTCAACTTACCCATGGTCTATGAGCTGATCCACATCTAAAGATACCTCTGTTCCAAAATATCAAAACTTGTGCCACCCTTTTAACCAAGGGACCGGGGGATAGATCTCCGGCAGGAATAATCCCTTAGACAAGAAATTCAGAAGGACGGAGTCGAAGATGGGGAAGCCTGATCCGGGCAAGAATAAAATTCCCCTCAAATTTACCACCAAAGAGCCGGACTGCTTTATTTAGAATTCTAAAAAACGAGAAATCAATTACTTCCAGGGGATCGCTCTGGAGAAGAGGGTTGGTCAAAATGTCAACCCTGCCTGTCAGAGTTTAACATTTTGTCAAGGCAGCCAGGTTTTTTCTAAGATAGCGAGCGATTATCCATCCGTCCAGATACTTAAAGGGAAAAGCGCCGCTGGTATAATGACCACAGGGAAGAAAAAACTTGTCATGGGGAATCCCCAGTCGGTGGTATTCCTCGAAGAGTTGTTGAGCCAGGTAAGGGAGAAAAGTTAAATCGTACCTGGCAGAGATCAGCAGACCGGCTTTGGAGAGGCCTTGCAATTTATGAACAAAGGGTAAGGGGCTGATCACAGACCAAAACGTCCGTAGCTCCGGCAGAGAAACGTATCCTTCCAGACCTTTACGAACATGTTGGGTGGTAATTCCCGTCCAAACCACATCGGCAAAGTAGCTGGAGACATGGTTAAAAGCTCCAACTCTAAGCCGGGCATCATGGCTAAAAGCGAGGAAAGCGATGCAGGACCCGATACTGGTTCCTGTAACCCCGAGATAAGAGTAACCCTGTTGTTCCAGCCAATTTGCTGCTAATCGAACTTCCAAGACTGCCTGACGGCAGGCCTGAATGGTTCGCCCGATATTGGGGCTTACCAAGTAGTCAGCCCGTTGGAGATGGGCAGGTTTTCGTTTTTCGTGATAAGGTAAAGTAAGTCGCAGAGCCGTCAACCCGAAGTAATTCAGTAGCCGGCAAAGCCCCACATGACTTTCGGAATCTGCATTCCACTGAGGGATAACGATAACGGCTTTGCCTTGGGAATTTGCAGGGAAAAAGCGTGCATAGACTGTATTGTTAACTTTATCGGGAGTTTGAATAGGGCTGGGAAAAGTAAGCTCGTTCCCTTGGAGGGCGTATTCCTTAACCGGAGAAGGGGTATAAAAAGGGCTGCTATGGTTCAAGATTTCGGTGGCATAAGCACGGAGATACTCTCTGGGAGAAAGCGACGGAGGACAGTCATTTCCATCGATCCATTCCAGTCCCCATTCAAAGGGTAACACCCTGCGATTTTTATCTTTTTGAGAACAAGCTATTTCCCGGGCGTGGATCCACTTCCGTATCATCTGTATCTACGCCGGGCTGTGGGGAGGGAATTAAGAGCAGCCAGCAACCCCATGATCCTCCACCCACAGCCTGCCAGTTTTTCATCTGCCACTGATGGTCATTTCAGCAACTTTAAAAGTTGGGCTTGCAATAGCTCCCATAAACTCCAGATCATTTCCGACCATGGTGATATTTTTCATCATTTCTTCCATATTTCCGGCTACGGTAATCTCATGAACAGGGTAAGCTAACTCTCCGTTTTCAATCCAGATCCCATAGGCACCACGAGAGTAATCCCCGGTTACCGGGTTCGCACCCATACCCATCATCCAGACAAGGTAGAGTCCATTTTTAACACTGGCAATGATTTCTTCCGGCGTATGAGGGCCAGTCTGCAGAAAAAAGTTAGTCGGTCCAATAATCGGGGTACTGGAATAATCTCGTACGGCGTTTCCCGTTGGAGAGGCTCCTACTTTACGAGCCGTGTAGGTATCATAGAAATATGTTTTCAGGATTCCCTTTTCCAGGACGATTTTTCTCCGTGTAGGGACCCCTTCTCCATCAAAAGGTCTGGACCCCAATCCTCCTGGTAAAGTTCCGTCATCTATTAAGGTGACCCAATCCGAAGCCACCTTATCGCCCAGTTTTCCGGCTAAAAAGGAGGCCTTTTTATACACGGCATCCCCGTTCAGGGCACCAAAAATAGCCTGCCAGAAAGAAGCACCGGCCTGGGGATCGAAGACGACGGGAACTTTTTGGGTCTTTACTTTTCGGGCATTCAGCATACGCACAGTCCGATGTGCGGCTTTTTTTCCTATGGACTCCGGGCTGGCCAGATCTTTAAAAAACCGCTTATGGGACCACCACCAACCCACCTGTTTACGTCCCTGCTCCTCGGCGACAGTGGTACAGCTTAATCCCGCAGAGGTGGTGGTGTAGCTGCTCAGGAGTCCTCGAGAATTGGCTATTATAACGGTACCGATATGATCTCCGTACCTGCTTTCTTCGGTATTGTTGATTCGGGCATCGTAAGCAAAGGCAGCTTTTTCCATATCCCGGGCCATGTTGATTTTGGTTTCATCCTCTACCTCTGCCAGATGAGGGTCAAAGAGATTCAATTCAGGGAGCTCTGAAACCTTCTCTTGGGGAAGTCCATGGTACTCATCGGGGGTACTCTCCCGGGCCAGGGCCAGGGTCTTTTTAACGAGATTTTCCAGGGTATCCGGTGAAAAATCGGAAGTATAACCAAATCCCAATCGACCTTCCACAAAAAGACGAAGACCCAGCCCCTTGGAGGCTGCCCGTGTCAGGGTTTCTATATCTCCCTGACGGATATTTACCTCAAATCTGTCTCGATATTGTAAATATACTTCGGACTCTGTAGCTCCCAGCTTTTGGGCCTGGGCTACCAGATCCTGTGCCAGATGTTTATAATCCATACAGAAACCGTAGACTGTTGGTCATGGGTAGTTTTCTACTTTTCCATCCAGATTCACTGCCCATGGCTGCATGGCCGTCCCTCCCACGGTCATTTCTGAAATCTTCACCGTAGGCAATCCCACACCTACGGGTTTTGATTGACCGTTTTTTCCACAGGTACCGATTCCGGTATCAAACTCCAAATCATTCCCTACCATGGTGACTCGGGTCAGAACCTCCGGGCCGTTTCCGATGAGGGTAGCCCCTCGAACCGGTCTGGTAATATGACCTCCTTCAATGAGATACCCTTCGCTTACTTGAAAGACAAAGTTTCCCGAGGTAATATCCACCTGACCTCCTCCCAGGGTTTTGGCATAAAATCCCTTCTGAACGGATCGAATGATATCTTCCGGATCATCTTCTCCGGCTATCATGAAGGTATTGGTCATGCGAGGCATGGGGATATGACGGAAGGATTCCCGGCGTCCGTTTCCGGTTAATGGGTGTTTCATCAAACCGGCATTTAACCTGTCGTACATATAATCTTTTAAAATACCTTTTTCAATAAGAACCTTTCTTTGTCCGGGTATACCTTCATCGTCAATATGGATACTCCCGCGTTTTCCGGCCAGGGTTGCATCGTCCACCACCGTGCAGAGTTCAGAGGCCACTTTTTGACCGATTTTACCGGTATAGAACGAGGTTTTCTTTCTGATGAAATCACCCTCCAATCCGTGTCCAACCGCTTCATGTAACAGAACTCCGCTCCACCCGTGATTTAGGACAACCGTTTGAATCCCGGCCGGTGCCTCTGCAGCGGTCAGTTGCATGATCGCCTGGCGGGCTGCCTCCCGTGCAACGGTTTCCGGGGTAAACGTGGTATAGAAATCAAATCCAACCAGGCCCCCTCCCCCGTAGTAGCCCCGCTGCCGAATGCCCTTATCTTCGGCCAGAGCCGTTACATTCAGGCGACAGATGGTTTGTTTATCCTCGGCCCAAAGCCCATCGGAGTTGACAATGATAAGGTCTTTGGTAATATCTACAAAGCTGGCCATGACCTGAATAATACGTAGATCATAGGCCTTTGCAGTGGTATTGGCGCGCCAGAGAAGATCCGATTTCTTTTTTACCTCGACTGCATCCGGGGGAATCCTAACCAAATAGTAGGAAGGTCCTTCGTGCTGGATTTTTGAAACATTCACAGGTCCTATATCCCGCTTCGGCGAATCGGCAATGAGGGCAGCCGTCTTGGCCGCTTTTTCCAGATTCTCATAGGAAAAATCATCGGAATAGGCATATCCTGTTTTCTCTCCAGCTATCACCCGAATCCCTACCCCCTGAATGACCCCACTGCTATCTTCTTTGATCTTATCCTCTTCTAAAGCAATGGTATTCAAAACAGTGTGTTCTATGTAGATTTCCGCGAAGTTTCCACCTCTGGAAAGGGCTATCCCTAGTAACTTTTCTAAAATCGTCTGGGGTAATTTATATTCCATGGTATCCTCCTTTTTTAGGATGCAGAAGTGCTATTATATTATATTACCTCATAGGGGCGGGTGCTATGGATTTCATAAATTCCAGTATCTGGATAAAGCCTGAGATTTTTCTTGAAAGGCAGAGAATCCTTTGATAAACTGAAAATAAAATTCCGGCCTTGGATCCCTAGTAGAAAGGATACATAAATCTGCTCTCTTACGGAGGGAAAAAGATCTTTACGGAAAATATCTTATATTCATTCCAGGTGGAAAGGTTCCATAAAACTGCATCCCGTTCCGCCCTGGGGAGGAACCGTATTGTTTATGGCTTACTTCGATTTGAAAATGATCTTAGATGGGTTTGTGGAAACCTATTTAGAAGAACAGCGCATGATTTCACAATTGAAGGAGCATGCCCGGGAGATCCGGTATGATTTTCTCCGCAAAAAGGCAGAAAAAATCGTAGAAGAAGATCTCATCCACGCGAAATTCCTGGAAGAAAAAATCAAGGAGAGCGGTGGATCTTTACCTGCTGCGCCGGCAGTTATGATAAGAGGTGGTTTTTTACGGGATAAACTGGCCTGGGATCTCAGGGATAAGCAGATATTAGAGGCCCGGTATATTGAGCTGGCTAACCGGATCATAGATGAACAGGAAGAGTTGGGGAAGGCCTTACGGAAAATAGCAAAGGAGGAAAAGGAGCATGAATCTTTGTTGATGGAGATACTCATGAAGATAAACCCCTAACCGATCTGGGGTTTATCAGAAATTTTTTCCTGCCGGTTTGACACTTTTTTCTTGCCAGTTTGACCAGGTTTCGCCTAAGATATCCTCAAATCCTTTCAGTACCTTGAATTTTCCTGAACTCACTTCCTAAAAAGGAGAAGAGGTTATGAAAATGACTGGACCCGCCGCTATCATGAGTAAAGTTATCGAAGAAACCCTTTCCCCAAAAGAAGATGAAGAAGAGAAGATCGGTTATATTCGTCCCTCCTCCCTGGCCAAGGGTTGTGTGCTGTATGTGGCAATGGAATTGTTGAAGATGCCTAAGGAAGAGATCGACACCCGGGTCAAACGGATTTTAGAGGCTGGAACTTCGGGTCACCTTCGGATCGCCAGGTATTTCTCTAAAATAACCGTTGCCAAAGAATTACCTTTTATCGATGAAGAATACCGTATCAAGGGCCAATGCGATGCACTTATTTACATTTCGCCGGATTTAGATGTGGAACAGAGCGGATTTTATGTGGTGGAAATTAAAACGACCAGTTCCGCCGAATTTGATAGAATTAAGGAGGCCGGACAGCCCAAAGAAGAACATGTCCTGCAATGTCTGATTTATATCTGGGGACTTACACGCTATTATAAATCGATTCCGATCCGGGGAGGTATTATCTATTATGAAAACCGGGATACGCTGGATTATCACCTGTTTAACGTGGAGTACGATGAGAGTCGGTTACTTCCTCTTTTGACCCAGGTCAAAGCGATGCTACCGGATTTAATCATTGAAGGAAAACTTCCCATGGATGCCCATCTTCCCCTGGATCACTGGGGGCATGAGTATTGCCCTTATCTTTCTATCTGTGAAGTCGGTCAGGAAGCCATGAAACTCAAGAAAGAGAAAAAGCCGGAAATTCCAGATCGGGTTCTGGCCGAGATCATCGGAATGCGGATTGTAAAAAAACAGCGTGCTAAGGAAGAAAAGGCTAAATCCCGTAAGACCCCTCGAACATTGGAAGAATTATCCTCTGAGTTTAACTGGGAGTAATAAGGGGAGGTAGACAAAAAGTTACCTGGAGTTGGATTGGTTTTCCTTGCTTTTTGGTGGTAATTTAAATAAGATAATCCTTAAGGAAGCAGATGAGAAAGGTAGGATGTGTAGGAAATGGCAGATGAAAAAACGAAAAAGCAGTGGACAATTCTAGAACTTATTCAATGGACCACCCATTACTTCCAGAACAAAGGTATTCAAAGCCCCCGCTTAACTGCCGAGCTTTTATTAGCTTATACCTTAGGGGTTGAGCGTATCTCTCTTTATACCCACTATGATAAGCCTTTAAATTCCAGGGAATTAGCCGCATTTAAAGAAAATATTCAACGTCGGATCCGGAGAGAGCCCACTCAATACATTACCGGTAAACAGGAATTTTGGTCTATGACCTTCAAAGTCACTCCGGATGTCTTAATTCCACGTCCTGAAACCGAATTACTCGTTGAAACAGCTTTGAGGCTTTTTAAGCAACCGGCTCAGACGGCAGATCCGTTGTCCGGCTCCCTCACCCTGGCCGATATAGGGACCGGCAGTGGTAATATTGCTATTGCCCTCGCAAAGGAATTGAAAAATTGTGTGATCTATGCCTCTGATATTTCTGAAAAAGCCCTGGAGGTTGCCCGATACAATGCAAAGAACCTTTTAGAAAATCCCGATCAGATTATCTTTCTGAAGGGAGATCTCTTACAACCCTTTGAAAAACCCGACTCGAGTCAGGTCGAAGGGCTGGGGACACGATCCCCGTACAGGGAAGGGACTGGTTCTTCCAACAAGCTGAAATTTAACGGAATTCTCTGTAATCCCCCCTATATCTCAGAAAAAGATTATGCCGGATTAGCCCCGGAGGTAGGTCAGTATGAACCGAAGATAGCTTTGTTGGGAGGAAAAGACGGATTATCCTATTATCGTCGACTCCTTTCTACCTCGGTAGGATATCTCTTTACGCAGGGGTATCTGATTCTAGAAATAGGATTTGGTCAGAAAGAAGCCGTCCAGAAAATGATAGAGCGTACACCTGGGTTAACTTTGCAGGAAGTCGTAAAAGATTATGCCGGTATAGATCGGGTTGTTGTGGCTCGTAGGGTGGACGATGCCCGACCATGAAAGGGGAAACATGAGATCCACAAACTATTCTAAAGGTCACGAAAAGCTCGAGGATATAACTTTCGTTATATTTGACTTTGAGACCACAGGTCTTTACCCCTTACAAGGAGATAAGATCTGTGAAATCGGGGCGGTTAAAACCATCGGTATGAAGACGGTGGATCAGTTTAGTCAACTGGTGAATCCGCTCCGCCCCATTCCCCAAGAAGCTTCCAAATTTAACGGTATTACAGACGCTGTGGTTCGAAAGGCTCCGGTTCTTGAGGAAGTTTTTCCCAAATTTCTGGATTTTATCGATCCCGATGCAGTTTTGGTTGCCCATAATGTGCCGGTAGATCTCAGTTTTTTCATTGCAGCTTTGCAGGAACTGGAGTTGAAACCCCTCAAAAATCTCGTCATCGATACGCTGTATCTTTCCAGAAAACTCTACCCGCATTATCGACATCATAATCTGGATGAGCTGAGGTATCGATTTAAGCTGGGTTATTCAAATGTCCACCGTGGACTTGGAGATGCTCTGGCTACCCGGGACCTTCTCTGGATTTTATTAGACGATGTCATGGACATGGGAGATGATACGTTTCAAGGAGTTCTCCGATTTCACGGCCTTCCCTATCGGTTTCCCAAAATCAGGGATATGGTAGCCCACCTGTATTCCTCAGATCTCGCGGAAAAGCTGGAAACAGCCATGCTGAGTCATCGGGCTCTGCTCCTGGAATATATTTCTCCAGATCAGAGTACTTCCCGTCTGGTCGATCCCTATTTCCTTTTACAGCTGGGTAAGCACTGTTATTTGAGAGCTTATTGTCATCTCCGGGGTAAAATGAGTACTTTTCGATTAGATCGGATTTTGAAAATGGAGCTGACCGATGTCATCTATACCAAGGATCTAAGCTTATATTAACGTGTAGTCCGTTGTCTTCTGCCGGGGAGCTGATTATCCATTTATCCCAGGCAGCGGACAACGGACAACAGTATGGATAAAATTCTGATCAGGGGTGGTAAATCTTTAAAAGGGGTTGTAGAACCCAGTGGGGCGAAAAATTCAGCGTTACCCATCCTGGCCGCCACTTTACTGGCCGAAGGAGAAAGTTGTATAAGAAATATCCCCCGGTTGCGAGATATCGATACCTTCACTTATTTGTTAAAACACCTGGGAGCCCAGGTTACCTATCGGGAGGTCGAGGCCGGTTCGGAAACCCAGACTCCTTGGGGAGATCATCGTGACCCAGAGAGGAGATCCCCCTTGCCCTTACTTTACGTGGTTACAGATTCTGTAAATAACTTTGAAGCCCCATACGATTTGGTGCGAACCATGCGGGCTTCGGTTTTGGTGCTGGGGCCTCTGCTGGCCAGATTCGGAAGAGCCCGGGTTTCTTTACCGGGAGGGTGTGCCATTGGAGCCCGTCCTATTAATCTTCACCTCGAAGGGTTAAAACAACTCGGCGCAGAAATTACCTTACAACATGGTTATGTAGAGGCTAAAGCCGGTCGATTAAAGGGTACCGATATCTATTTAGACCTTCCGACGGTTACCGGAACAGAGAATATCATGATGGCGGCAACTCTGGCAAAGGGTCGAACGGTACTTCAAAATGCAGCCAGAGAGCCTGAGGTGGTAGACCTGGCAGAGGCTTTAAATAAAATGGGAGCTCGTATCTCAGGAGCCGGTACCCAAACCCTTGAAATAGAAGGTGTACCACATCTTACCCGTTTGGATCATACCATCATGCCGGATCGTATCGAGACGGGAACGTTTTTAGTGGCTGCGGCCATTACCAACGGAGACATTGTAATTAAAAATTGCCGTCCTGAAGACCTCTCGGCTGTTATTGCCAAGCTTCAAGAAGCCGGGGTTTCCATCGATCAGCCCGGTCCAACCTCCTTGAGGGTAAAGCGGGACGGTGAAATTAAAGCTGTTAATGTTAAAACTCAGCCCTATCCGGGATTTCCTACGGATATGCAGGCTCAGATCATGGCTCTTATGTGCCTCGCCAAGGGTTCCAGTGTGATTACCGAAACCATTTTTGAAAATCGGTTCATGCACGTCCTGGAATTACTTCGTATGGGTGCACAGATTCAAATCACAGGGAATACCGCCGTGGTAACCGGAGTTCCAAAGCTGAGCGGCGCCCCGGTAATGGCCACCGACCTCAGGGCCAGTGCTTCTCTGGTCCTAGCCGGACTCGCTGCCGAAGGGGAAACCCTTATCTCTCGAGTTTATCACTTAGACCGAGGATACGAACAGATCGAAGAAAAACTCTCCAGATTGGGAGCAGATATAAGCCGAATAAAAGATAAAGGATAGAAAAGAAAGCCTGGAGGGTGAAAATAGCCCTGTTATTTATCCCAACCTTGAGTATTCCTTAGGCTGAAGAGATAGGATATATCTGGTTATAAGGTGTTCGAGACTGGAGTCTGGCGAAAATGTAGAAACGAATCGATGAGCAAGGTATTTTAAAAACCCTATAAAATTCGCCAGAATCCAGTTCTTAAGTTATTTTCCCATTTATATGCCTATCAACGCATTACGGCAGGCAGTCGAAACACCAGAAGCATGGAACCTCTACCTTCCTTCTGGTCTACGGGTGGGATGCTTTCAGGGGTTAACGGTGCTGAGAATTGTGCGAGTATGTTACTACCGGTGGGTATCGCCAGATATTGCACCCCATCGACTGCGTAGGTCATCGGAAAACCACCAATTGCAGAGTTAAGGGGTAGCTCCCATAGTACTGTGCCACTCTCGGCGTCTAGTGCAAAAACTCGCCGACCTGCATCACCGCCGATTACCAGTCCCCCATCGGTGGTCAAAAGCCCGCTGCTGATAATTGCCCGCCGTTCATGCCGCCATTTCGTCTGGCCTGTGGTCACATCAATTGCTTCGATACGGCCTACCATACCGTTATTATCCGGCGCATGGCGTGGCTTAAAACGTCCTCGACCATAATCTTCACCTGGTGTTGGAGGTTGTTCGACAACCTTATAATCATTGCACATATTGGCAAGGGGTACGTATAGAGTCTGAGTGCCAGGATGGTAAGCAGTTGCCTGCCATATCTTACCGCCGTAGAGAGAGGGACATACGAAGTACTCAATGTCGAGTTCCCTAGGCTTAGCCTTTTGGTTCAGGGTTACGGCACCTGTCTTGGAGTCGATTTCGGAGATAATGTTTTGATAAACTGTTGGGGTACTCCACAAGTACTTGCCGATTTTACGATCCAGTGCCCACACGACTCCTGTTTTACCCACAGTGAGAAGAATGTTCTGATTATTGCCATCATGGTTGATATCGACCAGTACCCGCTCGAATGCATGATCCAGGTTCCAATTGTCACTGGGTAAGTGCTGAAAATACCATAGAATTTTACCGGTGTCTGGATCTAAAGCCAGTGTGGAATTGGTGTAGAGCATTGCAGCCTCCTGGGTGCCTCGTGCCAGCTCTGAATGAGGGATTGGCGGTGCGGTGCCCCAGAAGATGAGGTTGAGTTTCGGATCATAAGCACCGGTATTCCAGGCCGAACCGCCCAGGCGACCTTCCATCGGTATGCCATTCCAGGTCTTGCCGGCAGGATCATCGGCCTGTGCAAGGGTATGGGTGCGCCATAACTCCTTACCAGTTTCAGCATCGTGTGCGGTGATGAAACAACCACCACGGGTATCCGGTGTGGTGCACCCGGACATACCGGTTATGATCTTGCCTTTAACCGCTAAAGGTCCACCAGTATAACTGTAACCGACTCTATAATCGGCTACTTCAACGTTCCATACAACCTTGCCACTACGTGCATCCAAGGCAATAAGACGCGCATCACCAGTGGCAAGATAGACCTTGTCGTTGTACAGAGCGATAGCATTCCGTGAGCGAAGGAGCTGGCGTTTAACGTAACTGCCCTTGAGTTCCGGCAAGGAGTGCCGATATTCCCAGATCAGGTTACCGTTGGTAGCATCCAACGCATGGACTACGTTGTTCGATTGGGCCAAATACATGATACCATTGTTTACCAGCGGCGCCGCTTCTTGATTTCCGGGTTCTTGGGTCCAAGCCCAGGCAAGCACCAGGTTGCGAACGTTTTCGGTATTGATTTGTTTAAGTGGACTGTGCCCCCAACTGTTGTATGTCCGTCGCCACATCAACCAATCATTCGGATTGGGATTTTCCAATACATTATCCGTAACCGGGGTGAAGTTCGGGATCTTTACTTTCTCTTCTGTAACAGCCTTTGTATGGCTCATATACAGAACTGTAATTGTTACAATCCCTACCATCAGTAAGCGTCGTATCATCATGATCTTTACCTCCCTCTTAATTTTAAAGGTTAAGGCTAAAACCTTTCCTTATGGTAAACTTTCCAACCGTTCTTCTCTAAGAGTAATAGCCGATACTCTTCTTTTATGTTCCCCACCTCCAGGCCCATGGAAAGGAGAAACCAGAAAGCGGGGGTTACTTTAAATGCTTCATCAATATCCTAATCCGGGCTTATTAATGGAATATTAAAGAAGAGTTAAGATTGTGTTGAGATTTTCGTTGAAATTTCTCGTGGGTAGTAACAATCGTGTTTAGATCGTACCGGCTCGGCGTGTATGCTCCCCTCCCACCTGTGGTTCGACGTAACTTACCACAGATGGAAGAGGGATGTAGGGGTAAGGGCAGAAGGGTTGTTAAAATTTAACTTTACAATGTTCTAGCTTGATAGAGGGGAAGTATAATTTCCTTTCCCTGATTATTCGGCAATTGCTCAATGTCGGTTTATCCTTCCCCTTCAGGTTTTTACCCCATATCCGATATACAACATGGATACGTCCTTCCGGGAAAGCTTAAATTGAACGTCATCCCGGTGAAATAACGCCCGCCACACGCTCATATTCGGGACAAGACCATAGGTTTCCGTATTCTGGATGCCATGGTCTGCCATCAACTTTATTAATCTGGAGAGCGGAACCAGTTTTTTAAATTGGTGGGTCCCTTTGGGAATAAAACCACAGATATATTCACCGACAAATTTTAGAACCAGTAGAGATTTCAAGGTCTTATTGATCGTATCGTATAGGAAAAGTCCTCCATGTTTTAAAACCCGAGTACTTTCTGCAATCACCTGATTCAAATCTTCCACATGCTCCAGAAAATCGGAGCTAACAACGGCATCGAAAACCTCAGAGGGGAAAGGAAGGTTTTCAGCTTTACTACAAATCAAGTGGGTTTTGGTCAGATGAGGTCGGGCAGCCTGAAGGGCACTGGGGAGTCGGTCCACGGCATAGAGTTCAATCCCTTCAATTTCCAGAGCGGAAGAAAGAATCCCACCTCCACATCCTAACTCGAGCACTTTACAGCATGAATGCTGTTTCAATACATGGAGAAAATAGGTGGATCGAACTGGATTCATCCGGTGTAGCCCCCCCATGGGACCTTCAGGGTTCCACCATTCATCTTTTAGAGAATCGAACAATTCGAGATCTCGCTCCACTTTACAAAACCTTTGACCGTCGGCAGTTCTATCCATCTGCATTTCATGGGGTTATTGATAGTCCTCAGGCAGGAGCAGGTTTCAAATCTGTTCCTACTTCAGGAAATGCAAATGGGTTTTACAAAAAGTCCAGAGTTCTTAGTGAGTTCCTCAAAGGATAACTCAAGATATAAATATATCAAAAGATTCTCCCGTGTCATGGATTATTTATCCTAGATGGCCAGACAATTTTATCTCATAGAATAGAGGGGAAGGAACGTAAAAGTTTTTTCTCTTATGGCGATAAGAGCTTATCCCCTTTCATTCTTAAAACCTATCCTTATAAGGGGCCGGGGGTTCCTTGTCATGATTACCTTGACAGGAGGTATCGTAATAAATACCTTAAAGGGAGGGGAGCTTTTAAAAATTTATTTACAAAGGAGGAGAATCCTACGATGAAAAAAATAATTCCCTTACTTTTGATGGGCATCTTTACCTGGATGGCATGGGTGCTCCCTGAGATTTCGGAGGTATGGGCCCAGATGAGTTCGGCCCGGACGAACGGACAACGCGTATCACCGGTTATTCCCCCAAATCCTTCCTTTGTAACCCTTCAACCGTTGATTCCTGTGAATCCATCTTCTCAACCCCTTCGACCCATTATCCCTTCAAGGCCTTTTACTGTTCCACTTCAGCCGGTGATTCCTGCGAATCCCTCTTCACCGCCTCTTCAACCCGTGATACCTCAGATTCCGTCTATTACTCGACTTCAGCCGGTGATTCCTGCGAATCCCTCTTCGCCTCCCCTTCAACCCGTGATACCCTCTGGACCTGCGTTGGTTCCACTTCAGCCGGTGATCCCACAGATCATACAGCCGGTTCCAGGGATTCCGGTAGATTTCGGATCTCTATTAAGTCCCATACGGGGGAGCCTTTTTCAGGCCAGTATCAATTCCAGGAGCGGAAATATCGGAGTGGCCGGTCAACAAATTCAATCAGCACTGGCCGAATTAAATTTGCTTCAACAACGGTTTCCGGTTGTAGCTCCTCAAGTTCAACAGGCTCAAAGTAACTTGGATGAAGCCTTACAATTCCTGGACCGAAATAGGCCCCATGAAGCCGTCCGGTCTATCCGGCAAGCCGATGAGATTCTCACATCTATTTTAAACCCGGATTAACAAAAGATGGCAAACGGCGAATGGCGATGACTACTTGTAATTCGCTATTCGCCATTCGCCTTTACAGGGCCGTGAACTCTTATCGATACTTATCCCAAATTTATGATCAATGGGAGAAACTCATGGGGGCTTCCTTTAGTATGCTGATTTTCCCTAAACTGCAACAGGTATTGGAAAGAACCCACCGCCCTATACAGAAAATGGTAGATCTGGCTTGCGGGACCGGGACCATGGCAATAGCCATGGCGAAAATGGGGGTGGAGGTAATCGGGATCGACCTTTCAGAAGGTATGCTGGAAAAAGCCAGGGCGAAGGCCAAAAAGGCCGGACTCTCCATCCCCTTCTTTTGCCAGGATATGCGTTCCTTTAGCCTCACAGAAAAGGTTGACCTTATAACCTCTTTTTACGATAGCCTCAATCATCTCCTGACCCCGGAAGATCTCCAACAGGCCTTTGATGCAGTTGCCAGAAATCTCAATCCCGGAGGTCTGTTTATTTTTGATGTTAACAATAAAAATTGCTTCGAGAAGTTGTGGCAGGGGACTTCGGTATTCCATCATGAAGAATTTACCCTCATCCTTGAGAATACCTTCGATGAGAAAAGTCTTCGGGCTCAGAGTCTATCCACCATATTTCGTCGTAAGGATAAAGGCCCTTTGTTCGAGAAGGCCATAGAACTTTGTGAGGAACGGTATTATCCCGATGAAGTTATTTATAACGGGCTAAATGTAGCAGGATTTAACGTTTTGGAAAAGGAAGATTTCAATCCTTTTTGGGAGATTATTTCCATAGGACCGGTTAAAGAATTCTGGGTATGTGAAAAGCAACGTTAAGGGTCTGGAATCAAAAGCCGGAAGGGAAATGAATCTGATCTCATCCCTTGTGAGTCTGAACGTCGATTCCCGACCCCTTATCTAAAATTCCTCTTCTCCGGTTTCTTCTTTGGCAAGGGTGTCTTGAGCTTTTTGGAGTTCTTCTTCCCGAAGGGCTTTTTTCAAGATTTTACCGGTTGGGGTTTTTGGCAGGGAAGTTCGGAACTCGAAGTATTTAGGGTTTTTGTACATGGCGATCTTTTCATGGCAGAATTGTCTAAACTCCTTTTCGGTCGCCGTGACCCCTTCCTTCAAGGTAATAAATGCCTTGGGGACTTCCCCTCGCTGTTTATCGGGAACTCCAATAACTGCGCATTCGGCTACTTTGGGATGGGTATAAAGAACCTCCTCCACTTCCCGGGGATACACGTTCATCCCTCGAACGATGAGCATGTCTTTTTTACGGTCTACGATATAAATGTATCCCTCCTCGTCGATTTTAACCAGGTCTCCAGTATGTAGCCATCCATCCTGGATGGTTTTAGCCGTTTCCTCAGGTTGATTATAATACCCTACCATAACCGTGTCCCCCTTAACGAGTAACTCCCCTACCTTGTTGGGAGTGTCGATACTGTTTCCATCTTCATCTATGATCTTAATCTGGACCCCCTTGATGGGTAATCCTACAGATAGAGGTTTTCGCTTTCCATGGAGGGGATTGACGCTAACACCGGCCGAAGCTTCGGATAAACCGTAGCCTTCCAACAGGGGAATTTTAAATTTTTTCTCAAATTGTTTCAGAACCTCCGCGGGAAGGGCTGCAGCACCTGAAATACAAACCCGAATGGGATTAATCCAGTGGAAGAACCTGGGAACTTTTGCATGGACCAGGGCATGGTAAACCGGGGGGATTCCTACTAAAACAGAAACCCTGGAGAACAAAATGGTATTCACAACCCGTTTGAAAGGTTTTACAGAGGTTAAAAGGATGACCCGAGCTCCTTGACTGAAAGTAGCCAGCGTGCAGTTGATAAACGTATAAGCGTGGAATAAGGGGAGAAAAACCAAAACACGATCTCGATGACTGATCCGGATGGCATCGATATTGGCATCGATAGCCGCCAGGAGGTTCTTATGGGAAAGCATGGCTCCTTTGGGTTTTCCTGTTGTACCCGATGTGTAGTGGATCACGACCACATCTTCTTTTCCCACCTTGAATTTTTCTTCAAGCTCCGGAGGTTCTTTATCAAAGCGTTCAAGGGGAATGGTTCCCTCCACCTCATCTTTTCCACCTACCATAAGAATAGATTTTAATTTCGGCAGGTCGGGTCGAATCGGTTTAATGATTTCAAATAACTCAGGGCTGGTCACAAGGGTGGAAACCTCACAGTCATTCAAAATGAATTTGACCTCTTCAGAAGACAAAAAAGTGTTAATAGGTACGTTGATTCCACCCAGTTTAGAAACTGCAAAATAGGTGAAAATAAACTCCGGACAATTAGAAAGAAGAATAGCAACTTTATGGCCGAATCGAACCCCCAGTTTATTTAAACCGTTGGTAATCTGGTTGGTCCTCTGGTTCATCAGCCGATAGGTAAACTTTTTTCCTTCAAAAAGGAGACCCTTTCGCCGGGGATGTTCCGCAGCAATCTCCTCTAACATGGTTCCTAAGGTCATGGAGGGATCTTGAAGATTCATGGGTTTCTATCCCCGAAGGGTGTACCTTATCATAGCCCTTCGGGGTCTATTTCTTTTCACTTGAGTTCTCTTTTGAGAATCTTACCTGTAGGCGTTTTGGGTAGAGATTTTCTGAACTCGATATAACGGGGTATCTTATATCGGGCCAGTCTTTCCATACAATATCGCCGGATTTCTCGTTCAGTAAGGGCTGCACCTTCTTTAAGGACGACAAAAGCTTTGGGTACCTCCCCACGCTGTTCATCCTTTACCCCGACTACAGCACATTCTACTATCTGGGGATGGGAGAGCAGGACCTCTTCGATCTCCCTGGGATATACATTGATCCCTCGTACCAACAGCATATCCTTCTTTCGATCTAGAATATAGAGATACCCATCCTCATCGAGCTTTCCTATATCTCCCGTCAATAACCAGCCATTCCGGAGCACATTTTGAGTTGCTTCAGGTAAGCGGTAGTAGCCAAGCATAACATTGGGGCCTTTAACGGCAATTTCCCCTTCCTGTCCCACCGGAAGATCATTTCCTTCTGCATCGACTATCTTGACCTGAACCTGGGGTATAGGCAGGCCGACCGAACCTACTTTTCGGACCCCTTCTAACGGGTTAACCGAAACAACCGGAGAGGCCTCTGACAAACCATAACCTTCGAGCAACGGAGCTCCGAATTTCTTTTCTACCTTTTTAAGGGTTGACGCCGAGAGTGGAGCAGAACCTGAAATAAAAGCCCGGATAGCGTGAAGGTATTTAACAATCCAGGGCACTTTTCTCTCGGCCAGGATATTGAAAACCGCCGGAACCCCTACAAAAATGGTCACGCGGTCCCATAAAATGCTCTTTTTTATCTCCTCCAGGGACTTTACCGATTCCAACAGGATAATTCTGGCTCCACCGTATATGGGTGCTAAGACACAAACCGTAAAAGTAAAGGCATGAAAAAGCGGTAAAAACAACAAGAACCTATCCCTATGGGAAAATTTAAATGCCTGGATGCAACTCTCGATGTTTGAATACAGATTCCTATGGGACAACATAACTCCCTTGGGATGACCGGTTGTACCGGAGGTATAGATTAAAACGGCCAGATTCTCCGGATTTAACTTTTTTCCCGGAGATACAGGGAGTTCAGCTTCCATTAACCGGTTCAACGAAAGAAATTCTTTCGTGTCGTCACCCACCAAGATCGTGTATTTTAATGACAACACTTGGGGTAGTATGGGTTGAAGAGTTTCTAAAAATTTTTTAGAAGTAATAATCGCCTTGAGCTGGCAGTCATTCATAATGTAGGCTAGCTCTGCCCCGGTCAGAAAAGTATTAAGAGGAACAACGACCCCTCCGGTTTTAAGAATGGCGAAATAACTGATGATATATTCCGGCTTATTCTCAAGAAGTATACCAACCTTATCCCCTTCCTGTACATCCCGTTTAAGAAGAGCCTGGCTTAATCGATTGACGGCTTCATCCAACTGCTTAAATGTTATTTTTTGCTTGCCGAATTTAATCGCTATATGATGTGGGAATCTTTCGGCAGTTTTTTCCAACATCTGACCTAAGATCATGTTGACCTTTATATTTCTCTTAAAAAGGATTTATAATTGGTTATACCCTCTCATTAAGGAGATTAAATTAAGATAAGATTAAATAGAGTTATTAACAAGAAGTCAAGGAGAAAATTTGAATAGCTTAAGAACCTTCTCGCCCCTAAAGGGTTTTGTTTTCTACTTGACAGATCCGGGTCGTTATTATATTCTGTTTCAAGATTATAAGGAGAACGGTTTAACTATCAGGAAAGGGAGTTAACATTATGGGTATTTCTGCAGAAGATAAAGGCAAAGGAAAACGCATTATCATGCAGTTTTTTAAAACCATGGCTCATGTACAAAGAGCCCTTTTAGTCCTTTTTGAGAAAGACGAGTATCAGGGAATTCAACGTCTGTTGCTGTTATTGAATCCTGAAAGTAAAGTAGAAATTGACTCAATTGACAACCTGCGCAGAGGGCTAAGCATGATTCTGCAACATATTTACTCCCTTCCCTTTGAGGATAAAGAAGGGCATTTTCTGGAATTGATGCGATGTAAATCCCACCAAGAAGTCCTCCAAAAGGAAAAAACGGCTTTCATTGATTATTTTCTAAGCAGTCAGCCCGTGTTTAAGAGTTACTTAAAACAGGTTGCTGTGGAAGATGGAAACTATTATGTTTTTAATCAAATTTGTAAAGAACTTCTGGACCGTCAGGAAGAGGTGAAAGACTTAAGGACTTTTAAAAGCAGTTTAAGGGATTTGCAAAATATATTGGCCAGGCGTATAGCCAATGGAAATAGTGAAGAAGCTATTCTGGAGGATTTAAAAAAGAAAATTAAAGAAACCCCTGCTCTTGGATCGCTCTCAATGCCCAAATCAAGACTTTCTGCCTTAGAACTTGTTCCCGACAATAAATCTCCTCATACCGGTGAAGAAGCCGGCAAATATAACTCTTCCATGGGATCTGAACATACCCCATCGTTTTCCCTGCAACCTCCTTCCGAGGAAGAAAAACGCCGGGCCATAGAAACGATTCTGAATGGACCTAAGTATGAATCCCTTCGAAGGCTTCTACTTAAAACAGTTGTAGAAGATCCCCAATTTCATACTTTTCAAAATTATCTCAATAATATCCTGCCTCCGCCAGAACGGATTGTGGCCAGAGATTTAAATTCCTTTTCTAAAGGTCTCCAGAGGATTAAAGAATTCAGAGATAATCTAGAAAGGGAGCTAAGCTAGAAGCGTTCTTAGGTCATGAAGTAATCGAGTTTTACCTTGGCGAATCAAACCGGATCTCCTGGTAAATAAATCTTCTGGGGTTGCCTGTAAACATGTTTCATAAGATTTTAGTAGTACAGACGGCCTTTATCGGAGATGTTTTATTAACCACTCCCCTGCTAAAGGCTGTTCGTCAACTCTTTCCGTACACTACCATCTCGGTTCTTGTTCGTCCCCCTTCCCAATCCTTACTTAAAAATAATCCCGATGTAGACGAAATTCTCATCTATGACAAGCGAGGCTCCGATAGAGGAATCAAGGCTTTCTTTAAAGTCGTTAAAGAACTTCGGAAATCTAATTTTAATCTGGCCTTATCGCCCCACCGCTCCTTACGGACCGCCTTACTTTTATGGATGGCGGGAATTCCCAAACGAATCGGATTCAAAACCGGCATAGGTCAATATCTGTATCACCATAGAGTTCCTTTTCGGTCATATAAGCATGACATCGAGCGTAATCTTTCTCTTTTGGCCCCTTTAACCCTGACCCCCAAGATTTTTTCCACAGAAATGGTACTTCCTATAGCCCAAGAAGATCAGGAGGCTGCCGCTCAACTTCTCGAAAAAGCAGGTGTAGATTTAAAGAGAAAACCTCTTATTGGAATCAGTCCGGGTTCTATATGGCCGACCAAAAGATGGATTCCGGAGAAATTCTCGGAATTGATTCCCCGACTCATCGAAAATTACCGGGGAACCGTCCTTCTTTTAGGAAGCAAGGAAGACATTGACCTTTGCAAGAAAATTTCTTCCCAATGTCGATTTAGATCGGAGGATCAACGTCGTTGTTTGATCAATCTGGCCGGCCAGACAACGCTATCGGATTTGGCTGCGATCATCGACCGATGCGATCTCTTTATCACCAACGATAGTGGCCCGATGCATATTGCATCGGCAAGAAAGATCCCCACCGTCGCTATTTTTGGCTCTACCGTACCATCTCAAGGTTACGCACCTCTACATAAAAAAGCCGTTGTGGTTGAAAAAGTACTTCCCTGCCGACCCTGTGGTGAGCATGGACGTAAGAAATGTCCCCAAGGGCATTTCCTCTGCATGAAGGCCATTACGGTAGAGGATGTTTTAGAAGCTGCCGAAAGTCTTCTGAGGGTTTAAAAAGACAGGAAGACGGAGTGTGGAGGTGTGGGAGTATGGGGGTGTGGGAGTGGGGGAGTACAGAATTTTTTCTATACTTTCATACCCTTTCAGGGATAGGTTTTTGTGGGAATGTCAATTGGTAGGGGTCTCCACCCTTGTCCTTTCTTTTTGGGGTGGTTTTTTGGACCTAAATCCTCTGAGTTCCCTTCCCTGGGAGGGAAAGGGAGAGTGGGGACCCAGACCATCCCCCAGCTCCTCCTTCCCATGTCGGAAAGGGGGGTTAGGGGCATAGGCGCCAGGAAAGGAGGTTAACCCCAGCGGGGCGACCTGTTTAACAGAACACGGCCAGGGAGCTTGAAAAATTCTGATTGCGTCGGGGTCTACCAACTGTTCGCCCCCTGACGGGTTTTTCAGCTTAACCTGGCGCGTATGGGGGTTAGGGGATTAGGTTAAAAAGTCTACCCCTGAAAGACCCTCATACTTTTCCTGGTTTTTCGTGGATGAATATCGCTCACATCACAACAGAGGTTTCGTGGCGAGGTGGAGAGGTCCAGTTACTTTATCTGTCCCTGGGTCTGGCCCGAAAAGGTTACACCAACTTTCTCATCACCCAGCCTGGAAGTGCCCTGGCCAACAGAGTTGAAGCCCTTGAAGAACCCTCTTTAAAACCCCATCTGAAAATCGTTACCCTCTCTATGAGGGGAGAATGGGATGTTCAGGCCGTCTTTCGGATGGCTCAAATTTTACGTCAAGAACAGGTTCACATCCTCCACATGCATACGGCCCATGCGGTAACTTTGGGTTCTCTGGCCGGTAAAATCGCACAAATTCCCGTCTGTATCCTCTCCCGCAGGGTTCAATTTCCCCTTGGCTCCTGGCTAAGCCGATTCAAGTATCAATGGGGCATCGACAAGATTATAGCCGTCTCCTCTGAGGTCCGAAATCAGCTTCTGAGAGATGGGATCGAGGAAGATAAAATCATTGTAATTCCCAGCGGGGTCGATTTAGTCAGGTTTAATCCCCATATCCCATCCGGCCGATTACACCGGGAACTCAAGCTTCCTGAAAATACCTTACTGGTGGGTGTCATAGGATATCTTTCTCCCGAAAAAGGTCAATCTTTATTGATTCAGGCCGTTCCCGAGATCTTGAAACAGGTTCCAGAAGTCAAGGTTATCCTGGTGGGGGATGGCCCCTTGCGACCAGCCCTTCAAAGCCAGATCGATACCCTGGGTTTAAATCAAACCGTTTATCTGTTGGGATTCCGGTCGGATATTCCTGAAATTCTGGCAG
The DNA here is from genome assembly GCA_030550175.1 of bacterium. Taxonomy (GTDB): domain Bacteria; phylum Moduliflexota; class Moduliflexia; order Moduliflexales; family JAUQPW01; genus JAUQPW01. Next base: position 125,548 of record JAUQPW010000002.1, read on the forward strand.
ATCTGGATATCCTTCTCTCAACCTCTTTCTCTGAAGGTTCTCCCGGTACTGTAAAGGAAGCCATGGCTCTGGGAAAACCGGTCCTGGCTCTGGATGCAGGTGGGGTTCGGGAACTTATTACCAACGGGGTTGAAGGAATCCTGATTCCTTATCGAGAATCTGCAAAGGGAGGTTTTCATAAAGAACTCGTGCAGGAGTTAGCCGCTGCGGTCATCTCCTTATTGAAGGATAAGAAGAAAAGACAGCACATGGGCCAGGCCGCCATCAAGAGAATCCAGGCCTACGGCATGGATAAAATGATAGAAAGAACAGAAGCTCTTTACCGGGAAATTTTAAGAAAAAAGAGCCCTGCACTTCTAGAATGGTAAATTCCTCCTTGACTTTTAACCTCCTTTTGATACCAACTTATTAAGTATATGTCCGCCTTATCTGTAACCCTCATCACCTATAACGAGGAAAATAAGATCGCCGATGCCCTGGAAAGTGTTAAGTGGGCAGATGAAATCATTGTTGTCGATTCTTTCAGCACCGATCGTACCCTGGAGATTTGCAAACGTTATACCGATAAAGTCTATCAGATTCCCTGGCAGGGTTATGTGGTTCAAAAAAACCTGGCCCTGGAAAAGGCCTCCCATGAATGGATTTTAAACCTGGATGCCGATGAGCGGGTCTCTCCGGAGTTGGCAGAGGAAATAAAGAGGGCTTTACAAACCGATGAGTTTGACGGTTATTATATCCCGAGACGGGTTTTTTACCTGGGAACCTGGATCCAATATGCCGGCTGGTACCCGGACTATAAACTGCGGTTGTTTAAGAAGAGCCTGGCCAGGTGGGAAGGACCGGGTATCCATGAAAAGGTGGTATTAAAGGGAAGGGTCGGCTACTTGAAGGGAGACCTTTACCACTTTTCCTATGATAATCTATCCCATCATGTCAACAAGATTAACCAGTTTACAACCATCGCCGCTGAACAGGCCCGAAAATCCGTTCGAGCGCACACCATTTTTTTGAGGGCTCTTTTTGCTTTTTTCAAGAAATATTTCCTTAAAAGAGCTTTCTTAGAGGGAACCCGGGGCCTTATTATAAGTGGAATGTCTGCTTTTCAGGTATTTATTAAATACGCCAAGATGTGGGAACTCTCCCAAAACCCCAAGGGACAGGAAGATACGAAAACCCAGGAACCCAGGAAAATTGATGAGGTACGGGAACAGGGGAACGTAGAAAGGCGGTGAATCATCTTCACCTCCCTGTCTTTCGTCCTAAGAAAATGAACCTTCTTCAGATCGTCAATGTTCGCTGGTGGAACGCAGAAGCTGCCTATGCCTTGAATTTATCCAAAGGTCTTCGGGACCGGGGACATAAAGTGACCATCCTGGGACTTCCCCAGAGTCCGGTCATACGCCGGGCAGAGGAAGAAAATTTCCCGATCATCACCTCCGTTGACCTGTGGGGTTTTAATCCCTATACCCTCCACAAGGGATTCCGCGGATTTTTGCGCTTTCTGAATCAAGAAAGATTTGATGTGATCAATGCCCACCGCTCGGAAGGATATTGTTTCGTTGCCCTGGCCGCTAAACTGGCTCAAAATAAACCGGCCCTGGTACGAACCCGAGGGGATATGCGCCCGGTCCGAAATAATCCCTTAAACCGGCTCTTGTACGGGAAATGGACCGATAAGGTGATTACATCCGGCGAAATCATCCGAAGGAATCTATGCCGGGATCTCCGACTGGCTGCTCATCAGGTTCAAACCATCTATGGGAGTGTGGATCTCCAAAGATTTCATCCTTTTTTAGATGGAAAAACAAAAAGAAGAGAGCTTGCCATTGAGGAAAAAGTCAGACTCATCGGTATTATCGGAAGAGTAGGCTATATCAAGGGGCATGAATATCTTATCACAGCGGCTTCAAAGATTATTCAGATAGATCCTTCGGTCCGATTTTTATTGGCAATTAAGGAAGAAGATGAAGATATTGTGCGACTCAAAAACCTCATCAGGCAACTCAATCTTTCCCCTTATTTTATCCTTACAGGATTTCATCCGGATATTGAGAAGGTCATGGCGGCATTGGATATAGGTATTGTAACTTCCATTGGATCAGAGGCCAATTGTCGGGTGGTTTTAGAGTTGATGGCATCGGGAAAGTCGATTGTAGCTACCCAGGTTGGAATTATTCCAGAAGTTATCGATAACGGCGTGAACGGATTGCTGATACCTCCCAAAAATTCAGAAGCTCTGGCCGAGGCGATCGGTTTTCTGTTAAAAAATCCAGAAAAAGCCCGAAGTTTAGGCCAGGAAGCCCGTAGAACCGCCGAACGTAGATTTAATATCCATCGACTGGTGGAGGAAACCGAGGCGGTTTATCGGGAGGCTTTAAAGGTGAGGCTGTTAAGATAAGGACGAAAATTTCTAAAATGCTGGAGGCCCATAAAATACTCGTTATTCAACTTCGTCAGGTGGGGGATGTTCTTCTCACTACCCCCGCTTTGAGGGTCTTGCGAGCACACTACCCCCATAGTCATATAGCTTTTCTCACGGAAAGAGCTTCCGCTCCTCTGGTCATGAATAATCCTCATCTGGATGAGGTGATTATAAGGAATCGCCAGGGCCCCTGGCGGGAGGAACTCGAACTGATCCGAAGGATTCGCCGTCAGCAATACGATTTGGTTCTTGATTTCTTCAGAAATCCCCGAAGTGGCTGGCTTACGCTTCTCAGCGGAGCAAAATATCGGGTGGCCAGCTACCATCCTCTAAGGGCTTTTTTTTACAACCTCACGCCTGAAATTCAGGCTGGCAAGGGTTATGCCGCTTTGGATAAGCTGGCGTTGTTAAAGGCCATCGGCCTGGAAGGAGATCTCACCCCGCCCTATCTGGAAGTACCCGAAGAAGCCAGGGTTTATATTGAGGAATTTCTCACAGCTCAAGGCATCTCTAAACCTGATTGGGTCATAACTATCAGTCCTACAGGCCGAAGGCAACATCGGAAGTGGATGCCGGAGAAATATGCCCAATTAGCCGACTGGCTTTCAGATACCTATGGAGCTAAAATCATCTTTCTCTGGGGACCTGGAGAAAAAGAAGAAGTAGTATCGGTCCTTAAAAAATGCCGTCGCCCCCATATTCTGGCCTGTCCTACCGACCTTCTTCAACTGGCTGCTCTGCTGGATAAAAGCCGGCTTCATATTGGAAATGAATCAGCTCCTCGACATCTTGCAGTAGCCAGAGGAACCCCCACGCTAACCATCCTGGGCCCAACGAATGAAGCAAACTGGACCTATCCCTCACCTTTCCATCGGGTGGTTTATGAATCCGTCCCCTGCCGACCCTGTGAAAAGAAAACCTGTGCCTACCAGATGGAATGTATGCGATATCTGACGGTAGAAAAGGTAGCCGGAGCCTGTAAAGAACTTCTTGAGCAGATAAGGAGTGAAGGCTAAGATAGATTTTTTCTACCTGGTATTACCCCCAGGGAACGCTTATGGCACCTGAGGGAATAAAGATATAGGAGGATAAAGATGAAGTATCGTAAAATAGCCGAAGAAATCTCTTCTCATCTGGAACTGGATATTCCCCCGGTAGGCCTTTCGTTTGTCGAAACTATACCGGGTGGAATCCCTGTATTTGACCGGGATACGCCTTCTGCCTGTAGCTTCTGGCGAAAAGCAGAGTCCACCGTCTTCTATGCCCCGGCAGAAAAGCATTTTAACTGCCCGGTGGGTTCAATGGTTATGGGATTTGATATGCCCGAAGCGGTTCAAGAAGAACTCAAAGGATTTGTTCAGAAGATGTGCAATGCCGGCTATCTATCCCCGGAAGAAGCTGAAAAAATTCCTTTCATTAAGAAGAAAAAAAGTGGAATTGTCTATGGACCTTTAAAGGATTTCCCCCTGGAACCCGATTTAGTATTAATGTGGTTGACGCCACGCCAGGCCATGTTATACAGCGAGGCTGCCGGGAATGTCCGTTGGACCTCAATTTCTCCCTCTGCTACCTTTGGGCGACCGGCCTGCGCAGCTTTACCCATTGCCTTTGAACAAGGACGATCTGCCCTCTCCCTGGGTTGTATGGGTATGCGAACCTTTACCGAAATTCAAGAAGATAAAATCCTGGCGGTCCTTCCAGGGAAAAGGGTTCAGGAATTTCTTGCAGCCTTGAAGGTCACCCTTGAAGCTAATCGGGCCATGAAAACCTTCTACCAGGAACATAAAGCAAAGTTTAAGGCTTAAACACAGGGTATAAAGGCTAAATAGCTCTTCAACAAGGGCTGTTCAGTCCGATTAGAGCCGATATTTGATGCAGGGGAGAAAGTTCCTCTGATTAAATTCTATTTTTTTCCTTGACGGAATTTTTCTTTGAGGCTATTATTGTTATAATGTTCTATAACACTTTAAATTCAAATTCCAGGTTGAGGAATTTTTGACCATGCAACTTTCCATTGATAAAAATAGCGGCTTCTCGATCAAGGCACAGCTTGCCGAGCAGATCAAATTCTTGATCAAGACTGGTAAACTGCAGCCCCATGAACGGCTTCCCACGGTTCGACAGCTGGCCGGCTTTCTCAGGATAAATCAAAATACAGTCTTTACCGTTTATAAGGAGTTGGAAAAGGAAAAGTTTCTTTATTGCTTACATGGTAAGGGGTGCTTTGTAGCCGAGCAGAAGGCCCGAACGGAGGAGAAAAACATGTCCGAGCTCCTGGAAATTTTGGAGGAGGCGATCGCCAAGGCAAAGGCGAAAGGAATTAGCCTGGAAGAGTTTGCTCTGGCCGCTTTCAGTAGAGCCCAGATAGAATCCAGAAGGAAACCTCGTACCCTCGAAGTTCATTTCATCGAATGTAACCAGGCGGATTTGAAATTCTACAAAGAGCAACTGGAGAAGGAGGTTGGGATTGAAATTAAAACCTTTCTGATAGATGAGGTAGAGCAGCAAATCAAGGCCGGACATTATCCTTCAAAGGATATAGATCTCGTGGTGACGACCTTCTTTCATTTGCATGAAATCAAGGAACTCTTGAAAAATGCCCCCTTTGAGGTCATCGGAATTATGGCAGGACCTCATATTAAAACGCTCCTGGAGTTGTCCAGTTTACCGGAGAAAACCCGGCTTGGAATCGTGTGTGTTAGCTGGCGTGGAGTTAAAAACATGGAGGGATCCATCCTTAACTCAGGACTTACCAATGTTATTCCGGTTCTTTTTCCTATTACCGATCCGGCGTTATTTAAGGAGAAAATTCACCAAGTCGATACCGTTTTAACTTCCCAGGCCTGCTATGAGGAGGTTAAAGCTCAATTACCTCCCCAGGTGAAATTAATCATGTATGATCGGGTGTTAGACCAGGGTGGAATCCAGATGCTGAAAGAGGCTATCGAGGAAATCCGGCAGAGGAAGCAGAAAGGGATCGAAAGTCGGCAACCGGAATCTGGAAGCCAGCCCGGGTAGGATACCCCTGTTTCTATTTGACCCCTCTGGAGAAGGGGTCAGGATTACGGGACTTTCTGTTAGAATGTAAGGGTTATTTTATTTTTCCAATTGTTCTAGTTTTTTAGAACATTAGAATATATAACTTAACAAAAACCGGGTGGTTCTTCTTCCTTCAGGGATTTTATTTTTGAAAAGGATATAGAAAAGTTAACCCAACTCAAAGCTATGAAGAAGGATAGGATAAAGACTCATCAGGCAAAGACGGTAAACTATTAACCCATCATACCCTGACCTATATTCGACCCGATTCCGGTTCCTACTTTTAGCCAAGATCGTTTGTTACTATTGTACCGGTCGGATACCTACGGAAAGGGAAGTGGATCTTATGAACCCCCATCAATTGATCCAGGAGGCGTTTAGCAAACAAGCAAGCCGTTTCGAGGAAAAAGGCCTCACCCTCGCAAACCCGGAATATCTACAATGGATGATTACTCCCCTGACTTTACAAAGCGATTTCTGGGTGCTGGACGTTGCAGCCGGAACAGGTCATCTCAGCCGGGCTATGGCACCCTACGTAGAACAGGTCGTGGCCTTGGATACAACCCCCGCGATGCTGGCGCAGGGAAAACACTCTTCCCAGCAGGTTAACTTAAAAAACATTTTCTTTCTGAGAGGATTCGCAGAAACCTTACCCTTTCCGGATAATACCTTTGATAGAGTCGTCTGTCGCTTTGCTTTGCATCACTTTGTGAATCCCAGGATTCAGGTCGATGAGATGGTTCGGGTCTGTCGCCCCAATGGGAGAGTAGGCATTATTGACCTGATATCCCCTGAAAATGAAACATGGGCAGCAAACTATAACCGTATAGAACGGTTGCGAGATCCTTCCCATACCCGGGCCTTGACTGCAACCGAGCTTAACAACCTGCTCCAGGAAGCCGGGTTAAATACGATCTATTCTGAATCGCGCAGGATCGAAGTGAATGTCCGGCGCTGGTTAGACCTGACAGACCCGGATCCAGAAACCCGTAAGGTGATTTTAGAAGAGCTCTCCCGGGAAATCCAGGGTTCAGGATCAACTGGAATGGATCCTTTTGTACGGGATCAACAACTGATGTTCTTTCATACGTGGATGATCGTGGTCGGGATCAAAGGGGAAGAAGCCGGTTAATCTGGATAAAAGAGATCCATGATCTTGTCTTTTAATTTTGTTTTCCCTGATTGTTCTAGTTTAATAGAACTTTAAAACAATGGAGGCCAAAACCATGGATAACTTTAATCTGTACATTTCAAAGTTTATCGCAGCGGAAAAAACTTCTGAGTTAAGAACTATTCGACAAAGGAGGACCCTCTCCTTCAAAAAGGAAGAGCCGGTTCTACAATTTGATTATGGAGAAAGCTTATGTAAGGAAGATAATGGGGTGCAGGGCCGGCCGATCCTGAGTACTGCTTTTAACTGGAGATGGAAAAATGCCCTGGATGTACTCTTAATTATCCTGGCAAGTCTGGCTTTGGTAGGGGTTTTGGCTTTTTTAACCGGCTGATATCTTTCCCGGACAGATCCGAGGCTTGCGAGGGGTAGCTTCACGGATTTCGATAGAGGCCGGAGGTAAAGCTGCATAGGTCGTTCCCCGAATCTTTTAGCCCCAACCGGGTAACCTGGGGAGGGTTAGAAGATAAACGCTTCGACGCTGACCGGAAGTGAAGGCCGGGATATGGGTTTCCCAAAGGATTAAGGAGGGAAAGATTCCCTTGGGAAAAGGACCTGGGAAGGCTTCCTCAAAGAGATAATTCAGAAAAGAACCAAAAGCGACAGGGTTCCAGGCGAGGAACTTCTTCAGGGGTAAGGAAGGTTCCGGTCTTCCATCGGGATCTTACTAGCCTGGCATCCCATCGTTTTTAATTTCTTCCGGAGATTTAATTTCTGGGTTGCGTTCTGCAGGCAATGGAGGAGGTTCTTCTCTTTTAGAAGGTCTGTAAGGCCGATTGATTTCTTCTTGCATTTCGGCGGTGATGGTTTGTTTCATTTCGTCTGCAATCCGCTTAAATTCACCCAGGGTTCGCCCCAGCGTCCTCGCCACTTCTGGAAGCTTTTCAGGACCTATTACCAATAAGGCAATGATAAAAATCAAGACTAATTCCGGTAAACCAATTCCAAACATAGGGATAAAAAGCAAGAACGTGGGAAAGAATACGTTCTTTCTCTAGGTTCTTGATTCCTGAAATTTTTTTAAAGGGATAAATCTTAAAATCCCTTTTTGAGGATATTTTAGTGACCTCCTTCTTCTTCGATGATGATGCGACGTTTTCGTTTTGCAAGATCTACTTGCTTCGAGATCATATCGGCTACTTTCGGTGCATCGGGAATAGATTTAAGCGTTAGCCTTGGTTCTGTGACGTCTGAACTGATAATGATAATATCTCCAAGTCCGTACAATCTTTGAAGCAAGGATTGTCGAACGGTAATATCTGCGACTTTATAGAGGGGAATTCGGTTGTATTCTTTACTGAGCAGTCCGTTATTAATGAGCAGATAATCCTCGGTCAGGATGTATTTCGTAGATAGACTCGCCCAAATATTAAACCCCCAGAAGCTGGGTCTCAGCTCGAAGAGGGTTACCGTATCTTTTTCCATAAATTTTACCTCTTTTTATGAAAAGATTCACGGATAAAGCCTGGATAAACCCTATTACTAAGTATAATAAATCTTACATACAGAGGTTCGGCGGGTCAAGCAGAAACTTCCAATTTTCTGGACTCCGTTCCATACTCCTGTATAAAACTTGAGGATCTATCTTTACAGATGAGGAGGCAGACCTTATCTTATAAAAGATATAAGCCAGAATTTAAATAGATAGAATAGAAAAGAATTTAGGAGACTCAGAAAATGGATTATAAAAACACTTTAAATTTACCTAAAACCGATTTTCCCATGAAAGCCAATCTCCCGAAGAGGGAGCCTGAGATCCTTAAAGGTTGGGAAGAACAAAAACTTTACCAGCAAATCCGGCGGAAGTTTGCCGATAAAACCAAATATATTTTACACGATGGTCCTCCCTATGCCAACGGACATATCCATATCGGGACTGCCCTCAACAAAATCTTAAAAGATTTTGTGGTTAAATCTCGCTCCATGATGGGCTATAATGCTGTATACGTTCCCGGATGGGATTGTCACGGATTACCTATCGAACATCAAGTTGAGAAGACCCTGGGTGATAAGAAAAGCCAGATGGGCAAAGATGAGATACGTAAACTTTGCCGGCAGTATGCCAGTAAGTTTATCGATATCCAACGGAGCGAGTTTAAGCGCCTGGGAGTTCTGGGTGACTGGGAGCATCCCTATACAACCATGGATTACAGGTACGAGGCCGATACCATCCGGGAACTTGCTAAGTTTGTAGAAAAAGGGAGTGTTTACAAGGGCTTGAAGCCGGTTTACTGGTGTATCCATTGTGAAACCGCACTTGCTGAGGCCGAAGTGGAGTATTACGATCATGAGTCTCCTTCGGTTTACGTAAAATTTCCATTGGTATCGGACCCGGAACGGATCCTTCCGGTCCTGAAAGGTAAAAAGACTTATATATTGATCTGGACGACGACCCCCTGGACTTTACCGGCTAACCTGGCCATTGCGTTTCATCCGGAATACACTTATACGGCCGTGCAGGTAAACGGAGAGGTTTATATTGTAGTCAAAGAACTGTTGGAAGAGACGCTGAAGAAAGCCGGAATCAAGGATTTCACAATTCTTGGAACTTTCCCCGGGAAAGTAGTGGAAGGGTTGGTTGCTAAACATCCCTTTATAGATCGGGAATCCAAATTAATCCTGGCCGATTATGTGACTCTGGATCAGGGAACCGGTTGTGTTCATACGGCTCCGGGTCATGGGCAAGAAGATTATGAAAGTGGCGTAAAATATGG